>JBFNEZ010000010.1:0-49946 GCA_040797825.1 Thermotaleaceae bacterium | reverse complement strand
ATCTGCCATGAACCTGAATTTTATCGTGATATTGTCACCGATGTGTGGAATTGCGAATCTTGGACAACTAAATTGGTATAATAAATGGCTTTGGATTAAACTCCAAAGCCATTTATTATTTTATGTTTTTTATATAGTCCTTTTGTATTTCTAGAATAATCTGAATCAATTCTTCTATAGACTTTATTTTATGCCTGTTTAGAAGCATAAATTGATCGATTAGAACCGATAGCCCTTGGGCATTACATTTATCTATTTTGTCTTCTATGACATCAAAATCCGGAAAACCAGCTAAGGATATGAGCCTTACCATATTGGCACAGGCTGCAAAACCCAAGACCTCTGTAAAGAAGGTATCTAAAATGGCTTCCTTGTAACCCTTTAGATTCTTATACTCTTCTTTGGCGTCCTTCTCCCAGCATTCATTAAAGAAATAGATATACTGGTGATAGATTTCCTGGATGGTACTTAGCAAATACCCGCAATAGCCGGCTCTCGTTGCCTCATCTAAATTGGATTTAAAGGTAAAGGCGGCAATTTGAGATATAAAGTTGCCAATGAGATATCCCATATCAAAGGAATAGGGACCCATAAAGGTATACTCCATATCAATAATCTTCATTTTTTCTGAGTCTATAAAAATATTGGATGTATGCAGATCACCATGAAGAAGGCATTCACCCCTCTTCATAAAGATATCTCTCATTTTATAACATTCCAAAAGAATTTCTTCCTTAGACCAAACCATTTCCGATAGGCTCAAAAGCTTTTTATTAGGTGTATTATAGTCCAGTCCCCCAAAGGAAGCTCTTACAAAGGCTGCATTCTCCATAATAGAGCGCATGTGGACATTTATAAAAGTTGCCTGGAGACGTCTATGGGTTTCGGGATCCAAATAAAGTTCTGAGGTGTAGAAGTTTGCCTTTGCCAAATACTCTCCGATTTGCCGTGGAAACTTTGGAAATCTAGCCATCTTATTGAGCTGAAAGCGCATAATCTTAAGATAGGATAGATCTTCCATAATGAAAATATTATTTGTTTTATCTAGAAAATAGATCTCTGGTGTGTACTCTGGAACAATGGTCCCCCTTAATTTTAGGGTCTCATATTCCAAAAAATTTCTTTCAGGCGTCAATCCATAGTCTTCACCGAAATATTTAAGATAGGGTCTTGCTTGCTTTACGATTACAGAATGTTCATGGTCATAAACTCTATAGATATAGTTGACAAAGCCTTCCTTTTCCTCTTCAGGATTAAAGTCACTGATATCTTCTACAAAAACCTTTTTGCTTTCAAATATATTCGTGTTCTGAAGTACATATTCAATAACATTTTCCGATGTGATGATTAGCATTTTTTCTCACCCATTCCCCTATGTTAAGGAAATGATAACATTTTCCCTATGGGATGTCAATGAAGGCTAAGGGGTAGTATCTTGCTTCCTTGGGATAGAATTTTGCTTTCCTTCGTGTCAAAATTTTATCCCATCTATCACTTCCTCTCTTTTATATTTTGAAGAACGTGATTTTGTCAGCAATCTCAAAAAACTACCCAAGGGTAGTTTTTTGAGATCTTTCTATTTTTTTACCTCGGTGTTACAAACATTTGAGTAATTCGATAACTGTTAGAATTTGCTGCATCCTTAGCAATTCCGATACCTACATGGGTAAAATTAGGATTGAGTATATTTCTTCTATGTCCGTCGGAATTCATAAAGGCTGCATGCGCTCTTTGAACGCTGGAGTTAATGGCAATATTCTCACCTGCTGTAGAATAACTAATCCCAAAGGTTTTTAACATATCAAAGGGACTTCCATAGGTCGGAGAAGTATGGGAAAAGTAGTTATTCCTCACCATATCATCAGACTTTTCTTGAGCAACAAAGGTTGCTGCTTCATGGAGCTGAAGGGGTGAAGCCCCTACTTTTGCACGTTCTTCATTAATTAGTCCCAACATCTCATAAACTCCTGCCTGAAATTTTGGGCTCTCTGCAGGTTGTTGGGCTGCTGGAGGCTCCTGAGGTGTTGGCTGTGGAGCTGGAGCAGGTTTTACTTCCTCTTTTGGTTGGGGTTGTGGCGTAGGTTTCGGCTGTGGTACCTGTCCTTGAGGACCTGAATTGGATGGTGTTTCTTTTATCTCCGCTGGAGTTTGAGAAGGTAGTTTGAAATCATCTCTTATGTAGATTTTCATCTGAGAAGATAGATTTCTTATCCTATAGCTGGTAGATATCGGCACTCTACTGCTATAAACGATCCTACTGCCCTGGTTTTGTACGCTGATCCTATATTGTACCTGTGCCTCTGCCATTGAACTAAATGGTGCTATTAAAAGAGTTGATGCCAATACTACAGATAATCCTTTTTTCATCTTTTTCATGGATGTTCATCTCCTTCATCTTGATCAAAGTTTGTTCAGTAACAAGTATAAGGACCACCCCTTATAGGTTTCATTATATAACGAGAACTGGATTTATTGGGAATGTAATATCTGGGAGTATTGTACAATTATAGATATCAAAAGAGCGTCTAAGAACGCTTTCGCTAGGGAACCCTAGGTTCCCTTCGACGACTGCTGCCGCAGTCTGAGCACCCTCCTTAGTACAGCAGGGGACTGCCTCCCCTACAACCCCTATTTTTGATATAATAGAAAAGTAAAACTTTCCCATTATATCAAAAACCCCCTTCCACTTTGAACTGGAAAGGGGCCTTTCTATTTAAGCTTTAACTTGGATAGAGCATCGGCTAAGGCCGAATTAATGGATTGGTCTTCTGACTTCTTTTGTTGGTTCAAGTATTTGGATACATCTTTTTTAGAAACTTTATTGCTATCCTGCTTCTTTCTTTCTTGGAAAGCTGAGAGCTTTTCCCTATGGCCGCAGGAGCAAACAAAGATTTGTCCGTCTCCTTCTCCCCGCAGTTCCAATTTCTTATGACAGTTCGGGCAGCGGGCATTGGTAACTGTGGCCAATCGTTTTCGGTGACCACATTCCCGGTCCTGGCAAATGAGCATTTTTCCTTTTTTCCCTTTGACTTCCAGCATGTATTTTCCACATTCTGGACATTTGGTTCTAGTTAAATTGTCATGACGAAAAACTTCATCGCTGGTTTTGATCTGTCCTACCACTTCCTTGGCATAGCTGCGCATTTCATGCACGAAGATATCCTTTTTCAGGCTCCCCTTTGCAATGGCTCCCAGTTTCTGTTCCCATTGAGCTGTCAAAGCAGGAGATTTTAATTCTTCAGGAACCAGCTCCAAAAGTTGTTTTCCCTTGGAAGTAATGGAAATATCCTTTCCTCGCTTTTCAATTAGAAAACTATTGAATAGTTTTTCGATGATATCTGCCCTTGTGGCAACAGTTCCCAAACCTCCTGTTTCACCCATGGTTTTGATTAATGCCTTATCCTCTCCAGCCATGTACTTTACTGGATTTTCCATAGCAGAGAGAAGAGTTCCTTCATTAAAGGGTGCAGGAGGCTTTGTCTGCCCTTGGGTTTTGGTAAGGACAATATTCTCCAGCAAGTCTCCCTGGTTTATAATAGGAAGGTTTTGTTCAGAAAGCTCATCAGTTTCCTCTTCTTCCTCGAAATGCTTTCCATAGACTTCCTTCCAGCCTTGGGAAATAACCCTTCTTCCCTTGGCAATAAACAACTCCTCTCCTATTTTCCCTTGGATAGTGGTCTGTTCATATTCAAAGGGTGGGCAGAGGACAGCAAAGAACCGTTTGACTACCAAATCATATATTTTTCTTTCCTTATCATTTAAATCATTTAAGAAGGCAACCTGTTCCGTTGGAATAATAGCATGATGATCAGAAACTTTACTGTCATCCACAAAACCTTTATTGGCTTTGATTTGCTGTCTTAATAGCTTTCCAGCCATGGTGCTGTAGGGACCTATACCGCATCCCTTTAATCTGTCCCTCAAGGTATCCACAATATCTGAAGAAATATATCGTGAATCCGTTCGTGGATAAGTCAACAGCTTATGTTCCTCATAAAGCTTTTGCATAATAGAGAGGGTCTCCTTGGCAGAAAATCCAAATATACGATTGGCATCCCGCTGCAGCTCAGTCAGGTCATAGAGCAGAGGCGAAAAGCTTTTTTTGTGAGTTTTATCTATCTTTACAACCCTTCCATTCTTTTGCTGCAAGGCTTCAAATATTCGGTCTATCTTATCTTTGTCAAAAGTCTTGATATCTTTCCTCTGATTATCCTGCCAGGTGAACTTGATCTGCTTAGCAGCAGCAATGATACCATAGAAGGTCTTGGGTTTGAAATTTTGGATCTCCTCTTCCCTTTTGGCGATAATGGCCAAAGTAGGGGTCTGTACCCTGCCGCAGGAAAGCTGAGCATTGTACTTTGTAGTTAATGCCCTTGTAGCATTAATCCCCACCAGCCAGTCAGCCTCTGAGCGTGCTTCTGCAGAATGGTATAAGTTTTCATAGTCTTTTCCAGTTCTTAACTTCTGAAAACCTTCCTTTATGGCTTTATCAGTCACCGAAGATATCCAAAGACGTTTAAGTGGTTTTTTAATTTGGGCTTTTTCAAGTATCCATCGGGCAACCAATTCACCCTCCCGTCCTGCATCAGTAGCAATGACAATTTCGCTAACATCCTTCCGCTGCATTTGTTCTTTTACAGCATAAAACTGTTTGCTCGTCTGCTTGATTACTACAAGTTTGAGCCGTTCTGGCAATATAGGCAGATCCTCTATCCTCCATGCAGTATAGCGCTGATCATAAACTTCTGGATCTCCTAGGGTTATCAAATGTCCAAGAGCCCAGGTGACAATATACTTCTCTCCTTCGAAAAATCCATTTCCTTTCTTTTTACAATTCAATACCCTGGCCAAATCTCTTCCTACAGAAGGCTTTTCCGCCAGTATTAAGGCTTTATTCATGTCAACAGTCCTTTCCAATCTATAGGTCTATCTCTTTCTATCTATTATATCCTATTGCCTGCTAATGTACCTACTATTATATATCTATCCCTTATGATTGTAATGCCTGACTTAGATTTTCCACACCCATAGATAAAAGTACAGGCTTAATTTCACAGCCTTCCTCTTCATCCGTTAGTACGATCAGCCGATCTCCTTGAAATATCTGTGTATCTCCATTAGGAATAATTTCTTTCTCCCCTCTATGAATTCCTACAATTAAGCAGTGTCCTGGCCACTGGATTTCTTTGATTTTCTTATATTCAAATATAGAACCAATCGATACGGGGATTTCTAAAATAGTCTTTCTGTTTCTCTTGTAAGTGTTTTTATTTTGGCTTCCATTCCCTAGCATTTTCTCCAGCAATGCATCATATACAGCAGGTACGTGCAGCAGATCTGCCACCACATAGGCCGTCATAGCCACAACAATTAAGGCTAAAAGGTGTTGAAAAGAACTGGTCATCTCTAGAATCAATACAGCCCCTGTGATGGGCGCTTTTACAATAGCTGTAAAATAGGCAGCCATGGCCAAAATAATGAAATTAACGGCATAGCTGGCACTTAAGTCAAAGTATTCTACCAGTATCAGCCCATAGAGCTTTCCAATTAGGGCACCGATTACCAATAGGGGCAAAAATATGCCTCCCGGCACCCCTGAACCATAGCATATCATTGTAAAAACAAACTTCACAATGATGTAGATCAGAACTGTAGAGAGCATTAAATCAGCAGGTGTCATTTTTTCAATCAAATCATGTCCTCCCCCTAGCATTTCAGGCATGATCAACCCAAGCAGCCCTGCCATTACAAAAGGAATGATAGGCTTATAAATGTCTTTGACAAAATGCATTCCTTTATAAATATCCTGTACTTTCAACAGTGTATAGTTAAAAAGACCTCCCATCACACCTGCTATGACTCCCAATCCAACTAAAAATCCATAATACTTCAATGGAAGCGGTGTCACATTTTCAAATTGGAACACCGGATTTAATCCAAAGAAATGCTTAGATACAAAGTCGGCCATAAGGCTTGAGCCCATTACACAAATCATTACTACAGGAGGAAAGTTTTTGTGAAGCTCCTCTAAAGCAAACATCACCCCTGCCAAAGGTGCATTAAAAGCAGCAGCTAACCCTGCACTTGCTCCACTGGTGATTAGATATTTTTCCTCCAGGTGATGTCTTTTCAGTAAACGACTTACACCTAACCCAATTTCTGATCCTAGCTGTACCGACGGACCTTCTCTTCCTAATGAAAGACCCAGGCCCACGGTCAAAATCCCCGCAAAAAACTTTGTAATCAGCTCTTTTAACCATTCCATTTTCAATTGTCTTAACAACACCCCCTTGACTTGGGGAATACCGCTTCCCTTTATCATAGGCAATTTTTGGATCAATATACCTATCCCAAGGGCAGTTAAAATCAATACACCAAACCATATGAAAGTGTATTCCACTCCATGGCTCTTTAAAAATATCAAAATATGATTGCGGAATTCACTCACTTCATTAAGCAGTATCCTATAAAAAACCACAACTATTCCTGCCACTAGACCTACACCTATTCCCTCTAATAGCACCTTCAGTTTAAAATTATTCCAGTGTTTCAGTGTACTTCCTGTCATTTTCTTCCCCTCCATTGTTTTGAATACTGTATACATATTTTTTAAAAAACAAATCTTTCTAGGGCGGAACACAGAGTCGTTAGACCAATGCTTTAAGATCTTAAACCATGTTTAACAGAAACATCTCGCTGTGCATAGATATCCTGGTCTATAATTATTTTTTTGTTTGAAAATCTTGCTATTTAGTTTGGGGTTGTCCTCTTCTTATTTAGTTTCTATGTCTATATTTATAAATGTTGGAACATTAGAAATTTTAGAGTATACTGAAATACTATTTCGTTCTCTGTCAAAAAAGTAAATTTTTTCGTTGGTGAATATGATTTGTTCATTTATATTATCTCTTTTTAAAACGAATATGTTATCATAAATATTTTCATAAGCTCCTTCATCTAACAATTCAAACTGTTTATATCTATAAAAACAATCTTTTACAAAAACAAAGTATTCAGAATCATTTATGTTTTCATTTTGCATAGCATAAGTTCCTTTAATATCTTTTTTTATTAAAAATTCATCTAATTCAGTTTTAGTCTTTATACTATAAGAAACTGATACAAGCAATAGAGTAGACAATATTAAAACGGTAATATTTTTAGATATAAATTCTTTCATAATTATAGCCATTCCTTTCGCTGCGCTCAAGGCATGCGTTCTAACAGCAGTATCAACTACGCTGAACAGTCAGCCGGTCTTTGGGAGATGGTTGATGCTTGGCATAAAATCCTAAGCGCTAATTCTGTCCTTTTTTTTATAGTAATCCTGTAGGAATTTCACTGGAGTAAGATATCACAATGCCTGCTGTCTTCTCTTCCTGTTGTAGAAGCTTTCTATATACTAGAATATACTACTTCTCTTGCTTCTTCAATGTTCATATATATTCCTATAGAATAAAAGCTTTTCTTTATAAATTTTATTGGATAGGAATGAAATGGGAGTGAAAGGAAACAAAAAAGTTTTATGTACCAGTACATTCCCTTTAGATCCTATTTCATTCCAGAAATATATTATTATGGAAATTTGTGTGATATAATCAAGATGTGATTGGAAGTTCAGTAACATACTATAAAAATACTTCATGGAATACAGGTGATACTGCAAATTTCTACAGCAATTTACTTGAAGCAAAAGAAAATATTAGAGTAAGGAAGATAAAATTGTCAGTGGATTATATTATATTATTAATTAGCATAATCATTATTTCTACGAGAAAAAGAGAGTACGTATTTATAGGAGTATCTACACTTCTATTGAGTCTATTCTTTATAGCAGGAAATCTAGCAAAATCTAAAATAGTGACAATAATTATGCTGCCTTTGTTTATCATATCAATAGTAATGTTTATTTTATCGTTATTAAATGCTCTAAAAAAGCGAAGTGATAAAAGATTTTGAATGCTGTTCGGCAAAAACCAGACGAAGTAGGGACAGACCTGTGTGTCTGACTGGTTATCTGCCAAACAGGAGGACACATAGGTCCTC
The DNA here is from genome assembly GCA_040797825.1 of Thermotaleaceae bacterium. GTDB lineage: Bacteria > Bacillota > Clostridia > Peptostreptococcales > Thermotaleaceae > Geosporobacter. The sequence continues at coordinate 41,900 of JBFNEZ010000010.1, read as the reverse complement.
CACTACATTTAATTAATTTCTATAAGCACCGAGCCATCTATCCTCTTTGAGTCTAAAATTTAACTCTACAACTTGATTTGGTTAGTCAGAATAAGGCATAGAGCTTGGAGACTTTGGGGTTAGAGCATGTTCGGGGAACTAGAAACTAAAATACAGAAAAGAGATGATGCTATGTTCTATCTTTTAAAGGCAATATTTTTTTTAGGGGTAATGATTAGTCCTATTTTGCTACTTTACTCAGCTATTACATTGTTTATTAAAAGAGATAAGCATCTTTCTTTTAAATATACATTTTTGAATACAGTTTTTTTCTTTTTAGGTCATGATTACAAATTTCTTTTATTCAGTAGAAAGGTTTTTTCTATCAAAACGCCTATCCCAATGCCTATTCCATAGGCCATGAGATCTGACCACAAGAACCCATGGCCTAACACAAGTCCTCCTAATGTTGTGCTGCGAATATTATCTATCCAAGGTCTATGGTATAATTGGCTGAACTCAATGAAATAGCAAAACAGAAGGGCCCCTATTGCTATCTTTTTAATCGACAACTCCCTAAATAAAACTCCCAGGATACCATAAATCATCAGTGCCCACAATGCATCTCCTAAATACAAATCAATATAATCGGGGAGATAGGCCCACATCTTTCTTGAGGTTATTCCCAAAATCATCACTAGGAAAACCCATGACAAATAAATCAATGGCTTGCGTTTCATTATCATGCTCCTTCTAGATAGCTCCATTGTTTCCAAATACATTTTCTCATTCTATATAAGTCTTCTAATTCCTTCCATTTTCGTCAAGATGGATATCTCCGATTTCTACTCCTGCCATCTTAATCAAATAGAGGGCATTTCTTGTTTTAGAAATTCCTGGTCTCAGCCTATAGTCAAAATAAATTTGATTGTCCTCATAGTGTTCTTGAAAATGATAATTTTTTATGGTCCCTCCGCTTTCCTGCTCCATTTCTCCCAGCTCCAAATCATGGGTGGATACCAATCCTAGTGCCCCTTGCCGATAGAGCTGCTGGATAAGTATCTTGGCCCCCAGGTGCCGATCCTGAGAGTTGGTTCCTTTGAATATCTCATCTAGCAGAAAAAATATTTGTTTTTTCTCTTTTGTGGCTTCAACGATCTTTTTTATTCTGAGGAGTTCTCCATAAAAAGAAGAAATACTCTTTTCTAGATTATCACTGATACGCATGCAGGTATAAATATGCATCAATGAGCATTCCATGAATTGGGCACAAACGGGAGCTCCTGCATAGGCCAGTACTAGATTAAAACCCAGTGTCCTTAAAAATGTACTCTTTCCAGACATATTAGAGCCTGTGATCAGTAAAACCCTATTGGAGCCATCAAAAGCAATATCATTGCATACCTGTTTCTCAGTTAGCAAAGGATGTCCAATAGCTTTGGCACTGAACACGAAAGGTGTTTCTTCAATATGAGGAAGGCACCAATGGGGATAATCATGGGGGATCAATGCCAAGCTGCAAAGGGCTTCTATCTCCCCTAGGGTTTGAAGCCATGTCTCCAAAAAAATTCCCGATTGTTTTTTCCAATCTTCTATAGCCACCAAGCATTGATAGTCCCACAGCAATAGTATGTTGATAGGGAAAAATGCTGTATTGTTTCTATGAAGAATACGATCCACAATCCCTTCTAATCTTTTTAACTGTTCTAAAGCACTTAGGCCTTTTTCATTCTTCAGATTCTCCTTCAATTCCTGAAGTTGTTGGCTGCGAAAGGAAGTTGTCTCAATGTGCTTGAGCATTTTTCCATAGACCTTGATGCTATTTTTATGATTATAGATACTATCCAATTGCTGGCCTCGTTTCTTGCTATTGACAGAAAGAAGGATAAACTGAAAGAGAAGAAGAGCTAAAGGGATATAATAGTGAATTATTTTTAGCAGGAATGCCAGTAGAAGCATTATAACTGTTAGCAGCGGCAGCAATCGGAAGGTCCATATTACCCATGTTTTCGAATAGATGGTTTCCTCCCCCTTGCTCCAACCTAATAGATTATCTATGTCTCCCCGTTCTTCTCCTATCTCTATTGCAGCAGCTTCAAAGCGCTGCCGCCACCATCGTCTTTTGGATAATTCCTGTATGGCTGTTTGTTTTTTTTCTATTTCTGCTTTGCTCTTAGGAATACTTGTAAGTATCTGAGCCAGCTTTCTCCTGCCTAAGACCCTATGGGCCGTGTTAATCCACTGAAAAAGAGAGCCTTGTCCAAAAATATCTAAATCCATAGAATAGGCATGTTCTCCATTTTGAAAGGCTTCTCCCCTATCTTCAAAGCTCTTCCATTCCCCCGTCAATCGCTTTAAAGAGTTTTGATTGATTTCATTCAAAATACAGATGTATTGATTTTTCTTTTTCAAATCACTATGTATATAAATCAAATAGCTAAAAATCGCTGCAAATAAAAGACCTACACCCCAAGTAATGACATTGCCTCTGCTTTTGGATAAAAATATGGCGCTAATACCTGCAGCGATGGCTACCAGTATTCTCAGCCGGCTAACTTTATGGATTTCCTGAAGTATCCTCTCCGATTTCTTTGTATAGCAAGCCACTCTTTTTCGATAAATTTCCATAGAAGGTTTCAAAGGCTTCTCTCCTTGTATGATTTATTCTAGCTGTATACCCAATGCCTCAAAATTTATGTTCATTTCTATTATATCCCAATGTTATAAAGATTTGTGAAAAAGTCGCCTTTTACATTTCTAGCTTGCAAAGACAATCCTTTACTACAGAAATTCTTTCTTAGGAAGAATTCTATATTCCTTGATGTAGCAAGGAATATATGATATAATAGCGCGAAGATTGTTCAAATTATTCATGTGAGGATGATAATAACGTGATTACAGTTACTAATGTTAGCTTACGATATGGAGAACGAAAGCTTTTTGAGGATGTAAACTTAAAGTTTACACCTGGCAACTGCTATGGTGTTATCGGCGCCAATGGCGCAGGGAAGAGTACTTTTTTAAAGATATTATCTGGTGAGATTGAACCCAATACAGGAGATGTAAATATTCCTCATGGACTTCGTATGTCTGTATTGAAGCAGGATCATTATCAGTACGATGAGAATGAAGTACTAGAGACAGTTATTATGGGCAATGCTAGACTTTATGAAATCATGAAGGAGAAAGATGCACTCTATGCAAAGGAGGATTTTACCGACGAAGACGGTATTAAAGCCTCTGAATTGGAAGCGGAATTTGCAGAATTAGATGGCTGGGAAGCGGAATCAGAGGCTTCTTCTTTACTACAGGGTCTAGGAATTGGTACAGACCTTCATTATAAAAAGGTCGCAGATTTGTCTGGCGCAGAAAAGGTAAAGGTCCTATTGGCCCAAGCCCTATTTGGAAAGCCGGGAATCTTGATTTTGGATGAGCCTACGAACCATCTGGATATAAAATCTATCAATTGGTTGGAAGAATTCCTAATTAATTTTGAAGGTACTGTTATCGTTGTTTCCCACGACCGGCATTTTTTAAACAAGGTTTGTACCCATATGACCGATGTGGATTTTGGAAAAATCAAGCTATTTGTAGGGAACTATGACTTCTGGTATGAGTCTAGTCAATTGGCTCTCCAAATGATGAAGGATCAGAACAAGAAGAAGGAAGAAAAGATTAAGGAGCTGCAGGACTTTATTGCTCGTTTTAGCGCCAATGCTTCTAAATCCAAGCAAGCCACCTCCCGTAAAAAGCTGCTTGAAAAGATTTCTATAGACGATATACAGCCTTCTAATAGAAGATACCCCTTTGTAGGTTTTAAACCTGAAAGAGAAGTGGGGAACGATATCTTGTACGTAGATGGCCTTAGTAAAACCATTGATGGAGAGAAAATTCTGGATAACATCAGCTTTACCGTATCCAAAGGAGATAAAATCGCCTTTGTGGGGGAGAGAGAGATTGTCAATACTACCCTCTTTAAAATACTGATGGGAGAAATGGAACCTGATAGCGGTCAATTCAAATGGGGAATTACCATTACCAAGGCTTACTTCCCCAAGGATAACTCTGAGTTTTTCAATGATGTGGAGTTAAATTTAGTAGATTGGATGCGTCAATTTTCTGAAGAAAAATCAGAAAGCTACCTCAGAGGTTTTCTCGGCAGAATGCTCTTTTCAGGCGAAGAAGCGTTAAAACAAGCCAAAGTTCTCTCGGGAGGAGAACGGGTTCGATGCATGCTCTCAAGAATGATGTTAAGCAGTGCCAATGTATTGATACTGGATCAACCCACCAACCACTTGGATTTGGAGTCTATCACCGCAGTGAATAACGGTTTAAGAGACTATAAGAGCAATGTCCTCTTTACCTCCCACGATCATCAGTTTATCCAAACCATTGCCAATCGGATCATCGAAATTACCCCTTCTGGCATGATCGACAAGCAAATGACTTACGATGAGTATTTGGAAAGTATGGGTCACTAAAGTTTTTCTTGACAGATGATTGAATTTTATAAGGAAATGGTTTATGATAGAAGAACAGTAAATTCATTGGACAATTGCATCTATCGGTAGAAGATAGCGGAATACTGGTTAGACCGTTATTGGACGAGCCTCTGGAGAGACTCAATTGAGCACCGAAGGGGAAAATCAAGATCACTTGGTGAAACTCTCAGGTAAAAGGACAGAGGATTTTTATAAAGGGCAATACTTTATGTTTTTTGTATGTCTTAAAAAAGCATGAGGTGTTTTCTTTCATATGAAATCCGTATTTCCAGAGACTAGATGCTACCCATTTAGTCTCTTTGTTTTTATTTATCCAAAGCGGGAAATACTTAGAAAAGAAAGGAGTAGATCTATAATGAAGGCTTTTATAACTGTATTTGGGAAAGATAAAATCGGGATTATCCACGGGGTGACTACAGTACTTAAGGAATATCAGGTAAATATTCTGGATATCAATCAAACCCTTCTGCAAGAAAACTTTACCATGTTTATGCTTGTAGATTTAGCCCTAATGCCCATCGATTTTAAGGAACTGAAAGAGAAACTAGAGGTTTGTGGTAAGGATTTGGGTATGTCTATTAAAATTCAGCATGAAGATATCTTTCGTTCCATGCATACAATCTAGTTAGGAGTTGAATATCGTGATCAATAATCAAAATATTATGGAAACCATACGCATGATCGATAAGGAAAAGCTGGATATCCGGACCATTACCATGGGTATCTCTCTTTTAGATTGCTGCGACAGCGATGGAGAAAAATCCAGAATAAAAATATATGATAAAATTACAAGGTATGCGGAGAATCTAGTAAAAACGGGGGAAGCCATTGAAACAGAATATGGTATTCCCATTATCAATAAACGTATCTCTGTTACACCCATGGCCCTTATTGCTCAGGCCAGCCAAGATAAAGACTATGTGGCTTTCGCAAAAACACTGGATAAAGCTGCGGAAACTGTAGGCATCAACTTTATCGGTGGTTTTTCTGCCCTTGTGGAAAAAGGCTACAGCAAGGGGGATCGGATCCTTTTAGATTCTATTCCAGAGGCCCTTGCTGTCACTGAAAAGGTATGTTCTTCTATCAATGTTGGCTGCACAAAATCAGGCATCAACATGGATGCCGTTCGAGATATGGGTGAAATCATAAAGAAGACGGCCTATCTGACCCGAGATCGTGACAGCTTAGGCTGTGCCAAGCTTGTAGTCTTTGCCAATGCTGTACAGGACAATCCTTTTATGGCAGGAGCCTTCCATGGGGTAGGAGAAGCAGAATGTGTGGTCAGCGTAGGCATCAGCGGCCCTGGGGTAGTCAAATCTGCCCTTGAACACGTCAAAGGACAAAGCTTTGATGTCTTAGCCGAAACCATCAAAAAAACAGCCTTTAAAATTACCAGAGTCGGTCAGCTGGTAGCCCATGAAGCCTCTGCTCGTTTGGGCGTTCCCTTTGGGATTGTAGATTTATCCCTTGCACCAACACCAGCTATTGGTGATAGTGTTGGAAGAATTTTAGAAGAAATGGGCTTGGAAAGTTGTGGCTGTCATGGCACCACAGCTGCTTTAGCCCTACTCAATGATGCAGTAAAAAAAGGCGGTATTATGGCCTCTTCTCATGTTGGCGGGCTTAGCGGCGCCTTTATTCCTGTCAGTGAAGATGAAGGGATGATCGAAGCGGTAAAACTAGGTTCTCTTAATTTAGAAAAGCTTGAAGCTATGACCGCAGTATGCTCCGTTGGTTTGGACATGGTAGCTGTTCCTGGAGATACCCCTGCCAGCACCCTATCTGCTATCATTGCTGATGAAGCTGCCATTGGTGTCATCAATAACAAAACCACCGGTGTTAGAATTATTCCTGTCTATGGAAAATCCGTAGGAGAATCTGCAGAATTTGGCGGTTTATTAGGATATGCTCCCATCATGGCTGTCAGTAAGTTCTCCAGCCAAGATTTCATTGCCCGGGGAGGCAGAATTCCAGCACCAGTCCACAGCTTTAAAAATTGATTTTTACCTCAAAAGGAGATTCTTTTTTATAAGGAATCTCCTTTTTAAAATTTTATGCTCTTTTAAAAATTTTACATTCCATATCATAAGGATAAAAATTTTTATCTTCTTCCTTGCAGAAAATTGTCTCGCTGCTTCCAAGGATTAAAAATCCATCTTCATTCAAAGAATGATAAAAACTCCTTAAAATATTCTTTTGCAAATCTTTATCAAAGTAGATAAGTACATTTCTGCATAATATTAGATGAAATCCTTCTAAAATTCCATTATCCACCAAGTTGTGTTGAAAAAAAAGGACCTTCTTTTTTATCTCTGGTATAACCTCCATGTATCCTTCTTTTAAGTAAAAGTAATCCATAAAGCTTCCTTGCCCTTTTGCTTCTCTATAATTCTCAATGTCTTTCTTTATTTCATTGAGGGAATATAGACCATTTTCTGCCTCATCTAATACATAAGGATTGATATCTGTGGCATAAATTTGTACTTTCTCCAACATATCTAGCTCTTTCAATAGAATTGCTATGGAATATGCCTCTTGGCCTGAAGAGCAGCCTGCGCACCATATACGGATATATGGAAATGATTGCAGCTTGGGCAATACCTTTTCCCTAATAGCTGAAAAAACCTGTGGATCTCTAAAAAAGTTTGTTACATTTATGGAAAACTCTAGAAACAATCGTTCAAATAGTCCTTCATCTTCCAATACTGCTTTCCTAAAATAGCTAAAATCTTTTATGCTCTCTTTTAACATACAGATTTTAATTCTTCTTAATATACTATCCCTTTGGTAACGAGTATAGTTATATCCATAGCAATGATAGATTTCTTCTAAAAAATCCCCTACTTCCCACTGATTCATATCACTACTTTTTATAGCTTCTTGTCCTATTTTTGAAGATCCTAAGATGTGTTTTCCCGATACATAATAACTAAAGATACCCAACCTATACAAGTAAGAATATAAGTAGGGCTTTAATACAAATATCTTAACTTTATTACGCTGCTGCATACTATGCAGTACATCTATAATATCCGCGGGAAGCATGTGATTGTCTTTAAAAGTAATGTATGAAAGTCCCATACTGTCTTGCAGACAATCTATCAACCTGAGAAATTTTTCTCTTGTATCCAATTCTCCATTTAAAATGATATGCTTTATTCCATCTTTGCCATAGTAAACATACAGGCTCATTTAACTTCTCCCTCATTATTTTTTCAGCCAAGCTTTTATTACACGAATAAGAATATCATAGTCAATGGGTTTTGAAATGTAGTCATTGGCTCCCGCTTCCATACATTTTTGCCGATCCTCTTTTAATGCCTTTGCAGTAATGGCAATAATAGGTAGGTGATTTAAACGCTCATCTCTTCGAATTCTCTTAATGGCTTCCAGTCCATCCATTTTAGGCATCATAACATCCATTAGTACCAAATCAACCTGCTCTTTCTGTAATATTTCGAGAGCTTCCTCCCCATTTTCTGCTTCCAATATTTCTGCCCCATAATCTTCAAGGGCCGAAGCCAAAACAAAAATATTACGCAGATCGTCATCGGCAATCAATATTCTTACTCCATTTAATTGCAGGTTATATTCCATAGAAGTTTTAGATAAAAAAAGACTTTTCTTTTCTTCTTTTTTCTTTACTTGATGGAGAAATAAAGCTACTTCATCCTGCAATCGTTCTCCCGAATCGGCAGTTTTGACAATCAGGCTATCCGCATATTGATTAATTTCTTTTTCTTGTTTTGGTGTCAAGGGCTTTCCAGTGTACACAACGATCGGTACTTCTAAGCCTTTCTCCTGAATATATTTACAAATCTCGGCACCTTTTCCTCCCTCTAGTTCCACATTTAGAACAATCATATCATAGGCTCCCTTTTGGATTTGAAGTTTTGCTTTTTCTGCTGTTTCTACTGTTTTTATCTCCATATCTCCCTGAATAATAAGAGCCTCCGTAGCATTTTTTAGCTTAGGATTATCTTCTATCAGCAGTACTCTTTTTTTCTTTTTATCTGTAATAGCCAGCATCTTTAAAACGGTCTCAGATATGTCCTCCTCTGCTATGGGCTTTTGTTGATAGCCCACAGCTCCCATTTTTTGCAGTTTATTGTTCTTTTCCTTAGCCGAAATAACCTGGATCGGAATATTTCTTAACTCTGCTGTGCTCTTTAGTTCTCTTAGGACTTCAACACCACTGATATCAGGCAGTATCAGATCAAGGAGAATACCGTCAATCATATACTTTCTGGCACAGACCAATCCTTCCTCCCCTGTTGTAGCAAGAACACTGTCAAAGCCCATCCCTTCTATGATTCTATGCAGCTGTTGAGCAAATATCTCATCATCCTCAATTACCAAAATAACTTTTTTAGGTTGTAAAAGTCCTATAGTTTCTGTACTAGTGGCAGCAACCTCTTCTAGAGATTGAAGGTATTCCTTATGCACATAGGTTTCTTTTTTGGCATTCAGCATATTAGGCAAATATAGAGTAAAAGTGCTCCCCTCTCCGTCCTTGCTGTTGACCCGAATCTTTCCTCCCATTAGATCTATCATTTTTTTAGAAATAGAAAGGCCTAATCCCGTTCCTCCGAATTTTCTAGATGTGGATCCATCTTCCTGTTGAAAGGACTGAAAAATTCTGTCTATGTTTTCTTTTTTAATTCCAATTCCTGTATCTTTTACGGAAAAAAGAACACCCTCTTCTACTTCTTGATCGTAGGTAATGTATAGGGTTACGGAGCCTTTTTCTGTGAACTTAATGGCATTAGAGATGAGATTTCTCAAAATCTGAGATATCTTATATCGATCCCCAAAGAGTGTAGCATTGACGGAATCTTCTATGATAAAGGCTAATTGCTTTTCTTTAGCTGAAGCTTGAAAGAACTGTTCCAATTCATCAATCAGTTCTTGAGTACGAAAAGAAACTCTATATAATTCCATCTTTCCTGCCTCTATCTTTGATAAGTCTAAAATATCATTAATAAGACGCAATAGTTCTCTTCCAGAGCGATAAATAATTTCTATTTTTTCCAGGTGCGCCTCATCCAATAGCTTACCTTCATTTTTGGCCATCAATTTTGATAAAAGAATAATGGCATTTAGAGGCGTTCGCAGTTCATGGGACATATTGGCTAAAAACTCTGACTTATATCGATTGGATATTTCCAGTTGTTTAGATCGTTCCAATAATTCCATTCTTGAAGCTTCTAATTCTTTATTTTTGATACTAAGAAGCCTGGATTGTTCTTCCATCAGCTGCTGCTGTTCTTCCAATTGGGAATTGGTTAGATAGAGGATCTCACTCTGTTGTTGAAGCTGCTGCTGCTGCTCTTCTAACTCTGCATTGCTTTGCTGAAGCTTTAAAGTTTGCTGTTGAAGCAGTTCCCGTTGCTTTTCCAATATCCGATTTGCTTCTGTCAATTCATTGGCTGTATGACGGGTTTCTTGCTGGGCCGCTTCAGAAATATCTAATAAATCCTTTACCTTTTGATTTTGAATGGCGGCATGTAGGTTAATCGCCAGAATTCCAGCCCCTTGTGCTAAAAATTCTTGTTTTTGAATGTTAAAGCCTTGAAAGGATGCCAGCTCTATTACGCCATAGATATTTTCTTCATATATCAAAGGAAGAGCATAGACGTTCAGAGGTGCTTCCCTAAAGATTCCTGTTTGAATATAGCTTTCTTCTCTTTGAATATTTTTTAAAAGTATGGCCCTTTTTTCCAGGGCCACTTGACCTGGAATTCCTTCTCCCAATTTATACTCCCTAATAAGCTGTTCCTTTTCTGTGATAGCATAGGAGGCTGCTAAATGGAGGCTCTGATTGACAGCATCATATCTATAGAAAATACCCTTTCCTGCATTCACTTCTCGAGCAATAAAACGCAATGCTCTTTCAATTAATTCTTGAAGTGACTCTGCACTGGATATCTCTTGGTTTAATAAATTTTGTCTGTCCTTTATCCAAAAAGCATTGTCTAGCTTTTCTATCAAGACATCGTAGGATCTAGCCATCTCTGTAATCTCATTGTTGCCCGACAAATGGATTTGGGTAAGCTTTCCAGAGAGGATACTCTCATTCATGCTATCCTTCAGCTGGTTAATGGGCTGTACAATACTTCTGCTGACTAGCATAAAAAATACTGCCCAGAAACTTCCCAATATAAGCATTAGACTGACACCAGCAGCCCTTAAGTGCTCTTCTATTTTCTTGGCCCTTTCGTTTAATTGACTTGCAGCATTTTTTACATTTTTATCAATTTGAACCAGCTTATCTTCCATCCTTTCCGCTGGTACACGATTGCTCATAAGGATAATATCCTCTGCATCTTTTATATTATCTACTAGAACCAATCTCATAACCTGTTCATGTTTTTGCTTCCATGTAAAATAATCTGCCCTGATTTCTTCTGCCAGAATTTGATTTTCTTCTAACCTTCCTTCTCCTTTGAGCCTATCTAAATTATTTAATATACGAAGATGGATAGCAGAGATGCTCTCAATTTCTTCTCGAATATCTGCTTCATCCTCTACCAGAAGTAATTCTCTTATCTCTCTTTGGGCTTTAATCATATCTACTCTTACCTCATTGGCTATATAGGCAATATGCAAAGGATCTTCGTAAATATTATGGGTTACTTGCTGCAGCTCATGCATGCCTATCATGGTATAAATACCAAAGCCTATGAAAGCCATGATTGATATTAACAAAGCTGCTGTTAGCCTGTTTCGAATACTTATTCTACTAAACCACTTCATTTTTTCTCCTCCTTGGTACAAAAATCCTGACTATTACCTTTTTATACGGCTCCAAGGAAATAGATATCAGAAAACTCCACATGAATTTTTTGAACAACACTTTCACTGGAATTGTATTCTAAAAGATTTTCTTCCTCACCTACATAGGTTAAATTAGTAGGCAATTCCACAATAAACTCACATCCCTCTCCGTATACAGAACGGACAGAAATCTCACCGCCATGCATTTCCACCAATGATTTTACTAGATTGAGCCCGATGCCGCTGCCTTCATGTTTTCTAGTTAATAGTTCATCTGCCTGTTTGAATCGTTCGAAAATGAGATTAATTTTATCTGGAATGATTCCAATCCCCGTGTCTTTCACAGATATTCGGACGATTTCCTTTAGATCTTCAATGTTGACATAAATTTTTCCCCCTGGCGGTGTAAACTTACTGGCATTGGATAAAAGGTTTAAAACAATCCTCTCCATAGCATTTAAATCACAGGAAATCATTTTTTCCTCTACATCGGTATCAAATATCAGAGATATTCCTTTATCTTCAACATATTCAGCAACGGACAAGGTAATGGCTTCAACGAATTGGACTACATTGCAGCTTTTCATTACTATATCAAAATGTCCTGTGTCTATCTTGGAAATATCAATGAGATTATTAACCAATCTCAAGAGACGATAACAATTTTGAACCTGCATATCTATTTTCTTTTCAACCCGTTCCCGATCCATTTCTTCATCCCTGGTTAAATACAACTTTAGCATTTGTGTAGTACCCAGTATGATATTTAAAGGTGTTCTTAGTTCATGGGATATATTGGCCAAAAATATATCCTTTGCCCCATTGGCTGCCTCTGCCTCTTCCTTGGCCTTTCGCAGCTCTCTGGTCTGTTCTTTTACCTTCTCTTCTAATATTCGATTGAGATTTCTCTCCTTTTCAATTACTTTCAAATACCAATTTATTCGATTGATTAATTGATATTCGTCAATAGGTTTTGTTAAATAATCCACAGCACCTACTTCAAATCCTCTCTTTTTAAACTCATCTCCTATAAAAGAAGCCGTTAAAAATACAATGGGTATATCCTTGGTTTTTTGCCTTTGCTTTATCAGAGAAGCTATCTCAAATCCATCCATTTCTTCCATTTGTACATCTAGGATCATTAAATCTACTGAATTTCTAAAGATTTGTTGAAGTGCTTTTTGTCCAGAATCTGCTTCAATAACTTCAGCTTCAATGTAAGCTTCAATCAGTTTCCTGAGGGAAAATAGATTATTATGATTGTCATCTACAATCAATATTTTATAGGGTAGCTTTCTTTTCATTTCCTATTCCTCTCTATCTGCAAAAATAAGATATTATTCTTTTCTATACCATTTTACCTTAAAAAAAATAGTATTTCCATAATATTTCCAGCTTACTGAATTATTTGGTAATATTTGATTATTGTTGACATGGCCTTTAAATTTTGATATCATTCATACTAATTAATATTTATTCATGATAGAGGCGTGCCTGACAAGAGTAAACAGGGGGAGGTTTTAGAGAAACCAGAGAAACCTGCTGAAAGGGGAAGGCACCGAAGGATGTATTGGCTCTACAATGCATATCTGGTTTCAGGGTTAATAGCTCTGCGACTGTCACCGGTATCCTGGTGGAGTGCTATCTTGTTTGTGTTCACGACAGAATATTTCTATATTTTGTGAAACAGGCAATTGGTCTCTTACACCAATTGCTTTTTTAATTTGGGAATATGGTTTTCTTTTAATAAAAGACTGATTTAGAGTAAAACTCATATAAGGAGGAAATGACAATGGTAAAGGTTGTAGTTGTTGGAGGAGGATGGTCTGGATGTGGTGCTGCAATAGCTGCTGCAAAGGCAGGCGCTCAGGTTACCCTTTTAGAAAGAACCGATATGTTATTAGGTACCGGCTTAGTTGGCGGTATTATGCGAAATAATGGACGATATACTGCTACAGAAGAAATGATTGCTTTAGGCGGTGGTGATCTTTTCAAAATATGTGATACCCACAGCAGGCATCGCAATATAGAATTTCCTGGTCATAAGCATGTGAATCTTTACGACATTGCCGATACTTATGGTGCTGTATTAGAACATTTAAAATCACTCAATATAGAAGTTGTCTTTGAGTCACGAATTATACAGGTTTCTATGGATGGAAAGAAAATTTTGTCTGTAAAAGACCAATTGGACCGGGTTTTTAAAGGAGATGTGTTTGTGGATACCACTGGCACTGCTGGTCCTATGGGAAACTGTATAAAATATGGTAATGGATGTGCCATGTGCATCTTACGCTGTCCAAGCTTCGGCGGCAGGGTCAGCCTTACGAATTTAGCCGGTGTAGAAGAAATGATAGGAAAGAAAGTCGATGGCAGCATCGGAGCCATGAGCGGTGCCTGTAAATTCTTTAAAGAATCCTTATCTCAAGAAATACAAAATGAACTAAACAGTAAGGGCGTTGCTATTATCCCCCTTCCTCAAGAACTTATCGAAGATCATCTCGGAACAAAAGCTTGTCAACAATATGCACTTCCAGAATTTAAAGACAATGTAATCTTATTGGATACAGGCCATGCTAAATTGATGGCTCCCTTTTTTAGCCTAGAGCGGCTTAGAAAAATACCAGGGTTTGAACACGCCCGCTATGAAGATCCCTATGCTGGTGGAAAGGGCAACTCTATGAGATATTTTGGTATGGCTCCTCGTGACAATCATTTAAAGGTTGATGGTGTGGATAATCTATTTTGCGGGGGTGAAAAGGCAGGTCTTCTTGTAGGTCATACAGAAGCAATTATAACCGGTTTCCTGGCAGGCCACAACAGTGTAAGACTTGCTGCAGACAATCCCCTCCTTCAACTTCCCCGAGAACTGGCTGTAGGGGATGCCATTGCCTTCGTAAAGGAAAAAATGGCCACAGAGGAAGGCATGGGTAAAAAGTTTACTTTTTCAGGAAGTATTTATTTTGAACGTATGAAAGAATTGGGCTTATATCGCTTGGATGCAGAAAAAATCCAGGCTGAAGTAACAGCATTGGGATTAAAAGATATCTTTAATCAACCTTTGGTAAAAAACAAGAAATTAGAAGTAGCGGATAATGCTTTGTGCTCCTAGAAACTGATTTTGGTGGCTCTTATAGCAAATAAAAATATATAAAAAATGGGGGGAAAATGATGGAACAGCTGACAATTATGCATTACGCCTATGTCCTTATGATTTTAGTCGTTGTAATCACCATGGCTTTTCGAAAGGATACGGTATTGCCCTGTATCCTGGGTATTTTTATCATTGGTTTTCTTTCTTCTGGAAGCTTGTTAACAGCGGTCCAAGTAGTTTATAATGCTTTGATCGCCTCGGGGAATGAGTTTTGGGGTATTATTGTAGTTATTTCCCTAGTGGTTGCAATGTCCCATGCACTCCGGGACATTGGCGCCGATGAATTGATGATGCGGCCTTTTAAAAAATTTATGGTTAACCCTACGATTGCTTTCTTTTGTCTTGGCTTTGTCATGATGCTATTTTCCTGGTTTGTATGGCCCTCTCCTGCGGTGGCCCTAGTAGGTGCAATTATGCTGCCTGCTGCCATACAAGCAGGTTTGCCAGCAATCTGGGCAGCGGTGGCAATGAATATCTTTGGCCATGGTGTAGCCCTTTCAGGAGACTACTTTATACAGGGAGCCCCTTCTATTACCGCCAAAGCGGCAGCTATTGAAAATCCTCTAACATTGATTCAAGCCAGTATTCCTCTATGGCTTACCATGAGTATCGTCACCGTAGGATGTTCTTTCTTCATGATGCGTAGAGAAATGAAAGATTTCAAAGAGGTAGCCGTAACAGCAGAAGTTGTTGAACATACAAAGCCTACTGCTGGAGTTTATTTCGTTGCCATTGTTACACCGCTGATCTTCTTATTAGACGTTTTTGTAATGTACAAGTATGAGCTTCGCGGAGGAGATGCCACAGCCCTCGTAGGGGGAACTGCTATCTTAATCATGAGTTGTGTAGCCATTATTCAACATAATTTTGTCAACTCCCTGGAGAAAATTACGGACTATGTAAGAGAAGGCTTTATCTTCGGTATTCGAATATTTGCACCAGTTATTATTATAGGGGCCTTCTTTTTCCTTGGAAGTGAAGGCATTGCCCAGCAAATATTAGGAGAGAATGCTACAGGTCTTCTGTCTGATTTGGGTATGTATCTAGCCAATCGTGTTTCCCTAGCAAAATTCCCCGTAGCACTTATTCAGATGGTTATTGGAGGAATCACAGGTCTGGATGGCTCTGGATTCTCTGGCCTTCCTTTGGTTGGCTCCCTAGCACAAACCTTCTCATCAGCCATAAATGTCAAAACAGAAACCTTGGCTGTGTTAGGACAATTTTCGGCTATATGGGTAGGGGGCGGAACCATTATACCTTGGGGAATCATTCCTGTGGCAGCTATCTGTAATGTGAATCCTTTGGACTTGGCCCGAAAAAATATTATCCCTGTGAGCATAGGATTCGTAGTGACCTTCATCGTGGCTCTTTTCCTTATGTAGTAAGCTAGTTAACTTTATTTTGTAAAAAGAGACTATCCAAAGTAGGCCGGATATCCTAGGAACAAAAAGTGAACCGGGTATAAATCCCTGTGATAGGGCGGACAGTTTCGGCTGTCCGCCCTTTTTCCTGTTTACACGGCAGGGTCGGCATCAGTGTTTCCCCCGTTAAGATGGCCTCCCCCTTGCCCACCACGATATTCAACAAATGGTGTGTATTGTGGATGTTCATGTACGTATCTGTTCATAATCTCTGCAGCCTTGTCCTGACTGATCGGTTCAGCATTTTTAATATCAGGTTCATTCTTCGTTGAATAAAACCATGGATGTTCTTCATCATGCAAACTGTAGTATAGAACAGATTCCACCAAGGTCAATTCGGTTCCATTATATGTATAATAGTTGTAGTTGGACTCAAAGGCGCTACTTGAGCCTTCATTGGCAATACAACCGTTTTCACAGAGATAATATCGGTTTCGTTCCCACCCGCTTAGCACATGAACCACTTCCCCATTTACTATCGTATAGATATCATAAATGACGCCATCCCAGCTTCCGTCATCCCAGCCATCGGTATTTGCTCCAAATATGAGTTCATCTATGCCATTGCCATCAATGTCTTTTATCAGATAACCAAGGGTTTCATAGTCCCCATGCCTATAAAATACACTGCTGAATGGTTCCTCTGCCGGGTAGTTCCCGTCAAAATTTTCCAGTACATCTTTTGCCTCTGCAATAAGCTCCTTATATCCCGAATAATCTGTTCCTTCTAACGCTGTCTCAATCGGTTCATCTAGCTCCTTCGAATTCGTCAAAAAAAACACTGCAGCAACAACACAGACAACAACAGCTACAACAGTAGTCCAAAACGCAAGCTTCTTATAATTCAGCACAGTTTCAATCCTCTCCTTCCCGCCCACCTCACCGAAAGCAAGGGGGCAAACCATTGTCATCAGACTACTCCATATAGTCTCTTGTGTCAAGAGGAATTTTAGCCTTCCTTTCCCTGTGGATCTGTCTTTTGGTTCTCCCATTTACAGCGGCTATATTTTATGGGTTATCAATTTTAAACATAGAGACGACGGTAAGCCCGTCAAATTTAAAAGCCCCTCATTTCTAAAAGAATGCTTTTTTAGGAATAAGGGGCTTTTTCTTTTATTTTTTCTCACCCTTTATAGCAATGGTCAGGGTTAATGCCAAACCACCCCACAGAACAATGGCTCCGAAGAGGAAAAATCCAATAGACGTTGGTGTCATCTAGCCCACCTCCTTGCCATTTGGCATTGTATTCTGCAAGCCATCGGTTTGCCATACCTTTTTGCTTAACCATAAGGACCCAACAATCCCCACAGCAATGACACCCCATCCAAAAATGGCCAGCGCAGCTGTTGGATACCCTTCATAAGGAGAGCGGATTTCATTAATCAGATTTTGTATTAGCATATAGGTCAGTACTACTGGTGTTATATATTTGATCATGATATCCCACCAGCTGCCGATCGCATAGTAGGAAATAGCGTTGGTATGTTCTCTAATCTTATGGGGCCCTAGCAGCCATCCAACCACGAAGGCCTCTGCAAGTCCTACGACAACGATACCATAGGAATTAATGAAGTTATCTACAATATCTAAGAAATATAATCCTGCTCCCGTCGCATAGAAAATACTAATCAAATAGCCTCCAATGGCAGCGAAGGTAACTACTTTCTTTCTATCCATACCTGTTTTATCAATAATAGCTGATGAGAAGGCCTCTACCAAAGATACAGAAGAGGTTAATCCTGCAAAAACCAAGCATGCAAAGAACAATACACCAAATATCCTGCCTAAGGCCCCCATCATGGTAAAAACCTTTGGGAAAACTACGAAGGCCAAGCCAATGCTCTGAGAGGCTACTTCATCAATCCCTACGCCTTGGCTGGTAGCCATAAACCCTAAAATTCCGAATACTCCCAGTGCTGCTAAAAATTCAAATCCACTATTGGCAAAGGCAGTCATAAAAGCACTGTTATTAATATCTGTCTTTTCAGGTAAATAACTGGAATAGGTCATCATAACACCCATGGCAATACTAAGTGAAAAGAAAACCTGTCCATAGGCAGCTATCCATACCTTTGGATCCATTACCTTAGACCATTCTGGTGTAAATAATTTATTTAATCCCACTGTTGCACCCGGCAGCGTTACACCACGAATTACGATGATAATCATAATCCCGATAAGGGTTGGCAGCAATACTTTATTTAGCTTTTCAATTCCTCCGGAAATGCCCCTATAACAAATCAACCAGTTGATAAACCATACTGCGGTTATTCCGAAGAAAATTGGCCATACCATGCCCCCTAATTCAAAGGGTCCACCGGATAACTGCAAGAAATCTCCGAAGAAAAATCCATTGGTGTCTGCACCCCAGGCTTGAGTTAAACTAAAAACAAGATAGTTCACTGCCCAACTTAGTATCATAGAATAATAGATCAATATAATAAATGAATTAATACTCGGCCACCATCCAAGCCACTCCCATTTCTTATTTGCTCTAGCCAGGGCCAGAGGCGTAGCCCCTTTATATTTGTGCCCAAAACCGTATTCCAATATCAAAAGCGGTATCCCTGCTGTAAAGAGAGCGAAAAAATATGGAATTAAGAAGGCCCCGCCACCGTTTGAGTATAGCAAATAGGGATAACGCCAGATATTGCCCAACCCTACTGCGGAGCCTACTGCGGCAAGTATAAACCCTACCTTCGAACCCCATTGATCTCTGTTTTTTGCCATTTGATTACAACTCCTTTTCAAAATATTGGCATTTTTTATGCCCTTGCTAAGAATTTGTTCTTTGCTTTTACTCCATGAATCTTTCTAAGGCTTAGTATCTAGCCAGATTTTTCAAAACTCACATTTCTACAAAGTCCTTTGGCTACTTTTAATACAAATAAAAACTCTCGTTTCTAAAGCATAGCTTATGCTCTAGAGACGAGAGATTACTCGCGGTACCACTCTAGTTTGCAATTCATTTTCAGGAATTGCCTCATCAGGTCAAAGACTATAATCTTGAACCTTAGCCCTATAACGGTGGCAGACTACCTATGGCAGCTTTCCGGCCTCATCTACTCTCTCAAGATTTCAATTCGGCAGTTCTGGAGCGATCATTCTATACTGCTTTAACGCCGATTCTCAGCATCTTCGGCTCTCTGTAGTTAAAAAATCAGTATTTTTCTCTCCATCATAACTTGTGTGAATATTTAACTTTGTAGAAGAATTTAAAACCATTATACTATTGAATCCCAAAGGATTCAATAGCTATTAAAAAAATAATTTATTGAAAATTTTTACCTATTAAACAATTTTAATTTATTTGATATTTCTTTTCATTCTCTCTTCTTCAATTTTTTCCGCCAACTCATTCAAGTAAACCCATCTTTTCATCTTCTCCTCCAAGATCCCCTCAAGCCCTTCCTTTTCCTTTGTCAACTGCTGAAGAAGACTATAATCGGAAACAGCTTCTTCTATTTGCAAATCTTTTTCCTCTATTTGCTGTTCAATTTCAGCAATGATTGTATCAATGGTTTCATATTCCCGTTGCTCCTTAAAGGAAAATTTTAGTACTGATTTCTTTTCTACGCTTCTTTCTTTATCTGTACTATTCTTTGCCTCTTTATCTTGTTCTGAGCTTTTAATGTTGGCTTTATTGCTGCTTGTTTCACTATGTTCTTTATAATAAGAATAGTTTCCTGTAAACTGTATGACCTTCCCGTCACCAGGTAGTAGGAATATTTTCTCAGCAATCTTATCTAAAAAATATCTATCATGGGAGACTGCAATCACAGCTCCATCAAAATTTTCAAGATACTCCTCCAGAATATTCAAGGTTTCTATGTCTAAATCATTGGTAGGCTCATCTAAAAGCAGTACATTGGGTGCTTCCATCAATACTCTTAACAGATGGAGCCTTCTTTTTTCTCCCCCTGAAAGCTTTCCCAAGGGTGTTCCTTGAAGATGAAGAGGAAATAGAAATCGTTCCAGCATTTGAGATGCAGTAATTTTATCACCCTCGGTGGTTTTTAAATATTCAGCTCCCTCCCGGATATATTCAATTACACGCTGCTGCTCCTGCATATGTTCCGTATCCTGAGAGAAAAAACCGATTCTCACAGTTTCTCCTACCTCCACACATCCACTATCAGGTTCCAATTTTTTACCTATCATTTGCATGAGTGTTGATTTTCCTGCTCCATTAGGTCCAACAATACCTATCCGATCACTTCTGAGAACAATATACTCAAAATCCTCAATAATCAGTTTATCATCAAAGCTTTTGCAAACATGGTCCAGTTCAATTACCTTCCTCCCCAAACGGCTGCTGGCAACAGATATCTCTAATTTCTCACCCATGGTTTTTGAGACCTCTTCCTTCAGCTTTTCAAAGCGTTCAATTCTAGCTTTTTGTTTTGTGCTTCTAGCTTGAGCACCTTGACGAATCCAGGCCAATTCTTTTCGAAATAAATTCTGTCTCTTTTTTTCATTGGCAATTTCTATTTCTTCCCTCTCCATTTTCTTCTCAAGAAAATAATTGTAATTTCCCTTGTAGGTATATAGGGCTCCATTGTCCAACTCAATGATTTGGTTGACTATCCTATCTAGGAAATAGCGATCATGGGTAATCATTAATAGGGCACCTTTTCTTTTGGTCAGGTATTGCTCCAACCAGTCTATGGTATCATTATCCAAATGGTTGGTAGGCTCGTCTAAAATGAGTAAATGGGAAGGGCGAATCAAAGCTGCTGCCAAAGCTACCCGCTTTTTTTGTCCCCCTGATAGACTGCCTATCTTTTTATCAAAGTCTGCAATCCCAAGAATCGTAAGGATGGTTTTGGCTTCACTTTCCATCGCCCACCCATCCAACCTATCCATCTCCTGGGTAAGCTGAAGCATTTTATCACTGGGAAAGTCCGGATGATATATGGCTTCTTCGTAGGCTCGGAGCACCTTCATCATCGGATTCTCTCCCTGGAATACCTGCTCCAGTACAGTTGACTCAAGATCATAGGAAGGATTCTGAGATAAGTATTCTATCACCATACCATTTCCGCGGATAATCCGGCCTTTGTCTGGTGTCTCTATCCCCGCAATTATTTTTAATAAAGTACTTTTTCCCGTTCCATTGATACCGATGAGGCCGATTCTGTCCCCCTCTTCAATACCAAAACTAATATGATCCAGTAATGGTTTTTCACTATAGCTTTTCCCTATATTTTCTATGCTTAGTAGGTTCATAGTACTTCCTTTCTATCAGCTATTTCTTTTTTAATAAGGCTTGTATCTATTATATCAGATATGGCGGCTGGAGGACACAGCGGTCCTCCACTACATATCTTCCATTTCTACAGGTGTATCTCTTTATATATACAGGAAAAAACACCTTGCTGGAAAGGTGTTTTCAATGATCATACTTTGAATTTTTGGATCAATTGGTTTAATGTTTCCGCTAACTCTGCCTGCGATTGAGAGACACGAGCTGCTTCTTCCAATGCGTTAACTGCTTGAGATACATTACTGGATATTTCTTGGGAACCGGCAGTTGCTTCTTGGGATGTTGCAGAAACAGCTTCTATGGCCTGATTTACTTGTTGGGTAATTCCAGCAATGTTCATCATATTTTCATGCACATTTTGAATAAGCTCGCTGATAAAGGCAGCATCCTTTTTATATTGTATCCCCGTATTAACGAGGGTTTCATAGTCCTTACGAACTTTTTCATCAATAAACTCCAGTATTTCACTGGCATTGCCAGATAGATTTTCAAAAGCACTATGTACCTGCTTAATTACACTTTGGATACTGGTTACCGTATTGGCAGATTCCTCTGCAAGCTTGCGGACTTCCTCTGCAACCACTGCAAAACCTCTTCCGTGCTCCCCTGCTCTTGCTGCTTCGATGGCTGCATTCAGGGACAATAGATTGATCTGTTCTGCTATAGAAGAAATGCCGCTGGCCATGACTTCAATCCTTTTTACTACCTGTCCTTCTTTAATAGCCTGTAGAATTCTAGTTTGCTTCTCTTGATACATTCTTTCTGAGGCTTCCTTGGACTGCTCCGCTTTTAGCTTCATATTATCCGCCCTTTGCTCAATCTCAAGGGCTGAAAGCTTCCCTTCTTTCACCTTTTCAGCCAAACTGTGGGTGGAAGCAGTTACCTCCTGTGAGGATATATTTACTTGTTCAAGGGCTGCGCTGGCATCCTCAGTCCCTTTGGAAATCCCCTCAGTGGCTGTATCAATATTGTGCATCTGAGCCAGCACTTCTTCTGTTGTAGCCGATAATTCTTCACTGGAAGCATGCATCTCCGTAGAGTGGGTGGCAATTTCCTTTAAAAGATACTGGGTATTTATGGCGGCCTTATTCAAAGCCATCATCAATAATCCTATTTCATCCTTTCGAACTGTCTTTATTTGCTGGGTTAAATCTCCATCTCCAAACTTCTCTGCAAATTTCAATCCTTGATTTAAAGGCTTTGTAATAATAAGGGTGAGCATAACGCCTAATCCGACTGCCGCTAGGATAGCTCCAATAATAATAAGCCCCATATTAGCAACCGATCTTTTAAACAACAAATCACTGTTGGTACTAATTTCATTGGCCATTTCCTGATTATACTTTATGAGTTCTTGGAGGGATTGCTGTACTTGATCCGCCGTTTGTTTGATCCTTTCAAAGGCAATGAGTGCGCCATGCATGTTCTCAGCTTCCACCAATGCTAAATATTTGCTTTGGGCATAACCATAGGCATTGAGGTGCGTCTGAAAATTTTTAAGTGCATTCTCTTCCTCTTCTCCAGATAAAGTAGCAGCATATTCTTGAATGAGTGCATCGTTCTCTCCCTTTAACTGATTGATAGCATCCTTAACCTCAGTCACAGCGATTTGATTGTTGGGTATGAGCAAGGTATATAAATTCATGCGTATGGATATAATTTTCGACTGAATATCTCCTAGTGTTTCTATTGGAATCAATCTCTCGTGGTACATGGCATTCATACCTTTATTGATTGTCTGCATATTGGCAACACCTATGAAACCAACTATACCGATTAACATAGAAAGAACAAGGTAAGCAGAGATAAGTTTCGTTCTTGTCTTTAAGTTCAAATACCATTGCATCCTCATACCCCCTTCAAAAATAATTATTAAACTTCTCTGAATTTTTTAATTAATGTATCAATTATATTCATTTTTGTAATAAATTGCAATGTTTTTAATATTATTTTTCAGAAAATTTAGCCTTATACAATACTTCCTATAAGGCCATTATATATCGTTTGCAATTTCACCTTGACTTTTTTCTGAAATCATGTTAACTTAATAGATAAAATATTTAAAAAATTTCATGAGTATCTGCGAAGAAGGAGAAGGGTATTTTATATCAAGCAGTTGCAGAGAGTCGGTGGTTGCTGAGAACCGATACTGCCATAAAATACAGATCGCTCCTGAGCTGTGTCTTTGAATCTGAAAAGTTTTCTTTCCACTAGTAAAAGATACCGATTCGTCTCGTTAATGACGTAGGTTTGTTAGAACCGATTAAGAGGTATTCATTTATAATGGATACAACCAAGGTGGTATCGCGGGTAAGGCTCGTCCTTGAAACAATAGTTTTCATGGATGGGCCTTTTTTATTGTCTTTTCATCCCATATTTCTATAAAAACAGGAGGAAAAATTATGTCCAATTTAAAGAAACAGGCATTGACA
Organism: Thermotaleaceae bacterium; assembly: GCA_040797825.1. Taxonomy (GTDB): domain Bacteria; phylum Bacillota; class Clostridia; order Peptostreptococcales; family Thermotaleaceae; genus Geosporobacter. Next base: position 18,369 of record JBFNEZ010000010.1, on the reverse strand, counting down.
TCATCAAATGCTTTAGAGGCCTTTTCATTTTCTGAGGCCAAGGCCCGATTATCCCATGTATTAAAAGAAACAAAGCTGCTTTATAGCACCGTTTTTAGCGGAGAATGTGAAAACCAGATCTATATAAAGCCAGAAAATCTGCAAATTACTGGAGCCTTTAAGATTAGAGGCGCCTACAACAAGATTTGCAAATTATCCCTCAAGGATCGTCAAAGGGGATTGATTGCTTCTTCTGCAGGAAATCATGCTCAAGGGGTTGCTTACGCTGCTCAGATGCTGGGAGTAAAGGCTACTATTGTAATGCCTAAAACTACCCCCCTTATTAAAGTAGAGGCTACTCGGGGTTATGGGGCAGATGTGGTCCTATGGGGAGATTGTTATGATGAGGCCTATGCTGAAGCCCAAAGATTGGAAAAAGAACATAATTATCTGTTTATCCATCCCTTTAATGATATGGATGTTATAGAAGGCCAAGGAACCATCGGCCTTGAAATCATAGAAGAACTGGAGGATGTAGACTGTATTCTGGTGCCCATTGGCGGGGGAGGACTGATTGGCGGTATTGCAGCTGCAGTAAAGGCTATAAAGCCCCATGTTAAAATTATCGGCGTTGAGCCTGAAGGTGCAAAGGCTATGAAGCTGTCTCTTGAGAATAATCGCCTGACTTATTTGGATTCTGTCCACACCATTGCCGATGGTGTGGCAGTGAAGAAGCCTGGTGATTTAACCTTTTCCATCATAAAGAATTATGTGGATGAAATCGTTACTGTATCTGATTTTGACATTATGGAAGCCTTTTTGCTGCTTTTAGAAAAGCATAAATTAGTGGGAGAAAATTCAGGGGTATTGTCTCTTGCTGGTCTCAAAAAGATACAAGAAAAAAATAAAAAAATTGCCTGTGTGGTAAGTGGTGGCAATATCGATGTACTTACCATATCCTCCTTAATCAATAGAGGTCTGATATCTAGGGGACGGATTTTCTGCTTCTCGGTAGACCTTCCCGACAAACCTGGCGAGCTATCAAAAATCTCAGAAATTTTAGCACGATTAAGTGCCAATGTTATCAAGCTGGATCACAATCAGTTTAAAAATTTGGATCGATTTATGGAGGTTCAATTAGAGGTGACCGTTGAGACCAATGGCTATAAGCATATTGAACAGATTATCCATGAATTGAAGCAGGAAGGCTACGCTATTGAGCGGGTCTATTAATTCAAAGAGGGGCTATTTCAAGCCCCTCTTGTCTTAGTTTTTTATGATGAGGACCATATATTTCCAAAAAGAATTGCTCGTACCTCTGCCCAAACGAATTAGAGTAGAAAATCCAAATTTGCGAATCAAATAGGCTATGTTATTTTGAAAAAGATTTACATAAAAGTGGGTTTTTAATATCTCATAATAATATCGTCTTAGACTCATTTTTGAAGGAGCAATGGTTACTTGCCCAAAACTCCATCGCTCATAATCTTCTTTAGAAAACAGCAGTCTCTTCTTGTACTCACCATATAAAGGAAGATTTGGAAAAGGCGTTAAGGGTGAAAAGGTTGATATTTCAGGGTTTAATTTTTTTATATATCTTCTAAATCTATGGAAATCCTCTTTATCCCAATCCGGATGCAGCATAAACGAGGCCCATACATCTACCTGTATCTTCTTTAAAAATTGACTGGCTTCTTGACTTTCTTCAATGCTGGTTTTTTTCTTATATTCTTCTAATTCCTCTTCTTTAAAGGTTTCATAACCTACCAAAACAGCCTTTAATCCTAGCTTTTTAAATCGTTGAATGCTTTCTTTATTTTTCAGAATACTGTTTACACTGGCATAACAAATAAAATTCTTTTCTATTTTCTCTTTTTCTAGAAAATCACATAGCTCCTTCAACCGCTCCCTGCTATGCAAAAAATCATTGTCATAGATCATAATGGTTTCTTCCTGGATGCTTCTGATTTCTTCCTGAACCGCCTCCATAGGAAAGTATCTTTCTCCATAGCCCTCAATTCTCCAACGCAAACAAAAATGACAACCCTTGGAGCAGCCCTGTGCTGTTCCCATAATAGCAGCTGGCTTGTATCCAAAATAAGAATATTCATTTCTATATTTTGCCGTAGCTTTCCGGTTGGGAGGAATGTACTCGTTAATTCCTTCTTGAGCAGTGGTCTGAAATCCATTGATACGACTGGAAATGCCATCGATCAGCGGAGGATTTTCTCCTTTTTGCAAATAGGAAAAGAGGTCTTCCATATTTTTACGGGTGGTATATTTCATCACATGATCTATGGTCTCTATAAAGAAGGATTGACTATTCAGAAAGGCCTGGGTGCCTCCAACCAAGGTGATCAGAGTTGGGTCATAGTCCTTTATTCTTTTTGCCAAATGAATGACCGTAGGAACATCAATACATAGAGTGGTGAGCCCTACCACTTGAGGCTGATAATGCTTTAGCTTCTCTTCAATTTCTATATTCTCGGTCATTAGATCCAGTATTTCTACCTCATGATTTTCTTCCAGCATGGCATAAACAATTTCCAATCCAATAGGCTCGCTATACATGAATTCTCCCAAGGTGACGGCTTGTTTAATTCTGGGTGGTCTTACCAAAAGTACTTTCATAGCTTTTTCTCTCCCTAAATGATATTTGGAGTGATTTTTCTCTTTATCTGATATCTATAATACAAGTTGACTCCTAAATAGAACAAATACCTATCCATCTTTTTGAAAAATTCCTTGCGAAAAATGGTTCTTCTGAATATAGAATTGAAAGAAAATACTTCGTTATATAAATCCCAATAGGCCTTGGTGAGCCTTTCGGGACTCATATGTCTAGGTATATGAACGGCTTCACTGCCATTATAAGAATAAATGTCATCATTATAAATCCGATTCTGATCCTTCATTTTTTTATAATATTTCGTTCCAGGAATGGGGGTTAAAATATAGAATCGTGGTACAACAATTTTGTTTTCTTCAATAAACTTAGCAGTATTTTGAATAGATTCAAGGGTATCTCCATCTGCCCCTACTACCATCTCTGTGGATACATCAATCCCCGCTCTCTGAATATTGTTAATTAGGTCCCTATATTCTTCAGGCTTTGCCCAAGCCTTGTCCATACACTGTAAGCTTTCTGTAGAAATACTTTCCAGGCCAAAGCTCAAAGCAGTGCATCCACTGTCTGCCACCAATCTTAGCAGTTCTTTATCCTTTCCAATCTTGATAGAACACTGGGAAGTCCATTCCATGCCCAATTTTTTTATCTCTCTACATAGGTCTATTAAATAATCTCGATCGGATACAATGTTATCGTCTAGCAGTAAAAACTTTTTAAATCCCAGCGCCTTTACCTGTTCAATATCCCTTATCACTTCTTGAATATCCCTTTTTAGATATCTATTTCTGTATAGGCAGTATACAGAACAAAAACTACAGGAATTGGGACATCCTCTGCCTGCTTGTACAGGTAAAAAATCTCCAATATTTTTATGGTGAATGAGATCAAAACGAGGAAGAGGCGTGGAAAGTGTCTGTAATTCCTCTTGATAAAAATCCTTTAGCACTCCTTTTTCAAAGTCTTTTAGCAGGGTCTCCCATACGCCCTCTGCATCCCCAATGACCACACTATCACAGTGTTGCTTGGCTTCCTCTGCCATAAGGCTGGCCATGTACCCTCCTAATATCACAGTCTTTCCTTTCTTTTTAAATTCCGCAGCAATATCAATCGAACGGATAATGGCATGTCCCATACTGCCAATGGCTATCAAATCCGCATCGGTTTCAAAGGGAATATCTTCAATGGTTTCTAAAATGATTTCCACGTCCCAGTCACCAGGCGTCAAAGCAGCCAGCAGGGGCAACCCCAGCCCAACAAAATAGAGTTTTTTCTTTTTTATGGGCCTACGATACAAATCATAAGGCGTGGACTGGATTAATAGTAATTTTTTCAACCTATTTTCCCCTTCCTATTTTTTGTAGATACTGCAGCGTTACCGCACTGCTTCCTAGTGAAAGCTTCCAAACTTTTAAAAACCCATACTTTTTTATGAGCTTTATCACATTTTTCGGCTCTAGGGTAAGCTTGTAATAGAGCTTTATCATTTCAAAATAAAATCTTCTGGGAGACATCTTTTGAGGTTGTAGTACCAGATGGGCCAAATCCCATTTTTCATATTCCTCTCTGGATATCATCAGATCTTTTTCGTACTGTTCAAATATTTCTGTCCCTTTTAATGGGGTGAGAGGCTGTAGGTTTACAAAAATAATTCCCAGCTTTTTTAGCCAGCCATACAACCGCTGAAAATCCTCTTTTGAAAAACCCATGTCCAAAATAATCGTGGCATAGATCTCAATGTCGTATTTTTTTAAGATCTCAACAGCCCTTTCATTTTCTTGGAGGCTTGTCCTTTTATTGTATCTATTCAAGTCTTCATTTTTAAAGGATTCCAAACCCACAATAACAGCTCGAAGGCCATGCTCTCGAAAAATTGCCACTACATCTTCATTATAACAAATAAAATCTGCCCTTCCATAAACCAAGAATTGCTTTTGGATTTGGTGCATCTTTAATTGACGACAGAATTCCAATATTCGTTCTCGGGAAAAAAGAAAATCATCATCTACAATATAGATCTCTTCTTCTTTCATTCCTTTTAGTTCTTCTATCACAGATTCTATGGTTCTAACAAAGTATTTTCCATCGGTAATCTCCTTGCAAAAGCAGAAGCTGCAGTGGTATGGACAACCGAAAGAAGTTTTTATTAGCGCACAGGGATTGTGAAACATATAGTAGTAGCGGTGACGGTATCTTGCCACCTTCTCTCTATCAGGAAAGTGGTAAGAAAAGTCCCCTTCTTTCTGACTTTTTTTCCCTTTTTGATAAACACCTTCTATCTCTTCATTTTCTAGATCCAAAAGAATTCTGTTAAAGGTTTTTAACGGATTGGCTTCTACAATAAAATCTATATATTCACTGATAAAATCCTCTGGCACTACCTCCGCATGTACGCCTCCCACCACTACCTTGCAGTAGGGATTATGTTTTTTAATCCTTTTTGCATAATCCTTAATGATCTGAACATGGGTGATGTAGCCACTCATTGCCACCACCGCCGGAGAGTGCCTCTCTAGAAAATACTCCACGGATTCTTTTTCTAGAATCATATCCACAATTTCAACCTTTACATCCTGTCTGTGGATATTGGCAGCAATATACTCCAATTCCAGGGGCTCACAAATCATAACATGCTGTAGTCCAATAGTTTCTTTGTCCGGCCTCGGTCTAATCAGCAGTATATTCATAGTTTAATCCCCTTCAATATAAATAGATAAATAGAGGGCATAAAGAATTTTTCTCTTATACATAGGACCTGCTCACAAAGAAAAAGTTCCTCCGTCATAGAAAAAATTCCTTTCACACTGGGATACTTTGCTTTTCCAGTCGTAAATTTGACAAAAAACATGGCTGCTCGATCATATAGAGTGTTTTGAGATGCTTGTGCCAACAACAGATACCCATCTTCTTTTAGCAGCCCTTTAAAATCTTTCAAAGCTTTTTTTTGATCCTTATAATAGGGAAAGGAATGGGTACAAAGAATGATATCAAAGGGTTCCTTCAAAAAAGGAATGTCTTTCACATCCATTTGCCTATATGGAATATCCGAGTGCCTATCCTTTGCTCTTTGAATCATCTCCTTAGAAAAATCAACCCCCATTAGTTCTATCCTATATCCATGAAACTGAGATTGTATTTCTCCCAAAAGCTGTCCAATCCCACAACCCATATCCAATATTCTATAGCTTTTATCCTTTTTAAGCAGTTTTTTTAGATATTTGATTATCTCTCTTCTGGTAGGTCCTAATGAGAACTTTTGTACCCATAGTCCTTCATATCTCTGGGCCCAGAAATCCCACACATTTTCTTTATACATTTTTTCCTCCGATTCTCATAAGAGCACCTAGGCCCTCCACCACATCCACAAATTCTTAAGAGATCCTATATATTTACCTTTTAAACTTTTGAATATAAAGCTTCTAATGGTTCTGCTCCTAAAAAGCTGCTCTACATAAATCCAATAGAAATTAAAATAAAAGAGAATAGGGTGCATATGGGCAGGCTTTAGGGTTAAATGCAATAAATCAAACTTGCCCCAATCCTTTGTCATCAGCTTTTCTTCATAAAGATCGTAAGCTTCTGTCCCTTTGAGCGGTGTAAATATAGATACCGTATAGCTTTCCAACTTCCTTTTTTTTATCCATGTTCTAAGCTGTTGAAAATCCTTTCCAGTAAAATCAATCCCAACAATAAATAGGGCAGTCAAACGGATTTCGTGCTTTCTGAGCAGCTCAATTGCCCTTTCATTTTCTGCTAAGGTGCTTGCTTTTTTAAAGTCTTCTAAAAATCTGTCTTCAATGGCTTCCATCCCTACAATCAGCTCTACAAACCCTATATCGGCCAGCTTTTCTATAATATCCTCGTGTCTTGCAATAAAGTCTACCCTTGAATAGGCAATGAATTTTTTATCTATTTTCTTCTTCTTTATACCATGAATAAAGCTTAAGATTCTCTTCCGATCAATTAAAAAAGTATCGTCTATAATCCAAATGTACTCCGAAGAAACCTGGGAAATTTCCTCAAGTATCTGCTCCATGTCTCTATGCACATAATTCCCCATATTCAATTGCTTACAATAGCAAAAATTGCAGGCGTAAGGACAGGATAGGGCAGTTTTCACCATAGACACAGGACTGTAGTTCATGTATCGGGTTCTGCCCTGATGTCGTTCAAAGTAACTGCGATTGGCCAAGGGAGTTGTACGCAGATCTGTAGGTATTTTTTGATTGATTTGCCATTTCCCCTGAATTTGATAGGCTATTCCCGGAAGATTTTTAAGCTCCTTTTCATGAAAATTGGTGCTTAAAAGATTTTCTAGGATGTTGATTCCATTAGAATGAACGACCACATCAATAGCCGCTGTAAAAAAATCTTCATAATTCATTTCTGCATGAACCCCACCTACAACAACTTTCAACTTATCATTGTATTTTTTCCCATATTGGGCACAATCTACAATCACATCCACAGCTGTAATATAGCCGCTCAACAGCAAAAGATTAGGTTCATATTCCCGAATCACTTCTCTGAAATTTCCACCTTCCAGCAGGTTGTCATAGATTCGATGCTCTATTTTCAGTTGTTCTAGCTTGGCAGATAGGATTTCCAATTCCAAGGGTTCTGTGACCACTGGTTCAAATCGAGAGTAAATCGTTTTTTTATGACATTTTACCAATAGGATTTTCATCCACTGCCTCCTTAAAAACCTTATGGACTATAGGGTAATGAGAATAAGAAAATTTACCAATGAGTTTTTTTATCAGGTTATTAATGAAGGGATGGCTGTGGCAGGCATACATATATTTTTTATATTGGGACGCTCCTAGCTTTAGTTTTGTTTCTTCTGCTGTTTGCCCCAAATCAATACTTTTAAATCCATTCCTAATTCCATAGTCTATGATGGCTAACAGCATATTCATATAGAGATCGTATTGTTGATTTCGTTTGTGACGAAATCCTCCGAAGAGGAAAATCAATTCTTCGGCTCTTTCAACCAATTGAACAAACCCAAGAATTTCTCCTGGAATCTTAAAGGAGAAAATACGGGCTGGGAATTCTCTAAAAAAATCTATAGGAAGCTTTTCCAGCTTTTCCCTAGAATTTTTATAGACTTCCAGATACAGTTCATACATTTCCTCATCAAACATACGGTTATCCTTCAACAGTTCTATCTGCACAGAACCAAATTTTTTAATGGCTTTATGGATGCGATAACGATAGTGACTTCTCATTTTCTCTAAATATTCCTCAAAGGAACTCCATTTAATTTTAAGTCTGCAGGTAGGAAGGGTATAACCCTCTGGCAGGTTTAATTGAGCATCCACATTCAAAATCAAAGAAAAGCCCTTTAAAGAGCCCACATATTGACAAAGGTCTTCCAATAGGACTTCTTGATTTACTTCATAACCTGAGCTTGAAACCGATAAGGGTACACCAATAATTTGAATAGGAACTTTAAAAGAAGCTGCCTTTAGAAAAGTAAACAGGTTCATCTTTAATGGATAGGATACAAGAACAATCCCCTTTTCCCCATTCAAGTGATATCTTTGATGACAAGGATTCAGTTTCTCTAATTGCATTAAAATTTCTCTGCTAAGAAAATGCTTATCTTTAATAATCTGATCCCAAAGCTCTGGAAGATCCTTTCCATGACTATATACCTTAAACATACTCTCTTACCCCTCTAAAGATACAATAAAAAAACTTTATACTGCTTATATTCTCTCTCTGCCCATCGATAGCACAGGCCTCGGGAGGAAAGATTATCCTCTAAAATCCATCCCGATTCACATTCTTTATAGCGCTCCCCAAGCATTTGCCGCAGTTTATAAAAGAGTGTAAAAACAGCACCTTTTTTCTGAAACTCAGGAAGTACGCCCAATTCTACAATCTTAAATCTCTGAATCCTATGGCCATAGATGCGATTTTTTATCAGGGTTTTCAACCCTAAGGTTTCTCCTGGTTTTATTAATTCATTATAATCTGGATACCAAAGCATAAAGCCTATGGGCTCCCCTTCATGTTCTAAAAACAATAGATTCTCTTCTCTTAATAGAAGCTTAAACTCTGAAAACAGTTCTAAGTCCTCCGCCTCTTTTCTTGCATAGTAGAACCTATGCTTCTTAAAGGCACGATTGTTTAAATCCGTATAGATAGCCGCGTCCCTTTTCAGCTTCTTAAAATCTGCTTTTCGAACATTATACTTTGCAGTCATCTTCTCTATCCATCTATCTTTCATACCAAAATCAAAGTTTTCCATTTTTGCAAGATAACTGACCAGACCTATTTCTTCATTGGCCATGGATTGAAGGTAGTCTATATAATAGGGTGGATTATAGGCTGTTCCAAAGCTGGGCCGCTGATTGAATTCACTGGCCAACAGACCCAGGCCATAATTCACATGAAGATTTAAACCTATTAGAATTTGATGAATACCCTGATGCTTAGCCAGCTTTTTCCCATGGTGAATAAGGGCTTCTACTGCCTTCTCTTGATGGGGTAAAGCTTCAAAATAGGCCATTTGCAAAGTATCCCCCATTCTATCTACAATAGCAAAGATACACACTGCAAGAATTTTTTCTCCCTCTATAGCCATTACAGGTACAAGCATACTGCTTTTGCAGATTTGAGCCTTACCCTTTAAAATATCCCTTAGAACGCTGCTCATGCTGTCCCTATAATAGGGATTATCTTTATATATCCCTTTGCAAAACTCTAGATATGCTTCAATGGAAGCTCTATCCAGCTCTCTAATCTCCATAGCTCACCTCAAATCATCTTTTGCTCCTTCGGATAAAGTCCTTGCTATAAATCCTTATACTTCTTATTTATTATAGCAGTTTTCGTCATTTTTTTCTGTAAACTCAGTAGGTAAATTTACTTGTTTTTTCCTTTTTATAGAAAAATAAAAACACTTGCCCTTTCTAGAGAGCAAGTATCCCTTTAATTCTCTTCTGCACTTTTAACAGTTTTTGATAGCATCCTGCGAAGCTCCTTGATGTCTTCATCAATAAAGCGATGATGGACGCTTTTTACATCAAATTTGAGTACTTTAAAGGCAAGCTGTACAAAATAACCTATTCCCAATGCAGCTACCAAGGTGCCTACCCCTAGGGTCCCGCCCAGCAGATATCCTGCAAAAAGCACCATGATTTCAATAGAACTTCTCACCAACCCAACAGGCTTATGGGTTTTCTTCGTTAATGCCACCATTAACCCATCTCGGGGCCCAGATCCAAACCCTGCCCGCATATAAAAGCAGCTGCCTATTCCAATGATAAACATGCCTGAACACATCATGATAAGTCCTGACAGAAGACCTTGGGCAATGGGAATTAGATTATTGAGCATAAGCAGATCCATGAAGATTCCAATGAAGATCATATTCGACAGGGTTCCCCAGCCTATTCTTTCCCCTAAAAGACAGTTGAACAGTACAATAATCGATCCCACAATAATATTCACACGACCAATCGTCAATCCTGTAATATTGGCTAAGCCTTGGTGAAACGTATCCCAGGGTGCAAGCCCTAAATTCCCATTAATAGTCATTACAATTCCAACGGCAAATAAAAATAGTCCTACGAATAATTTGACAATACGTACTCCAACAGTTTTCACAAAATGCTCCTCCTTCATAAAATAAGGCTGCAACAGAATCCATTACAGATATTTTTCCAACCACAGAATAGCTTCTTCCAGCATACCCGTACTAATATAATGATCCATCCTTGGAATTTCTAAAAATTTTAATTTTTCAGGAGTTTCTTTATACAACCCTTCTACTTCAAAATAAAATAATCTCTGACTATCAATAGGAACAGAAGTATCGCTGTCTCCATGAAGCATAAGGATTGGTCTGCCTCTAAGGCGTGTCTTATTGGCCATTGGATCATAGGCTGAAAGATCCATGCCTCGCTCTGCAGATGATTCTGAAATTCCTTTGGTTTTTCTAAATATCTCTTCTGCCTTCATCCAAGCGCAGGAACCGTTAAAATTTACCATGCACCTTATGTTTTCATTTTGAATAAATACACCAGCAGCACTGAAACCTCCCATGGAATTGCCCATAACGCCTATCCGATTGGGATCTCCATTATGTGTATTGATAATTTCCTCAATGAGTCCCTTTGATTCCTCAACATTTTGAAGAACTACTCTCCAGAAATACTGTTCCATGGCTTGAGCATCCCTATAGGGGATTGGATCTCTCTCCCCATGGTGGATAGCATCAGGAACAAGGACTTGATAGCCAAAACTGGCTAATGTCATTCCTTTAAATCTCTGATACTCTTTGTTAGAACTCCACCCATGATAGTACACTACCGTAGGCAAATTTATTTCCACGCCCTTGGGCCTCATCCTTAGACAAGGTATTTCACCTATTCTTACTCGTTCTGTCTGAACAAACTCATTTTCCTGTAGAAAAACTGAATGCAAACCAAACACCCCTTATGCTATTCCCTTATTTCATATTCACGCTATCTTAAAAGTCTCTATTCCTATCATAACGTAAGTAATGTAATCTGTCGATATTTTCACAAAATATGGAAAGCCAATCTTTGTAATATTTTTTATATAAGATTGAATAAATAGAGAAGATTATGTCAATAGTACTTTTAGCATATAAGTTTATTTTTTTCATGAATTCTATTTGACAATAATAGTTTTTCATGATAGGCTTACAGTGTAACATAGTTACAAATACAAATTTTTGGAGGTTTTTCTTTAATGAAAACAGGTATTGTAAAATGGTTTAACAGCGAAAAAGGGTTTGGATTCATCACTGTAGATGGCGGAGATGACGTTTTCGTACATTTCTCAGCAATTCAAGGTGATGGCTATAAGTCACTTGAAGAAGGACAAAAAGTTGAGTTCGAAGTAGTAAAAGGAGATCGTGGCTTCCAAGCTGCTAATGTAGCTAAAATATAATAGAATATCGATTAATATTTTATATATGTAGACTACGAAAAAGCCCTGAGTGTATCAGGGCTTTTATATTTGAATTTTTTCTATGGAGATTGATTTTCTATCATGGCTTTTCTCCCCATCTTCAGAAAGCAAAATTTCCTTTGTGAAACACAGGGATCTCCTCTCCTTCCGCAGTAATTCCCATAATCTCCAAATCCGCTGTTCCTATCATAAAATCCTCGTGGATAAGAGAATCATTCATGCCTAAGCTTTCAAGTTCTTCTTTTTTCATGTTTTCGCTATTCTTAATGCATACAGGATATGCCTTCCCCAAGGCCAAATGACAGGATGCATTTTCATCAAATAGGGTATTGTAAAATAATATATTCATTCTAGAAATAGGAGAATCATAGGGAACTAAGGCTACTTCTCCCAAATAGCAGGAGCCTTCGTCGGTTTCTAAGAGCTTTTTCAATGTATCATAACCCTTTCTTGCTGAAAAATCAATTACCTTTCCATCTTTAAAGGTTAAAGAAAAATCTTCAACAAGATTTCCATTGTAGTTTAAGGGCATTGCGCTCACAACCCTGCCATGTACCCCTGTCTTTTGGGGTAAGGTAAATACTTCCTCCGTTGGGAGATTCGCAATAAATTCAATTCCTTCTGGGGTAGCCTCAGAACCGCCAAGCCATAGATGCCCTTCAGGCAATTCTAGCTTTAAATCTGTACCTAGTTCATTTTTAAAATGGAGGTATTTAAAGGCTCTCTCATTTAATCGTTCCATTCGTTCCTTCAGTCTAGCCTTGTGTTCGTCCCAAGCTGCAATAGGATCTTGGGCATCTACCCTGACGGTTTTAAAAATAGCTTCCCACAGCTTTTCAATAGCTTCGTCCTCATTTAGCTTAGGAAAAACCTTCTTAGCCCAAGCCTTCGTAGGGATAGATGCCACACACCAAACATTTTTATTCCCCATCAAGCTTTCTCGATATTCTCTTAACCCATGACTGCTAGCTTTTTGAGCCCTGGCAATTCGTTCGGGGTCTACATCTCTCAATAACTCAGGATCTGAAGCAGCGATGGTTAAAAATGCTGCCCCTTCTCGTACATAGGATAAATAGAACTCTTTTTGCCAATGGGGAAACCCATCAAAAACTTCCTCAGGAGCATTTATGTATCGAATTTTTGAAAACAACTCATCCTTCCAATTTATAACCACATCCTTTGCACCCTCTTGATAGGCAATCTGAGCAACCAGCCTAGTAAAGGAAGCACATTCGATAGGTGAATGTATGACTAGTATTTGATTGGGTTGAATGTTGATTCCTGTTTTGATCAATATCCGTCCATACTTTTCCAGCATTTTATCATCCATTTTTCAAACCTCTCTCCCAAATATTCTATTTTTATCTCGTGAATAAAGTATACCACAATCTGACTATATTCAATCATGAGGATAAATCCTATGTTTCTCCTATTTACATAGTAAATATTCTTTTAAAGCCTTTTCATAGAAATGTTTTTATATTAAAATGGGCAGTAGTACCCTATTTATTCTTGGCAAACCTTAAGGAGTGATTTCAACTTGGAGCATATTGTAATGCCAAATGATATCCACGAATGGAAGAATCTTTTATTGATTTATAGATTTGCATTGAAGGAGATTGCAACAAAATTAAATATACTCAATGAAGAATTTCAATTCATTCACATGCACAATCCTATTGAACATATCAAATCTAGGGTAAAAACTCCAGAAAGCATCATGGACAAGCTGCAGCGAAAGGGCTATGAAGTCTCCTTAGAAAATGCTAAGGAGCATATTCACGATATCGCTGGCATACGGATTATCTGTTCCTTTACCTCTGATATCTATTCTATCTATGATTTACTATGCAATCATCATGACATAAAAATTCTCTTGGTAAAGGATTATATTCAAGATCCAAAACCCAATGGATATCAAAGTCTTCATCTTACTGTGGAGATTCCTGTATTTTTATCGGATAAGGTTGAAGATATAAAGGTAGAGGTACAAATACGTACCATCGCTATGGATTTTTGGGCTAGTTTGGAACATAAAATCTTTTATAAGTTTCATAAGCATGTTCCATCGGAAATAACGGATCAATTAAAGGAATGTGCTGACATGGTATGTCATTTGGATAAAAAAATGCTGTCCATTAAAGATGAACTGGAACAGTATAAAGACTAAGGAAAACATTTCAAAAAAACAATCCCTTCTTTGAAAGAAGGGATTGTTTTTTTGAAAAAATATTTTATAGAGCCTCCTTATAGATAGCAATGATATCTTCTTTGGTAGGAGGTTTTGGATTCCCCGGGGTACAAGCATCGGCAAGAGCCATATCTGCCATCTTTGGAAGTGCATCCTCTGTTACACCTAGTTCCGCCAAACCTGCTGGTATGCCTACATCCTTTGATAACTTCTCAATGGCTTCGATGGCAACGGCATTCGCTTCTTCTGTGGATAATCCATCTACATTTTCTCCCATAGCAATGGCCACATTTCTCAATTTATCTCCAACAGCAGAAGCATTGTACTTTACTACATAGGGCAGCAATATGGCATTACAAACCCCATGGGGCAGGTCGTAGAGTCCACCTAATTGGTGGGCCATGGAGTGAACGATTCCCAAACCGCAGTTGCTAAAAGCCATCCCTGTGATGTATTGTCCATAGGCCATCTTGCTTCGGGCTTCTAAGTCTTCTCCGTCATTCACTGCATCTCTTAAACTAGATGCAATGATTCGAATAGACTCTAGATTCAATGCATCTGTTAAAACAGAAGCTCCTAGGGTCAAGTATCCTTCTACGGCATGGGTTAAGGCATCCATCCCGGTGGCTGCAGTCAGTGCCTTAGGCATTTTCACCATCAGCTCTGGATCATTTACTGCGATAGCCGCCAAGCTGTTGGTATCTACCAACACCATTTTTACTTTTCTTTCCTCATCGGTAATTACATAGTTGATGGTTGCTTCACTGGCTGTCCCTGCAGTGGTATTGATGGCTACAATAGGCAAACCTTTATTTTCTGTTTTATTGACACCTTCATAGTCTTTGAGATCTCCAGGATTTGCAGCAAGGACTGATATTCCTTTGGCACAATCCTGTGGAGAACCTCCACCAATAGAAAGAACAAAATCACAACTGTTTTCTTTTAATACTGCCAGCCCATCGTATACATTTTGAGTAGTTGGATTTGGCTTTACATCTGAAAATACTACATAGTTGATGCGGCTTTCGTCCAAAATATTCAGTACCTGTTGGGCAACACCCAGGTCTAAAAGTACCTTGTCTGTTACGACAAGTGCTTTCCCTACTTTCAGTTTTTTTATTTCTGGTCCAATTTCCTTTACGCATCCTGGTCCTAACAAAGCGAGGGGTGGTAGATACATTCTTCTAGATTGCAACATAATATCACTCCTTGACATTTATTTATCACATTATAAAGCAACAATGATGCCAAGTTCTACACCCCTTTATTTTCTCCAATTGGCAATAGGCTATCTACTGATCAATACAATTCTGTTTAAAAATTATACACATCTTTTTTGCATCTCTGTCTAATTTTTAAGCACTGTTTAAATTCTATACACTTCTAATCTGATATTTTTTTACCTTGGCATAGAGGGTTGCCCTTGTAATACCAAGGAATTTAGCAGCTGCGGAATAGTTGTATCCACAGTGTTGAAGACAAGCTTCAATAGCCTCTTTCTCACAATCTGAAAGAGATTTTATTTTTACTTTCTCTCCTCTATCTTTTCTATCTTTTTTTTGCTGTGGCCTGTCTATGTCTGTAGTTTCTCCCTCTATACTAAAAGACATTTCTCCATCAAAGTTTACAATATTCTCGATACAGTTTTCCAGTTCTCTAATATTTCCCGGCCAATGGTATGCCAGCAGTTTATTGAGCAGCTCATTTTTAATAGTAGGTATTGCCTTTCCTAGAGAAATCGCCTTGTTTTTCAAAAAGTAATCCATCAGCATACCAATATCTCCCTGCCTTTCACGCAAGGGAGGCAAATAAATAGGAATAACACTCAATCGGTAATATAGATCCTCACGGAATCGGCCCTTTTTCACTTCTTCCTTTAAATCTCGATTGGTTGCAGCAATGATTTTGACATCTAGGGAAATGGCCTTATTGTCTCCCAGTCTTGTAATCTTTCCTTCTTGAAGGAACTGCAGAAAATGAACCTGCATATGAAGAGGCATTTCTCCTATTTCATCTAAAAACAAGGTTCCTTTATCAGCCAGAGCCAGCTTTCCCGAATAGCCCCCTTTTCGGGCTCCTGTAAAAGCACCCTCCACATATCCAAAAAGTTCGCTTTCGATGAGGCTATTGGGGATAGCTCCACAATTTAAAGCTACAAAGCTATTGTGGACCCTTTCACTGTTGTTATGGATAGCCTGAGCCAATAGTTCTTTTCCCGTACCGCTTTCTCCTTGAATAAGTATGGTGGATGGGCTCTTGGATACCTTTTTTGCGTACTCCTTTACTTGCAGTATTTGAGGACTCTCTCCAATGATCATGTCAAAATCATATTTGGCCGTCATTCCCACGTATTGATTCACCAGTTTAAAAACCGTTTTAATATCCTTAAGAATAATGATGTTTCCCGATATCTTACCATATTTATCAAAGGTTCGATTGGTAGTTAAAAGAAATTTTTTCTCATAGTCCTTAAAAACAATGCTGATTTCTTTATTTTCTAAGGTCTCACCCTTTTTTAAAAGCTTCTTTAGTTCCAAACCTCCGACTATCCATTGAAAAATACTTTTTCCAATGGCTTCCTCTTTATATATTTTCATCATCTTACATGCTTGATAATTGATAAGCTTGATATGTCCATTTACATCCACTGCTAAAATACCAATATCTAGGGAATTCATTATGGCATTGATAGAGTTATAGGCCTCTATTAGCTCATTCTGTTGTAGATTTACCTTGATTTGATTTTCAATGGATCTTACCGCAGCTACTACGAGGGCTAAGGTATGCTTATGTACTCTAAGGGACCACCCTGTAAGATTGATACACCCAAGAACCTTTCCTTCTTTATCATGAACCACTGCAGCTGAGCAAGTAAATTGGTGAAAAATCTCCAAATAATGTTCTTCTCCTACTAATTGGATGGGACAATTTTCTTGCAGGGCTAAGGAAATGGCATTGGTCCCAGCACGCTTTTCGCCCATATCGGTGCCGACCCTCATGTTCATATCCAGGGATTTTTTCTCAATATCTTCATCTCCAATGATATCGAGTATGATGCCATTTTTATCTATAATCTCTAAAAAAAAACCCGTATCCTTCACGTAGTTATATAAATCCTCTGTAACGGGCCTAGCAATCCTCAGCAGTTCTTCATTACTCTGAAGTAATCTTTCCAAGGCTTTTCCTTTAAATCCATCAGAAATCACCTTGGTGTCTTTCTTTATGCCGTAGGCTGCGGATCTTCTATGAGATTCCTCAACAAGACTTTTATGGATCTCATAGCGCTCTATAAACCTGTGCTCTACTGCCTTTTCCATTTTCCCACCACCTAGTTTAGTAAGATGAAATCCTTTCTGCATACTCATAGACTTAAACAGCCTTATGTTAAACATTCTTTACCTATTATGCATTTCCTTTTTTCAATTTATGGAGAATAAAAAAGCAGAAGTTCTTAACTTTAAGTCAAAATACTTCTGTTTTTTCATTTAATCCATAGATAAAGACTTATTTTGATTTTCTGCCAATCTCTTGTCCAATAATCCCGTAGTCAGATATACGCCTGTGAAAACAAATATTCCGCCTGCAACCTGAGCACCTGTGACTCTTTCACCGAGAACCCAGCTAATCATTGCTGTAAAGGCAGGCATTAGATTTAAAAATATGCCCGCACGGCTGGGACCAATCTCTTTTACCGAAGTGTTCCAGAAAATAAAAGAACATACAGAAGGACCAATAATCATATATACAATTCCAGTTATAGCAATGGGACTGAGCTTTGTTAAATCCATTCCTTGAGCAATGACAAAAGGTGCCATCATGATCGTAGCAAAAACAGCAGACACAGCTGTAGCAGTAATGGGGGGTATTGTAAGCCTTTTTCCCATAATCGAATAAATGGTCCATACCAACACTGCAACTACCATTAATAAGTCACCCTTGTTATACGCAGTGTGGAAAAGTTGAGTTAGATTCCCACGAGTTACAATGATAAAAACACCAATAAGTGAAACCATAATTCCCATTCCTTGTATCCTTGAGATTTTCTCTCTCAAGAAAACAAAGGAAAACATCACCATGACCCCTGGGGCTAAAGCACTTACTAAGGAAGCATTGGTGGGAGACGTATAATCTAAAGCTGAGTAAAGAAGCATATTATAGCTGATAATCCCTAAAATAGCCATGACTATCAAAGTAGGCCATACTTTTTTTACTTTAGACCATTCTGGTTTTTCCATAAAATGTGCAATGGGGATCAATAAGAAGGATGCAGCAAACCATCTGGAAAAAGTAATCCAAAGTGGCGCCATTTCTGCAATCACATATTTACCAAACACATAGTTTCCCGCCCAGAAAAAATTGCATAATACCAATAAAAACAAGGTTTTGTGTTTACCCAATGAATGTCCAACTCCTTTCGTCTCTCAAAGAAAAAACGATCATTTTCGGGAAGGCATACAGCCCCTCCCCTCCGTTTTATTTAGAAACCTATATTTATATATAGAAATAAGATATCATAATCCAGAATAAGAGTCAAAATAAGCTTCTATCTGTCCTAGAAAAAATAATCTTCTTTCAGTTTTGCCCTTAGTTGGCGAAGTTCATTTTTTATAAGCCTAAATAC
>JBFNEZ010000009.1:0-51823 GCA_040797825.1 Thermotaleaceae bacterium | reverse complement strand
AATTATAATAAGGAAAAACGTCTCTATCGAATAGAGCAAGTATTTAAAGATAGCAACAATGCACCTATATTTACCAATAATCGCAAGACATCTGTACTAGGGGTTATTTTAACGACAGAAAGAATTGATCATGAACTTAGTAAGCTTATGGAAGGTAATCTTGAAAAGCAATTTGAAATTGATATGGTATAAGATAAATTCAAAAAGCACATCATCAATAGGCAAAGGGAGGGAGTATTATGGGTCTTGAAATAGCAATAATGATGGGTATTGGATACTTAATTGGATTAGGAATACTTGCTATTATCAGGGTGATTGAATATTTTGTGACAAAAGTGATTAACTGGTTTAAAGAAAAAAAGAAACAAAGACAGTGCAGACAAATTCTTCTAAAGGCATCCAAAATATTGACAGATGAGTTGAAAACACAATTGGAAAGTCAAGATAACATTGAAACTATTTCCTTTGATGAGTTCTTTACTGGAGAAGAGATTATTGCAGCGGTGACAGATATGGAAGGAAATATTATGGAAATGGATGAAGATATTCAGATTTTTGATGTGAAGGATTTAGATACATCTAAGGATATTCGAGATGAGAAATTAATAAATAAGTTGAAGCACAATAGTAAGATTATTGAAATCACAGTGTGATAAGGATGTGCGACTATGCTTGATAAAAGAATAGATATTTCTGTTTTATTTGAAGGTATGAATATCAAAGCAAACACCAATTTCCATAAAAATCGTCAATTCTTGGTAAAAAAAATACAGCAAAATGTCTCTGATTTTCTTAAAGCTGTAGATAGAGATGCAGTTGTGTCTAAGGATATAAGATTTATACAAGATAACAACAAGCTTATGAAGATAACAGTTGTTTTAGAAGGATTGCATGATATAGAGGTAAAAAATCAAGCGGTAAAATCTTTAAGAGAACTTCTTATAAGTGATTTTAAATATGTATTAGGAGATAGTTTTTTTCCAAATGAATGTTTTAAGTTGGTGTTTAATAGAAACCAAAACTTAAACTTTCAAGGGAAATCGGAAACTTCTAAAAATAGTGTTCATCTTGAAAATAATAATGATGATCAAGCAAGGGACTCTATGGGAGAGCAAGATTTTGAGAAGATGGCGTTCGTTCATGTGGCTAGTGAGCCATTGTATACATTTGACAGCTTAATACTTCCAGAGCAAGTAAAAAAGGATATTGAAAACGCTGTGGCAGTATTGAAGCATGAACATAAAGCCTTTCAAGAGTGGGGCCTTAACAAAATTGAACCCTTTGCCCGTTCCGCTTTAAATTTCTATGGACCTTCAGGAACCGGAAAAACCATGGCTGCCCATGCTATTGCAAGCAGAATGGAAAAAAAAATACTGGTTAGAAGTTATGCGGACATTGAAAGTAAATATCATGGGGAAGGGCCTAAAAACGTAGAGGCAATTTTTTTAGCAGCCCAGAGAAACGATGCAGTTTTATTTATTGATGAGGCTGATTCACTTTTATCAAAACGGTTGACAAATGTAACACAAGGCTCTGAACAAGCAATTAATTCCATGAGAAGTCAGCTTTTAATCTGCATGGAGAAGTTTAAAGGCATTGTTATATTTGCTACAAATCTTGTTGTCAATTATGATCATGCCTTTGAAACAAGGCTAAAGAGTATTTATTTTACTCTACCTGACTTGGGTTGCAGAAAAAAAATATGGGAAGTACATTTGCTGCCTACGATTCCTTCAAATGGAGATTGGAATATTGATGAGTTGGCTATAAAATATGACACTTTTTGTGGCAGAGATATAAAGAATGCAGTGATAGATGCCTGTATTGCAGCTCTTGAAAAGAAAAAAACATATCTTTCTCAAATAGATTTAATCGAACAGTGTGATTTGATAGTAGACCGTAAAGAAAAGCAAAATAATGCAAAGGATTATACAAAATCCGATGTGAAGCCTGTTATTCCTGATGCAATTAAAGAGAAACTTCAAGAAACTACAAGAGAATTCGTAGCATCCCAAAAATATGGAGAGGATGAATGTATTGGGATGTAATTTTTTATGAAGATAGGAGTTGAGCAGGTATGTCTATAGGTACGATGTGGGACAGCATGAAACAATTTTTCATAAAAATCGGTAGAGGAATTCTTTCTTTTTTAAAAAGGATGATGATTATCATTGAAGATTTTGTTTTTGAAATGATTCATAAAATTAAAAGGATGATAGATCATTGCAGTTATGTAGTAATCATGGGCTTGGGCACTATTTTAACTGGAAAGCTTGGAAAGGTTCGTATTGATGAGTTACCCTATGAGATAAAGGGTTACATTGCAGAGGGCATAAAAACCGTTCTTCAGCAAGATGATATTGAAACCATAGACATGAACGACATTCAAGTGGTAGTAGGAACAAATGAAGAAGCTGGCATTCAGCAGGTCAATGGAGAAGACTGTATTCAGTTTGTGCTATCTAATAATTGCAATTTTAACAATCCTCAGGATAAACATTTTAGAGAATTGATGGATAAAGATGGTGCTGTGGTGATGCCCCAAAAAACAGCAGTTTTAATTTATAATAGCTACGTGAGCTAAAAGAATTGTTTTACGAAAAAATTGGAGTGATGTGTTTTGACAAAAAAAAGTAAAACAAATAGATATATTGGAATTGACTTTGGTTCATCTAAAACTGTCCTTGCATATATTGAGCAGAAAAATGGCATAGGTTTAGATATTCAGCAGCCCAATTATATTTCATTTTCACATATCAACAATACCGTACCTACCTACATAGCTATTTTAGAAGAATATTTTGATAAAAAAAGATCGAAAGCTAGCAATAGTCTATTTGGATGGAAGGCAGATAATCCAAAATACTATTCTTTTTTAAAGCATACTTTTAAAATGGATTTGTCAGAAGCTTCAAAACGAGAGGATGCATTAAGACTCTGTGAGAAATTCTTTAAATATTTGAGAGATGAGTATATCAGAAATACAAGTCAGCATGAAGAAGTATATGAGTTTACGTACATAACTTATGGAGCTGGATATCCACCACAAATGATTCAGGATATTTTAATGAGTGCCAAAAAAGCAGGTTTTCAAAATATCAAGGGTTTGCTTCATCCAGCGGTACTATTTGATGGAGTTATGAAGTTTAACGGAGATATATCGAAACAGTTGCGAAAAGAATTTTGTGTAGAGGACGAAGTCAATTTGTTATCTATGGATATGGGGGCAGGAATGGCAGATATTTCTGTGGTAAAGTGTGTTATCAGGGAAGAAGAAATAGTCTACTTTCCATTATCCAGTATTGATATGGATCAGGGAAAAAGCTTTGGAGGAAATGAAATAGATAAGAAGTTGGTAAAACACTACAAAAAGTATTTTATAGAATCTGGTATTCAGAAAGATGATTTACAAGATTTTGATAGCTTTGCTGTAGAAAAGGAAATAAAAAAATGGAAGGAAAATCTGTTATCACCCCATCTTATGAGTGGGAATGGAGAGAAGTTCAATGGATTACCCTACCAACTTCAGGCAGTTGCTAAAAAATTTCAATGCTCAATAAAAAATGCTGAATTAGATAGAGTACGTTTTGAAAAATATGTTATAGAAGAATATATACAGAAACTATCTAAAGCAATAAGAAGCACTATTTGTTCAGCAGGTTTAACTGGGAAAGATATTGATTTTGTTTTATGTACAGGTGGAAATAGTCAATGGTATTTTATAAAAAAAATCATAGAAGATAAAATTCCAAATAATACTCCTCTTGAGTTAAGCAGAATAAAGCAAGAGTCATGGAGATTTTATAATCCAATCCATGATGACGAGCTGATCTTAAAGGGAGTATTTTCATATCATCAGCCATTTAAAATGAATAAACGAAATAGGGATAAAATAATCCTTGGGATAGCATCTCATGATAATACAATGCTAAAATATGCAATTAAAACGGATAAAGGAACTTTGCTACCCGCACAATGGAACACAACCTTCAAAACCACAGTGAAGGCTATAGTAGGAGAAAACATTACCTTTATCATCTATCCTGCAAAAATTCATAAAAACGGAAGCATTCACTACTATAATGGAATTGAAGTAGATATACCTATCAAAAGCACCGTTGTTTTAAAGGATTTTTTTCGTTATCTAATAAAGCAAGAGGCTACTCCTGGAGATGAATATAGCGCTGAAATAGAAATTACTCTTACGAATTACATGGATGAGTATGGCGACTGGTCTGCATGGGGCAAGGTTAGTACTCCACTAGCATCTAAAGAAGTAGAAATTTTCATGAATAAAAGTAATGATAAAAACAATGTACCGATTTAGTTTTTCATCAATACCATAGTCAACAACTAAACCCTATGGCTATAGAATAGAAAGGTGGTGATTCCAATAAATCTGCTTGCTAAACAGATTTGTTGAATGCTATGAAAATTTTAGTATCGCAATTAACGGATTATCAAAGGAAACTTTTGACAGATGATGAAGAGGAGCGTCAAATTTCTCTGAATGTTCCTGACGATTACATACAGAATTTGGTCAGCAACGTGTTAGAACGAAGCTACCTAGAGAATATTAGCAACATCTCTAATCTTCCATATATTGAAGAAACTAAAACAAAGTGGCTTATGGTAAGACGATTACCTGTACCTCCAGGAAAGATTGAAGAATATTCCTTGTTGCCCAGGTGGCAAAGTACATTAAGTACAATACATGCTCTGAATCGGAAGCTTATATATATACTATTGAGACAAAATGCTGAAACCAATCTGTATCTTGGACTCGAATATAGGAATCATGACGATATTTATGAAGTCGAGGAACAGCTATTTCAGTCAGTTACCTGTCAAATGCCGGGAATTGAATTGAAAAAGGTAGAAGATGAAAAAGACGTGAGAGATTTACTTCAGAATTATAATGCATCCGGAACAGTTACTGGAATACCCTCTCCTAGAAAGGAAATCAACTATGGCATGTTTCAGACAATGGATCAGGTTGCTTTTGGAATAAGAAATTTGGATAATGAAGAAAAGGATTTCGCAGTAATAATGATTTCAGATCCTGTTAAGGATAGTAAAATTGCTGAACTAATAAGAACATTGAGAAATCTTGGTTCAGAAATTCATACCTTTGTTCATCAAACAGAACAGCATGGTGAAAATCAGGGAAATGCTATGTCCTTTGGTGTTAGTGCAGGAATTGGGTCCTTGATTAGTTTGCTTACCCTGGGAGGGAATGGAGGTGCTGCCCTAGGAGGACTGCTAAATTTAAGCAGTAATACGACTACCAATATAGGGAGAAGCGAATCGGTTTCAAGACAATATCTAAACAAGTCAGCCCAGTATTGTGAACAGCTTTTAGATAAGCATATAGAAAGGTTGCAGCATGGCCGTAGTTTGGGTTTTTGGAATACCGGTATCTATGTGCTATCCCAAGAAGAAGGAACTGTTCTAACGGTAATGGGAATGCTGAGATCTATCTATTCTGGAGACAACTCTTATATGGAGCCTATAAGGACTTCTCTTTTTCCACGAAATTCTGGTGCAGATATTATCATAAAAAACTGTGCATTAATTCCCATTCATCGCCCTTCAATCTCTTCTCAAACAATAAATCATCAATGGCACCCCTTTGGTACTTTATTTGAGTATATAACTACACCATTAAACACAGAAGAACTATCTATAACAACCAGTTTACCAAGAAGAGATGTCCCTGGATTAAGATTTGTTAGAAATGCTGTACGATTTGCCTCCAATCCACCCATGATTCAAAATGGGGAAAAGACAATAGAAATAGGTAATGTTTTAGATACGGGTATTTCAGTAGGTCAAAGTTATCGCTTTGAACTAAAGAATTTAGTTAAACATGGTCTAATCACTGGCATAACCGGTAGTGGCAAGTCTACTACTTGTAGGAATCTACTGTCTAAAATAAAAAGGGTGGATATCCCATTCCTCATAATTGAACCAGCGAAAGAAGAATATGTGAGATGGGCCATAGGAGCCAATCACCAGCTTGCAGAGGATAATAAAATCAAAATATATATGCCTGGTGTAGCGTACTATGAAGATTATTTAGTAGATAAACTCAAAATCAATCCTTTTCAGCCGGCAGCCTGCAAAGGAGGACAAGTAAATATGATGGCCAGGTTGGATCGTTTTAAAGCTGCCATGATTGCAAGCCTACCAATGGCTGATGTGCTGCCTATTATCATTGAAGAAGCTTTGTATAACCATGTTATAAGGATGGTTGGAGAGCAATATCTGATTAATGAATTTCCTGAAAATGAAGTGAGGGAGTATCCCTTAATTGGGACCCTTCATGAGACAGCAGGAAAAATCATAGATGCAAGAGGATATG
Source organism: Thermotaleaceae bacterium (assembly GCA_040797825.1). Taxonomy (GTDB): domain Bacteria; phylum Bacillota; class Clostridia; order Peptostreptococcales; family Thermotaleaceae; genus Geosporobacter. The sequence continues at coordinate 45,459 of JBFNEZ010000009.1, read as the reverse complement.
AAAAGACTGTCGCAGAAAACATCAAAGCTGCAGTAAAGACTAGAATAAATGCTCTAATAAGAGGATTTAAAAGGGATATACTTAATGTTACAAATTCTATGGATTACAGAGATTTGTTTGAACGCAATGTTGTGATTAATTTAAGCAAAATAGCTGATAATCGTGACAAAGCCATCATTATGTCTCTTGTTTTTATGGCTTTGTGCGAATATAGGGAATCTAAATATATAAACGATAGCAACTATCGTCAAAAGGCGGACAGCGGTGCTCTTTGTCATATTGCTCTAATTGAAGAAGCTCACAGACTTCTTGCTAACCCTGGAGTAGATATGACAAACTCAGGAAATCCACAGGCAGTTGTTTCAAGTATGTTTTCTGAAATGCTATCTGAGATAAGGGCTTACGGACAAGGATTGCTGATTGTAGATCAGGTTCCTTCAAGATTGATTCCTGATGCAATAAAGAATACCAATATAAAAATCACCCATAGAATTGTTGCTGCAGATGATAGAAGAGCTATGGCCTCCTGTATGGGGTTAAGACCAGAACAGGAAGAGATTATCTCTGTTCTACAACCTGGAGAAGCAATTATATGCAGCGATTATGACGATGCAGCAACATGGATAAAAGTGAATCACGCATCCTTTTAAATAGATTATTTTGCTAAGAATACTAATAAATGGAGGGCTGCTATTGAGCGTAGAAAATTATCAAGAAGGGATGAAGGCTTCATCATCTAATATTGAGGAGATGGATAATAAGGAGCTTGCAGATTATACAGAAAGATTATTTAATGAGGAAGTACTAAGAAATCCTGGGCTGTTTAAGGAATGGGAAACAATTCTTGAAACGGAGAATTCTCAGAGCCCAGATTTTTCAAAAGCTTGCTATGATTATGTTCGAGATGCTGATCAATTAAGTGAAAGCCATCCTAAAATGTATCACTATTTAAAAGAAAGAATTTTTTTTGACAGAGAATTTAAAGAAAATTACGAGGAAATCCTTGTGAAGAGTTGTGCAGAATCTCTCTCCCATTATAGAGAGTTAGACAAGGATAGGTGGGAGCGATTGTCTGAGTATGAAAGAGCCAAGATTCTGAGAGATGTAACAAAATCTATAGCAGGCAAGCTAGATGTTCCAGTAGAAAATGTCATATTTGAAAAAATGGAGCCAGGATTGAGAGGATATTATAACCAAGGAGATCGTATTTATCTAAACAACGATATTCTCAAGGATCCGGAGAAAATAGGGCAGGGCCTGGAAACCTTAGTACATGAAATGAGACACGCTTATCAGCTTGTTCAGGTTAAGAATATGGCTAATTCAAAGGAAGATATAACTACGTTGATAGAATGGAAGCAGAATATTGACAACTATATTGATGCTAATTATGATAGGATTGGATATTATAAGCAGGCCATTGAAAAGGATGCAAGAGAGTTTGCATCAACAGTGCTCATGGAATGGAGGAAGAATAAATGATAGCTTTACATCTTATAATTGATAAGCTGCGTAATGAATTAAACTATCCCGAACACATGATTCCGGAAACAGCAAGAAAAATATTGGAGCTTGATGATACGCTAAAACCGGGATTTCTACAATGGTTTAAAACTGGAGTATATCCAAGCATTAATATCGAAGGATATACCATCAAAAGATTAATAGATGAAGAGGCTATGACGGTGATTAGCGCATTTATTACTATGGATGCTTTAATTAAAGAACCTAATTTGGCTAAGGACGCATTAGCCTATGGAAAGGATAGAATTAGAGTGAATTAAAAACTCAATTTCCAAAAGGAGTGGAAAGCCATGGAAAGTCCTGAAGTAAAAGATTTGGGTCAAGAAATAGGAAAGGTAGATATTGATATACCTCAAAATCATTTTGAGGGTATGGATGTACAGGATGGTGTAGCCTATGAATCACTGGCAGAAAATGTATTTAAAAGGGAGGTTGCAGATTATAAAGGCATCTTAAATGAATGGAAAAGTATATGTAAGGAGGAGAGCTATGAAGAAATTTTTAAGAATTCATATACAGAATATTTACTTGCACCGACGGATTTAAAAGAGAATGCCCCTGACAAATACGAATTCATTAAGGAAAAAGTTTTTTTTGGAAAAGAATTTTTAGATAGCAATCTATCCTCACAGATAAATAAGGATATCACACATATAAACAACAAAGATACAAGAGACGTATCTTTCAAAGGCTACAATACGACTATGGGGACCACTACACCAAGTGGATGTGATAGCTGGGCTAGAAATGGAGGCTATATCAGCTGCTGGGTTTCTTCATAATAGGTGGGAGGCGTTATTGAGATGACAACCATCGGTGATATAGGAAATCGAATTCATGCTTTTGAGGTATTTGGTGATTACTTTGCATTTGTTCCATCAACTATGGATTTATTTGGGCTCAGCAGAAGTTCTTATTTACAGTTAAAGAATGGCTTAGAAAAGGATAGAACTTTAATAGAAGGTTATGAATATGTATCTATTGAAATAGCTGAATTAAGAGCATTAGCAAAAGCTCCTGAGAGCAGATATAGAGAGGTAGCTATTGTCGACGAGGTAACCCTATGTATGTTTTTGACCCATGCCTGCAACCTATCCTGTGAATATTGTTTTGATGATAGTGCACGAAGAAAGTATGGAAATAGCTCTCTACAATTGGATAATGCATTTAAGACAATCGAAGATATTTTAAACCAGAAAGACAATATGAATGTCTGGTTTTTTGGAGGAGAGCCTTTGCTGGAATTCCATAAAATCAAGAGAATAGTTGCATATTGTCAAGATAAAGTAAAAGAAAATCCAAGAAAAAAAATAGGCTATATGATAACAACCAATGGATTGTTATTAAATACCGAAATAGTGAACTTTCTTGAGAGATATAATTTTGCTGTCACTTTGAGCATGGATGACTGTGATAAAGAGGATGAAACAATAGGCAAAAATAATGCAGATCTTCTTCAAATGCTTATTCCTAGGCAGGAGCGTATTATGCTGACTTTAAGACCCACAGTCACGAGAGATAGATTTAGAAATACAAGAGATATGTTCTGGCGTTTTAGAAAAAAAGGTGTTAAGAATGTATTAATTTGTCCTGCCTTTGATAAAGAATGTAAAGCTTCTTTATCACAAGAGGATGCAAAGCTTTTTATGAAGCAACTCCAAAAGATTATTGGGGAGGTTATTGCTTCGGGAAATAGAGAGGATATACAAGCCTTCATGCTGCTTTCCGATTATTTTTTTCATATTAAAAATAAGATTATAAGAGAACAACATTGCGGAGCAGGAAAATATATATTTGCTCTGGATGTTGATGGTCAATATTATCCCTGCCAACGGTATGCTTCAAAAGAGCTTAAAGCTATAAGTGAAATCAAATGTTCTCCTTCTTCATCAAGCATTGTATGTAGAGAATGTTGGGCATATCCCCTATGTGGAGGTAATTCTTGCAGCTTTAATAAGGATATAAAAATAAAAGATAATAGGGGATTTTGTTTTCTAAATAAGTCAATGATTGAATTGGCCTGTTGGGCCTATTCAAAAGTAATGGATCAGGGTTTGCTATAGGGCATTAGCAATTTCAATAAGCTCGTCAACAACTAAAGATCCCACTCCAGCTAAATCTTCCACATGAAGTTCTTTGGAAGCAGAAGAATCAAAAAGAATTGTAGCGGCAGCTTCAAACTCTTCGTCGCCCAACCATAGAATTAAAACTAAAGGAAGGTTTGGTAACACTTGGAGCTCTAAGCCTATATCTCCAACGGGATAGGGTTTAGTACCTAATTTATCAGCAGCTTTTAAGAGAAGATCACCCTTGTTGCCAAAGAACTGTACCAATTTCTTAATACCTCTTAAGGCAAAGGCATCGTATGCATGGCCAACACCCTCTAGCTCTCTGTAGGGGACCCATTTCTTGGAAAGCCCACTTTTAGTGCATCGATGAAGATAGCTAATGAGCAAAATCTTAACAGAGATGCTGACTGTCTCATCCATAGATTTTGCTTGAATAGGTTTTTTGAACATAATCCTTCCAGCAGGATAAGAGATTAGATAATCCTTTCCTAAATAGGTTAGGGTAAATTGTTTTTTCTCTGAATCATAGAATGCGCCACTCTTAATAGCCATTTCTTCAGGATTATATTTGGCGTATGCTACACATAGATTTTCATAACATAATTCGTAATTATTTATTTTATTCTCTTTCATGAAAATACCTCCCTTCATTCTATTATATTAAAAGTTCTACCTCTAGACATTAACTATTTTTAGGCTTTAGTAAATTTGAATATTAAAAGTCAACCAGCAAAACAATACTATAACTGTTTTGCTGGTTCCATGGAAAAACTGTAAAGTTGATTCATTCTTTAGACTTGATGGTATCTTTTGAAATAAATGATTACCAATTCATATTTTTATATATGGCATTTACTACTTCAGGTCTGTTTAGGGAATAAATATGAAGTCCTTCAATCCCATAAGCCACCAAGCCTTCGATTTGTTTACATGCATAATCAATTCCTGCTGCAAACATAGAAGGCTCGTCACCTTCGTATTTAACCAAAAGCTTTTCCAAATCTGAAGGGATTTTGGCGCCACACATACCTATGATTTTTTTTATTAGTTTGGCATTTACAGCGGGCATTAATCCGATAGAGACAGGGGTATCTATTCCTTTATCTCTGATTTTTTGATGAAAACTAAAATAGTTATTATTATCAAAGAATAACTGGGTTACTAAAAAGTCAACCCCTTTTTCAACCTTGTTTTTAAGATGTTCTATATCCTGTTCTTCGCTTACAGTTTCGAAATGACCTTCTGGATAGCAAGCTGCGGCAATAGAAAAATCATTCTTTTTACTCTTTACAATAAAATCAACCAAGTCTGCCCCATAATAAAAATCTCTTTTCATCTCATCGTTAAAATCCTTGGGTATATCGCCCTTCAAAGCAAGGACATTTTCAATATCATTGGCCTTCATTGCATTAAGTGTGCCTAAAATCTTGTCTTGGGAAGCTGCTACACATGTAAGATGCACCATCACTTCTGTATTGAACTGATTCTTTATCAAAGAAGCTGCATCTATAGTTTGGGTAGTTTGTTCATAACCAGAGGCGCCACATGTTACACTAATAAAAGCTGGGTTATATTGTACCAAATCAGCTACTACTTTTATAATAGATTTAAAAGGGAGCTTGTTATTATGGGGAAAAATCTCAAAGGATTTTACCAATTCATTCTCTTTAAAGCATTGATTAATTTTCATCAAATCTCCTCCTTGTTGTACAAAAACTGTGATTCTGATAAGGGTTACTATTCTAAATATTAGTTTTTCACTTTCTTTTTGTAAAGTATATAATTTTTTAAAATTTTAATCAATGACATTTATCACAAATTAGGATAAAAGTTCTTGCAATGGATAAAAACAGTATCTAAAATGGCTGATATTATAGATGACTTTAAAAAATAGACACAATCATATATTGAGCAGCATGAGCCTCAGTATAAAAATCAATAATAGATAGTTAGATAAAAGAATCTGAAGTGAAATGGGAAGGGGAAGTCTCTTCTCATTTTTAATTAGTAAAAATGAGAAGAGTGATGCGCTATAGGCGTTTTGCAACATCTACCCTAGGAAACGCATCTTATGCGTTCCGTCAAGAGTGATACACGGGACGGGCAGCAGAGTCTGCTGTCCTACATTTGCCTATAACGCCATGTTTCTGTAGGGGTTGCAGACCCTGTAATCCGCCTTATGATCCGTTATTCTTATATTCAGTCGTATTAGTATGAAAATGTAAATCAATATAACATGATTAAAGCAATGGAAAATGATTCCGATAACAATATCATGTGCAAAAATATTATGAGGTATCTGTTATAAAGCATTGAAGAGGGTCAGCAATATTTTCTATATAACTTTTCTTCAAAAGGATATGTAGCAAAACTATTTAAAAGAAAGATAGTGTGAAAGGAACGATTATAAAATGCATACATTATTTCGAAAAACCTCTAGTTCTATCCTTGGAGTGGTTATACCTTTATTGCTTTTGGTTGCCTATTTGGTGATTTTTTTGCTAGTACTCATGCTGCCAAATTATCTATCTCCTATCTTCAGTGTAGAAAAATATGGTGAAGGAGGGTCATTGCTATATCTCACATATTGGAGTAACCTAGCGATGCTAATTTGGCTAACCATAGGGACAATTCTTTTTTCAATTTCTATTGTTGGTTGCCTTATAAAAACACTCATTAGGATGACGAAGGAAGATATAGAAGATAGTACTTACAATAGGTATGTTTACCCAGTAGCTGCGGCAGTTGTAACAATTGGATTTGTATCCTTCCTAGCCCTTGCATACATTCGAGATGAATCCATTATAAACATTGTGAATGGATATCATTCGGATATTAATCAATTAAAAGCAGGAGAAACCCAAATTTTTCAAGGGAAGTTACGTTTAGAAAAACTTGATCAAATAGAAGGTGGCTATTATAATGAGAAAGCTGATTTGATACGTTGGGTAACAGGAATAGAGGGAATAGCTCCCTACAAGGAAAATATATTTTTTCGATGTCAGATTTCTCAGTCAAAGGAGATCGATATAGAAAGCAAATATACGGTACATTATTTACCACATAGTAAAATCATAATCTCGATCAGAATACTGGATTTAAAATAAAACTTAATAGGGGTGTTGTGAATGACAGAAGAACAGTTTGAAGGTTTTCTTAATAAATGCTATGAAGAACTAAAAGAGAAACAAGAGAGACTTTTTACTATTTATGATATAGGTTCCTATGAAAGATTCTGGTTTGATCAGATTAGCAAAAGCCTTCAATTTAAGAATAACGATGAGAATTTATTGGAATTTAAAATTGTATGTATTGGAAGTTGGGCACATAAAAATAATACTTGGATGTGGGGATGGGCTAACGAGAGCTTTACAGATGAAATAAGAGCAGATGCACAAGTATTGAAGGGACTAAAAGGATTGACTGAATATGACTTATTTGAAGAAGAAGGGTTTAAGTGTGACGAGGGTATGGCCTATGAAATAGCTGCTATGACGATAAACTATCTAAATGCACTTGGAATGTATAAAATTCCCGGAGAGAAAAGCCATTTATTCTTAGCATTAATAGAAAAAATTGCAGCGATTTAATAAGCAATGGAAAAATTAATAGAAAGTGCATTAAAATACTCCAGAAATTTGAAATAGAGATTGAGGGGTGTAAGACGTCAAGCAAAACTATTAAAACAAATGAGAAGAGATAACATCCTTCCATTTTTATAGATGTAGTTTTGTGAGAAGAAAGAGAATGCTTGTTCCATCTATAGCATATCCTAAATTCATTAGTATATTCATCTTGATTATAATTTCTGGAGAACGACTGTTATACTGAAAATAAAAGATTGGTTGTGAATATATCACTTGATAGAAAAGCATGTTTAGAATTTTTAAACATGCTTTTTTGTATATTGAAACTATACTACATGTTATATCAAGGGTGCTTAGCATTAGTGTGAAATACCTATAGGCGCAATAAATAGATAACAAGGGATTGAATTTTAAACAGAAGTAATTTTAACATGAATAATGCTCGTAAAAAACAGTAAGGTCTACAGAAAAAGATGCAAAAAATTTTCTTGCAATTATACCCCTATGAGGTATAATGTATATATACTTGAATTTTAAAGGTGTAAAATAATAAAATATGATGGGTATATAATTGTGGACTAACATAAACTTAACCAAATCGAATTAATAGATATGGGGAAAAAGTTTTTAGGCTAAGATACGAGCTGGTGCTGTAAGAAAATAAAGATGATGCTATAGAGGATGACAAAGGGAATTAATGATACTCCTGCATTGAACAAACAAATGAGCTTTATAACTCATTAAAGTTAAAAAAGATTAATACTGAACCAAGGGCATAACTATTAAAAGCTAATGTAGCGATGAAAGTGAGGGACTATATTGAAACCATTATTCAGTATTGGACATTTTACTATCTATCTGTTTGGAATCACTATTATGTTAGGAATGATAGCAGGCCTTTGGATAATGAGCCGTGAGGCTAAGAGAAAAGGATTAGAACAACAGAAAATGTTGGATCTAGCGGTATATACCATATTTGCAGCCGTAATAGGGGCTAGATTGTATTATGTTGTTGCATTTAATCTTGATTATTACATGAAAAACCCCTTGGAGATACTGATGATTCAGCAAGGTGGACTTTCCATACAGGGAGCCTTAATCACAGGTGTATTGTTTGGCTATTGGTTTACTAAGAAAAATGAAATACCTTTCTGGAGGGCAGCGGATACCTTTGCTCCCGGTGTTATCCTAGGGCAGGCGATTGGGAGGATTGGATGTGATGTATTTGGAATACCCATGAAAAACATCTATCCATGGGGTATCAATATCAACAATCAAATTCTGCACCCTGCACAGATGTACGAGATGATTCTAAATTTGATTCTCTTTGGGTATCTCTGGAGAAATCGTAACAGAATCCAATATGATGGACAATTGTTTATTCAATATATTATAGGCTTTTCAATCAATCGCGCTATAATAGAGTTTTTTAGAACAAATCCTATGATCTTTGGACCTTTTTCTGTGGCTCATCTTACCAGTGTGGGTATTATTACTGCAGCTTTTATAGTCGGGAAGATGATTGAAAATAAGCAGGAAAACCTACAGATTGATGCAGCAAATGAAGCAGTGATTGTAAGAAATGGGGAATATCTCTCCATGATGATGATTGCTGTAGTAGGTATTTTGTTTTACTACTTTATTCATTCAATATCATAATGGAGGAGGAATTCGTAATGGAACTGAAAGAAAAAAATCAAAACTGTCATGAAAGTGACACAGAAGCACGTAAGACTGGATTAAAACATGGATTGATGATGATTCTATGCTGCTTATTACCAATCCTTATCATTTCTGCATTGCCACTGCTAGGGTTAGCAGGAGGGAGGCTGTCTTCATTTGCTTTCTTACTTTGTCCTTTAATGCACATTGGTATGATGTTTATGATGAGAAAGTCAGGCCATGGCGGCTGTCATGGAAACAAAGGGGAAAATGACAAAGCTAGAGGCTAATCCTGTAGAGTATAATGCCAGCAGCAGGGTCTTAAATCTCTTGAAATCTAAAATACACATAAATTAATGATTACTGTTGTAACAAAATGGCAAGGAAGTGGTGTAAAAGCTTCTTTGCCATTTTGTTCAAGATATCCAAGTTAAAGAAAAAGTTTATGGTGACGTTGACGGTGATAGCATTAAGGAAATGGCCAAAGGAGATGTAGGATAGAAAAATAGAATGTAGCAGAATGTTGAAAGGAGGTGATGGAGGATCAGGCTAAGGTAAATTGTATGAAAATAAGGGGGAAACAATGAAGAAGAAACAAATATTAACAGGTATGATAAGTCTTGCTTTACTCATTCATCCAATAGGAGCTAGCAATGCCCATGCAGCTAGTACAACTAGTACTAATAGTACATTGCGGTTAGGTATGAGAGGACAAGCTGTTATAGTGCTACAACAAAGGCTAAAAGACCTAGGTTATTTTGAACATAAGGTAACTGGATATTTTGGGCAAATAACAAAAACATCCGTAGAAAAGTTTCAAAGGGTGAATCAATTGAAGATTGATGGTATTGTCGGGAAAGCAACTTTGACACAATTAAATAGCGATAATAAAAATAATTCCATTAAAGTATCAAGAGGTATGAATACTTCAAACATATCTACGTGGAGTTGGTTTGGAAAGATTAAGGATATAATTCCTAGGGGAACTACCTTTAAGATCACAGATGTAGAAACTGGTAAATCCTTTTATGCTAAAAGGACCTATGGGACAAATCATGCAGATTCAGAGACGTTAACCAAGGAAGATACTGCAATTATGAAAGGGCTATATGGACAGAAATGGTCATGGGATAGACGAGCCATTATTGTTGAGGTGGGAGATATAAAGCTTCCAGCCTCTATGGCAGGGATGCCCCATGGAACTCAATTTATAAAAGACAATAATATGGAAGGCCATTTCGACGTTCATTTTCTTGAAAGTAAGACTCATGGAACGAACAGAGTGGATCCATTGCACCAGAAGACGATCCAAATTGCTCAAAATAGTATGAGCAGGAATTAAGATGAATCAAAATCAAGCAATATAATTGATGTTGTTATAAAAGCATCCAATAAAGACAAAAGACCCTGATAGGGCTACAGAACAGGAACCTTTCAGGGTCTTGTAATTAGTTATCAGCGAGTATAATCTCATTCTCTGATAGTAGCTAAAATAGGGATTATATTCTAGATACAATTATTGAATTTAAAAGTAAGTCAGGAGAGGGAATGTGTATTTACCTCTTCTTACAAGGGTGCAATGGAAGTACTAATCAATTATAAGCGAAAAGAAAATACTGGGAAATTTTAGAACTGTGATTTTCTTGGCATGAATGTTGCTTGATTATAGTGTGTCTAATTCTAGTTTTAAGGAGTGATAGAAATACGACTAATAGGGTTTACTTTGTTTTTACTAGAGGAGAATAGACGATAGAAGGTTAGAAAGCATTCATGCTGCTATTCCGAATGAATGTGTTAACCTGTGTTAAAAGGCACATCAATGTGTTGGAAATAAAACAAGCATAGAAGAGGCTTTAAGGAGGTGACAATTATATTAAGGTGCAAAGTCTCATGGAGAGGTACTTGTAGAAATTAAAAAATACTAAGAAGGATTAAATTAGGGGGAATGAAAATGTCAAAGAAAGTACCAAATAAAAGAGAACAGTTTACTAAGTCTGAAAGAAGTAAACTCCCATTAATTTTAACGGTTTGTGCTGTGGTGATAGGAGCAGCTTTATTATTTGTATCAATGGGGCCTAATCAACAAAATCAGGAGGGAGACGTTTATTTTGGTGAAGTAGTAGCTGCTTCTCGTTCCTATATAGGAGAATTTATCTCTATGACTAATGTGGAACCTACTATCGAGGACGGGAAGATTATAGTGGATTTTGATGAGGTAGATCAAAATAACATCGTTTATTTTGAAGTAGAAAATAACGAAAATCAGATGGTGCCTTTGATGGCTTATATTACTCCTACAGGTCGTGTTTTTGCAGGAAGTAGTATGTGTGAGCCATGCCGTGGGCGAAAATTTTCTCTTGCGGGTGAGACCTTAGTATGTGATACTTGCAGAACTACCTACAACATAGAGAATCATACTTTTATCTCAGGTGCTCCAGCATGCGGTTCTTATCCCCCTGTTAACATGAACCCACAGATAGAGGGTGATAAGATTATTATCGATTTAGAAGAGGTGTTAAATTGGAGAATCAGAGCCTAATAATTCGATTAGCACAAAGAAGGAGGGAATAAGCAGTGAGTTTTGATAAAACAGATCAAGAACAGAATTATAGGATGCAGGATGATGCTGACAAAAGGTATGGTAGCAAGAATAGTAAGAAAGGCCCTAACAACTCTAAATATATAAGTATAATCATAATAGTGCTAATCATTTTAACAGGGGCCAACAGATTGTTTAATCCCTCAGAGGCTAGAATTAATCCTAGTCAGGCAGCCCTAGCCTATTATCTAGAGAAATATGGAGACGAAGTAGATACTAATGATGTAAAGGCAACTTTGAGAAATTTCGGTTGCCATCAAGAAATTCATGTATTTAAGGATGGAAAACTGGTGATGAGAGCGAGTTATGCCAATGGAAGGATCTATGAAATAAACTAGCAACATCTAGATAGATGATGGAATAGGAGTGAGTCAATGAACATTTTTCAAATTGCTTTCAATAATTTAAGACGTAGAAAAATAAAAATGTTATTTCTTATGCTTGGCTTAGTGGTAGGGGTTGCTACTGTAGTAGCAGTATTAAATATAATTCAGGCGATGCAATTAGATTTAGGAGATAGAATTGACGAATTTGGTGCTAACGTAGTAATTCTTCCACGGGCTGAAGGTGTAGAAGTACATTATGGTAATACAATTGTTTCTGATTTGACCTTTGATGTACAAAAGCTTACGATGGAGGATATTCCTAAAATCTATTCATCTTCTGTTGCAGAGTACATCAATATTGTATCCCCTAAATTAGTAGGGGCAGTAGATGTCGGAGAACAAAAAACCTTGATAGTTGGCGTGGATACACGAAAAGAATTTACGCAAAAGTCATGGTTTTCATTAAAAGAACAAGCAGGTCTAGCTCCGAGTGAGAAAGTGGGAGATTTAGCACTCCTTGACGTGCCAGAGAATGGATTCGTTCTTGGAGCTTCTGCGGCTCGAGCCTTGAAAGTAAAAATAGGAGAAGAATTAATAGTAAGTAACCAGTCATTTAGGGTTTTTGGAATACTCAATGAGCTAGGCAGTGAAGAGGATGGTTTGATATACGGAAATCTGGAGGTGGTGCAAAGCTTATTAGGCAGACCCGGTGAATTGTCTATGATTGAAATCTCGGCGTATTGCAATAACTGTCCTGTAGAAGAGGTTGCCATGGGGTTAGAAGAAGCCTTAGATAATGGCCGAGCAATCCCTATGAGACAAGCAGCCCTTTTCCGTGAAGAGACCATCGGACAATTTTCAGTTTTTGGATTTGCTCTTTCAGGTATGGTGTTGTTGATTGCAGCTCTGGTGGTTTTAATTACAATGCTTTCTTCTGTAAACGAAAGAACTAGAGAGATTGGTATTTTCAGAGCTATTGGATTTAGACGTGCACATATTATGAAAATTATATTTCTAGAAGCTGGAATGATTAGTATACTTGGAGGCGTTATGGGTTATTTCCTAGGTAGCATTACTGCTCGTTATGCAGGGCCTTATTTAGCACAAATTCAGGGAGGCGTTCCTTTCCAAACGGAACTGCTACTACCTGCGGTGGCGCTTTCTACAGGATTAGCTGTACTAGTGACTGCATATCCAGCGATAAAGGCAGCACAACTTGATCCAGCAGAAGCTCTACGATTTATTTAAGGCTAAATTGCAACTAGGTGACAACAAAATTAGAGGAGGTATTAGCATGGCAGAAACGATGATTTCATTAAAAGGTATAAGTAAAACCTATAAGTCTATGGGAGATGAGGTACAAGCGCTGAAATCCGTAACCCTAGATATTCAAAGAGGTGAGTCGGTAAGTATTATGGGGCATTCAGGCTCAGGGAAAAGTACGTTACTATCTATTATGGGAGCGTTGAATCCTCCGACCTCAGGGTTAATTGAGATAGATGGAATTAATATTTATCAGCTATCTCAAGAAAAGCGAGCCGATTTTAGACGTGAATATTTAGGATTTGTTTTCCAACAGTTTCAATTGATTCCCTATTTAACGGCACATGAAAATGTAATGCTTCCCTTAACGACTACAAAGCGATCTAATAAAGAAAAACGTGAAATGGCGGAGGAAGCTTTGATTGGTGTGGGTCTGGGAAAGAAGATGAATCGGCTGCCCAATCAGCTTTCAGGTGGAGAACAGGAGAGAGTCGCTATTGCAAGGGCCATAGTCAATGAGCCTCCTATTATATTTGCTGATGAACCTACAGGAAGTCTTGACACAAAGACTGGTGATGAGATTATGGAACTCTTCCAAAAGCTAAATGAAGATGGATTAACTGTATTAATGGTCACGCATAATCCAGACAACACCCGTTACATGGGGCGTACTATTATGATGAAGGATGGAAATCTATTATCCAGCCAGGAATCAAGAATGATATCCCCTGAAGGTCAAAAAGGTAATGGAGGGAAACAACATGCAGCTTTATCATATTGTATTAAATAACCTGCGCAGAAGAAGAGCAAAGATGTTTTTTGTACTACTAGGGCTTGTTATAGGTATTGCCACTATTGTATCCGTTTATGGAGTGGTGGAAGCGATGAAAACTGAGATGACCCGTCAAGTAACAGAGTTTGGTGTAAATGTTATTGTTACTCCTGATGCTGGTGGTTTGACTTTTTCCTATGGAGGGATTACTCTGCCAGAAATTATGTATGATGTGGAGCAGCTGACTACGGAAGATATAGGTACCCTAGAGACACTACCATCAAAAAATATGATTAGGGCTGTTGCTCCAAAGCTGCTGGGGATAGAAAAACTAGAGACAGGGCAGAAGGTTATTGTAGTAGGTGCTGATTTACAAGAAGAGTTTTTGGTAAAGCCCTGGCTTCGCATTAGAGATAAAGACCAAGCCCCTCAGGTAAAGGAATCTGTCGAAAGGACATTAGAGAATGAATCAGAAAAGAAGATGGACTTTGAGGCCATTGATTTAGCTAGACAAGATTTAGAAAGACTTAATCTTTCGGACCATCAAGTATTAATCGGTGCTGCCCTAGCTGCATCTTTGGGAGTAACAGAAGGTGATTTAATAGCACTATCAGGACAAGAACTGGAGGTTCATGGGATTTTGTTAGAGAGTGGTTCCATAGAGGATCAACAGATTTTCATGAAACTTTCATCAGCTCAGGAATTATTAAATCGTCCAGAGGAAATAACGGTGATTGAGATGGCTGTTGATTATACCATAGGGTCAGAGGAAGCATTGCTTTTGGAAATAAATGAGGCTCTTCCTCATACCTATGTCACCAGTCTTCGCCAGGAAACCCTACGAAGAGATGAGATGCTGACGCGTTTAGTACGTTTTGGTATGGCTATATCAATACTGGTGCTATTAGTGGGTATGTTGGTGGTTGGATTGACTATGTCTAGTGCTGTTAGAGAACGAACTAGGGAAATTGGTGTATTTCGTGCTCTTGGTTTCCGCCAATCTCATATTGCAAAGCTGATTTTATTAGAAGGGCTTCTAATTAGTATAGCGGGAGGGTTGATTGGCTTTATAGGGGGAATGGGAATAGCTCGTTATACAGGTCCTATCTTTACCGGTATGGATATTGAAGTGCATTGGAGAGTTGATCTTCTATTTATTGCAATAGGTTTAGCAATTGTTATCGGATTAATATCAAGTCTTTATCCTGCATATCAGGCAGCAAAGCAAGATCCGGTAGAATCACTGCGCTTTATTTAGGCTTAATTTTCTCTAAACCTATATGGCACAGGGATCGCTTCTGTTGACCTATGGAGTTAAAAAACAAAAAATTTTTCTTGCAATTATACCCCTAAGGGGTATAATATACTTATACTTGTTATTTCAAATGATTAAAATTGACGATGTGACGGGTATTTAATTATGAACCGATAAAATAATGAGGGTTAACAATGAAAAGCAGAATAGAAGGGAGTGTTAAAGATGGTAGAAAGTAAAAATGTTCAGAACCAAGAACAAAGCACAGAAAAAGTTATTTTGAGAATTAAAGGTATGACTTGTACAGCTTGTGCTAACAGAGTAGAAAAAACCTTAAACAAAATAGGGAGCATTGCATCGGCAAATGTAAATTTTGCAGTAGAAAAGATAACGATTGAATATGACCCTAAACAAATTAGATTAATAGATATGCAGAAAAAAGTTTCTGAACTAGGATATGAGTTGATACTGGAAGAAGATGCAGGCGACGATATAGACGAAGATGAAATCAAGATTAGAAAAACTGGAAAAATCATGAATATATCTATTGCTTTGTCAAGTGCCATTATGGGTCTTATGATGATTCACATGTTTATCAGACCGATTCCAGGATATTTTCCGATAACAGTACTATTAGGATTTCCAATAGTATTTGGTACGGGGTTACATGTGCATAGGGCAAGTCTTAAAGCATTGAAAAATAAAAGTCCGAATATGGATGTTTTAGTAACCTTAGGTTCACTGCCGCCCTATTTAATCGGCTTACTAGGATTTATGTTCCCAATACAGACCTTTATTGAAATGGCTACAACCATCATGACCTTTCATTTAATTGGAAAATACCTAGAAGTTCGTGCTAAGGGAAGAGCATCCCAAGCGATTAAAAAGCTGCTTCAAATGGGAGCAAAGACAGCAAAGATTATTGTGGATGGAGAAGAAATAGAAATTCCAGTCAAAGACTTACAGGTTGGAGATATCATGGTGATACGTCCTGGAGAGAAAGTACCAACTGACGGTGTTGTAGTTAACGGCAGCAGCTTACTAGATGAATCTATGGCTACAGGAGAATCCATGCCAGTGAAACGTCAAAAGGGTGATGAAGTTATTGGTGCAACCATCAATAAACAAGGACTATTAAGAGTGAAAGTAACAAAAGTAGGAAAGGATACATTTTTATCTCAAGTAATCAAGATGGTAGAGGAGTGTCAAGGTTCTAAAGTGCCAATACAGGAGTTTGCAGATCGTATTACTGGATATTTTGTTCCAGCGATCATTCTTCTTACCATGGGTACATTTATTTCCTTCAATATGTTTCCAGAGTTTCATTTAGGCATTATAGAGTGGGGTGCAGCCTTTTTACCCTGGGTAAACCCTGATCTTACTCCATTGACATTAGCCTTTATTACAGCCACGGCTGTTTTGGTTATTTCTTGCCCTTGCGCATTGGGTTTGGGAACACCGACGGCTTTAATGGTGGGCAGTGGTATAGGTGCAGAGAAGGGAATTTTGATTCGAAACGGTGAAGCCATTCAAACTTTCAAAGAAGTAAAAGCAATTGCTTTTGACAAAACTGGTACCATTACAAAGGGTAAGCCAGAAGTAACGGACTTGATTATGGTAGAAGGTGCCGAAGAAAAAGAAGTTCTTTACTATGCCGGCACTATAGAAAACGGATCAGAGCATCCTCTGGCACATGCTATTGTAGAAAAGGCAAAACATGAGAAGGTTAACTTAGGAGAAGTAATGGACTTTAACGCAGTGGTTGGTATGGGTGTAGTAGGAAAGATAGATGGAGAGAAGATACTTGTAGGAAATAGAAAGCTAATGATAGAAAACGAAGTTCCCTATGAAGCTTATGAAAACGAATTAGTCAGATTAGAAGAAGAAGCCAAAACCGCAATGATGATTGCTAAAGGAAATCAGTTATTAGGTATTGTAGCAGTAGCCGATCCTATAAAAGAAGATTCTGCACAAGCCATAGCAGAATTAGAAAGTATGGGGATTAAAACGGCTATGATTACAGGAGACAATAGAAGGACCGCTGCTGCGATTGGTAAAAAAGTAGGAATAAGCCATGTGATTTCTGAAGTGCTGCCCGATGGGAAGGTGGAGGAAGTAGTAAGACTACAAAAGCAATATGGTACAGTAGCCATGGTGGGAGACGGTATTAATGATGCTCCTGCATTGAAACAATCAAATGTAGGGATTGCAATTGGAACTGGAACGGATATTGCCATCGAAGCCGCTGATGTAACCTTAGTAAGAGGTGAACTAACCGGTATTGTATCCGCCATAAAGTTATCTAGAGCAATCTTTAGAAAAATCAAAGAAAACTATTTCTGGGCTTGGTTCTACAATGCTGTAGCTATACCAGTGGCTATGTTTGGTTTGCTGCATCCCATGATTGGAGCCGCTGCCATGGCTATCAGTTCTTTAAATGTGATTTATAACTCATTGAGATTGAAGAAGGTTAACATTGAACCCAGCTTTAAAAAGGCATAACTGCTAAATTCCTTGATTTTATAGCAGGGAAGATAATTAAAAAATCAGGTATTTTGTTTTGCTATTTTATTCACTCAATATCATAACTAAGGAGGAATCTGTAATGAAAGAACTGAAAGAAAAAAATCAAAACTGTCATGAAAGTGACACAGAAGTACGTAAGACTGGACTAAAACATGGATTGATGATGATTCTATGCTGCTTACTACCAATCCTTATCATTTCTGCATTACCACTGCTAGGTTTAGCAGGCGGGAGGCTGTCCACGTTTGTTTTCTTACTTTGTCCTTTAATGCACATTGGTATGATGTTTATGATGAGAAAGTCAGGCCATGGCGGCTGTCATGGAAATAAAGGGGAAAACGACAAAGCTAAAAGCTAATTCTGTAGAGTATAACGCCAGCAGCAAGGCCTTAAATCTCTTGACGACAGGCAATTATATTAAAAGAGGAAGCGAATATAAATAGTTTCGGAAGCAAGAAATTGGATTGTTGTGATATCAATAATAAAAGTCGTCATGAAAATATATTGAAAGAAAAAATGAAGGAGTGAAGTAGACTAATATGCTACAAATGGTGTAGTAAATACCTCAAAATATACGAGATGCCAAATGCAGACGCTGCAAATATGTAAAGATTCATTCCTTCATGGCAGCATTAAAAGTGAAATTTATCAAAGGGGAAGAGGTTGAGACATGACGAAATCAAAGCATAGGATAATCTACATGGTGCTTGGAATATTACTATCAACTATTATTTTATTGACAAGTATCCAATGGATAGCTTTTAACATAGGTCACTATAAGCGCTCTTTTGAGAAATACAATATTTCGGCTGAAACCGGAATGGATAAAGAAAATCTTGAGTATGTCATGAGAGATTTGCTAGCCTATTTGCGAGATGAGAGAGAAGTACTAGATACGAGAGCAGTTGTTAAAGGAAAAGAAAGAGAAGTTTTTGGAGAACGAGAAAGACTGCATATGATTGATGTAAAAGAGCTGTTTATAAAAGGGGAGATGATTAGAAATATAAGCTTACTTCTTTTAGGAGCGCTAATGGTGTTTTTGATATTTACAGATAATTTATGGAAGAGGAATTTATCTAAGATCTTGCTTTATACCAGTATAGGAAATCTTTTGTTATTAGGCCTTTTTCTAGTGCTGATTTATTTTGATTTCAATAGATACTTTACCTATTTTCATCTGATTTTTTTTGATAATGATTTATGGATACTTGATCCTGAAACAGAGATATTAATCCAAATGGTTCCAGAAGGGTTTTTCTATGATACAGCTAGAAAAATTATTAGTATATTTATTGGAAGTATGGGTGCAAGTGGAGCTCTAGGCTACATTTCACTCCAAAAGAAAAAAGCATAGATTGTGAGGTGAGTACTATGAACTATGAACAAAGACTATTTTTAAAAAATTTCATACAACAACCGAGCATAGTAGGGTCGATAATACCTAGTTCCAAATATCTATGTTTTAGCATGTTAAAACATATTAACTTTGAAAGCAGTAAATGTATTGTTGAATATGGGGCAGGAACGGGTATATTTACAAAAGAAATCATACGTCGAAAGAACAAAGATACCCTGTTTATATCCTTTGAATTAAATAAAGATATGTTTAGCAACTTAAAAAAGTTACATTCACCAAATGAGAACATATACATTATAAACGATTCGGCCGAAAATATGATGAATTATTTAAATGAACAAGGATGTGCCGAGGTAGATTATATTATTTCAGGATTGCCCTTTACAGTTTTACCTAGAGAAGTAAGTGAGAATATACTCAATAATACTTTTCAGGTGCTTAGCCATGAGGGATCTTTTATAACATTTCAGTATTCATTGCATTTTTTCAAGACTTTTAAGGAGATATTTCCCAAAGTACAGCTAGGACTTCAGTTATTGAATCTTCCTCCTGCTTTTATCTATTATTGTAATAAAGTAGAAACTCAAACTTATGAATATGGATAGTTGTTGTAATAAAAAATGGTATAGTAATAGAAAGGATAGAAGCAAAATATTGGGGAGACGTAATTGTCTTTGGAAATCTTATTTTAACGTAATTGGAAAGATGAGAATGGGACAAGTGAACAGCCATACTGAAAGATTTAGAAGAAGATACAATCCAGCGGCTAGATTTTACCATATTATGAAAAAACCAATGGAAGCAATGATGGGAAAAACCGCCCAGAATGTTTATAAAGCTGGATTTTCAAAAAAGGAGTATCAAATTTGTATAATGAAATTGTGAAAAAAATCATTATACAAATTTGATTCTGGTGATGGCTGCTTGAAAAAGCAGCCTATTTATCTGTGCTTCATTAGGAGCCATCATTTAAGGAAATGGGGCACAGAGAGGACCTCAGGATCTGCTGCCAATGTATTTCCTCATAATATCACGTTACTGTAGGGGTCAGACCATACAACCCGACTTATGGCTCAACATGGATGTTGGGAGAACTTGCTGTGAAATTGTATATAGCTTGTAAATAGATTGAAAAAACTTTTATATCAACCAATCACGAAATCATTCTCTGAAACATAAAATAGATAAAGGGGGGTGATTTCTTGTTGAGAAGAAAGTATAGACGTTCTAGAAAGAAAGGAAACCTCAAGGCATTCATAGCAATATTAGCTATATTTCTATTCCTCATCTATGGCTTCCTCCTTGTAGATAAAAAGGTAAAACCATCGGTTCTAGCTATTGCCGAAGTAAATGGGTGTGTGAGTTTATCGCCACTTATAAGTGTAGTTTGTGCTATAGGATTTATTGAAGATAGTAATCCTGCTAACCCACTTGGACAATGGCATACTAGGTTAGTAAAATAAAATGAACAGGAACTAGATGATGCAGGGAATCTAAAGAGACCAATAAGAAAAATAACTCCTTTAATCAAAACGAGGATAGCAGTGCAACATCATTAGAATCCTAACTTCTAGCATTCCTTGAGTTTCTTGATTCCCATTTCAGTAATTTTGGTTCCGCCCCTGCCCTTGCCGATTGTTATTAGACCTCTTTCTTGTAGATTCTGGAGAAAAATTCGCAAGCTTGCATCTCCAATATGTATATGCAGTGATTTTAAATGAGTGTTCAGCTGCATGCGTCCAATGCCATGGTATAGCTGTGAATTTTCCATAATTACCTTTAGAATTTCCGTTTCAATACATAGGCGGTCAATGGAGGGAGAGGGCTTAGGGAGGGCTGTCGGGGTAACAGGAGTATCTAAAAGATACTTGGGCAACATGGACAGCGTGTTGTAATGTATAGCAGCATTTTCAAGTTCACGTACATTGCCTGGCCATGTATAGGTAATTAAGAGTTTTTTTTCGGAATCGGTCAGTTGGGTATATTTTACACCTAAAAAGCTAGACATCAGAGGCAGTATGTCTTCTCTTCTATTCCTCAGGGGATCGATGTATATGGAGATGACATTCAAGCGATAATACAAATCTCTTCTGAAATTACCTTTTTCAACCTCACTTCTCAAATCCCTGTTTGTGGCGGCAATTATTCTAGTATCAATATTTATCATCCTGTTGCTGCCAATGCGCATAATTTGACGTTCCTGCAAAACACGAAGGAGTCTTGATTGAAGATGAGGAGAAATATCTCCTATTTCATCAAGTAAGATAGAGCCACCGTTGGCCTGTTCAAATAACCCGAGCTTTCCGCTTTTTCTTGCACCTGTAAAAGAACCGCTTTCATATCCGAATAATTCGCTTTCCAATAATGATTCAGGAAGCGCTGCACAATTTATGGCAACAAAGGGCATTTTTTTGCGCTGAGAATAATTGTGGATTGATTGAGCTATTAACTCTTTTCCAGTTCCGCTTTCACCGGTTATCAACACAGTGTGATCTGATAATGCCACTTTTTTTGCAGTAGTAATACATTCTTTCATCTTAGGTGAAACATGTATAATATCAGAGAAATTATATTTAGCGTATAATCCTTTTTTGAAAAATAATTTTTTTGCATTGATTTCTATATCCCTTAAATCCTTTTCATTTTGAAAAATAATATAATAGCCCATTATTTCATCCATTAGCATAATTGGTGTTTTTTCAATAAAATATTGAATTCCATTAAAAACAATACAATCATTTGGCATAATAGCTTCTTTTATTTTTGCAAATGTATCACTTTCCATCATATCGGAAAGGGGGAACATCGCACCATTGCTTTTTATACCAAATAGTGTTTTTGCCTTATTATTTGAAAACAAAATAAGGTATTCTTCATTTGTGACAACTTGAGCTGTGGGAGAATCATTGATAACACTATCAAAAATATTATTTTTTAAATAATTCTTCAAATAATTATTATAGATATAGATATCTGGTTCAGCTAAGCATCTAATATGACGCACTAGATTTCTATTCGTCAATTCAAAGTTCAGCTCTAGTCTGTTCATAAGCTGCATAAGCGTATTAAAGCTTATTTCTCTATATCCTATATTTATAATCTTCGGTATGTATTTGGGGACTAGATGAGCTTCATTTGCTGTTATGCAAAGCTTAAAATCTTTGTATTGTGAATTATCTGCATCATTAGGGTCAAAGGGAACCAAATTAATATGATTCAAACCTAACTCATAAAGTGAACATAGCGTTTGAACAGCAGTTTTGTAGGAATCGTTGACAACCAATACGTTTTCATCTTTAGGAATCTTGTAAACTTCATAGAGGTGTTGTTTTTTAATACTCCTATACATGGTTACGATGTTGTTGTAATTAGTTATTCTTTTCTTAAGAGGATAGAGCATGGTTTCATCGGTGATGATATATGCATCTGCGTCTATTTTGAAATATGTGTCAAGTTCAGATAGATAATAACTTTCAACAATGATGTAATTCTCAAAAATTCTTTCCAAGTTGTCCTTTAAATAGTTGATAACCTTCTGATTATCACTATTTTTATAAATAACCGCAACTTTTTTCATATTAATCTCCATTAATGAAAGTTCCTTTCAAATTATATTACAGGTTATCCCATTAAATAGGATTTAATAATAAACAAGTTAGATTAATTTAGAGCAGCAAAGATTTGACTTATATAAAATAAAAAGCAAATGAGATTTAATGGGTTACAACTTATTAAATCCTATTGTTACACTTTAAAATATTATCTTAATCAGATGGAAATTCATTTTATTCGTTAATTCTTTGAAATACCCTGGTATAGCATCTTACTCCCCATGCCTTGCCATTTCTGATTAAGAATCGCATGGTTGTGCGTTGTACGCTAGGATCATTGGCAGGTCGAGCACTGAAAAGAGTTTCTTCGCAATAGTGGAGCACTAAAGCTTCATCATAATAGTTTGCATACAAATTCCCATCTTCATCAGAGGTTATAAGGCAATATGCTGGAACGGCTTCTCTGCTGATATAGGTTCCAACCACTGCTTGAGGCATACTGAATTTTTTGCCTGAAGGGATTGCAAAAGCATGAGATGTATCAAGAGACAAACCTAAGATTAGGTTATAGCAGGCCCAGATAAAAGGCTCAGTAGAAACATCTCCTTGGTTGCATAGGGCTGTCATTGAATAACCACCCATAATAAATCCACCATAGGTTGAAACTCCATGAAGACCTCCCGAATGTTCACATATGACTTTTCCGGTTTTTACTCGTTTATTTAAACCAAAACAGTAGAAAGGAGAAGGTGTTTCTGGAAATTCACGACCTATAATAATTTCAACAGCATTTGGATCAATGATTTGCTTTCCTTCAAATTTACCATATTGAGATAGCATTTGATAATACTTTGTTATATCACTGGGGGTAGATTTCACGCAGGCGCATCCCCGATAAGGAGGTAAAATAGACCATATTTGATCTGAATACAGATTTCCGTCATCATCTAAATCAAACAAATCAGTGATATCACCATTTGCTAGTGCAATAGCTTCTTTTCCGTCCAAATCAAGGACTGAACGGGTCATGCCAAGAGGTTTGAAAATTCTCTCCTTGAGAAAATCCTCCAGAGATATACCAGCTGCTTGATCAACAACATATGAAAGAATGGCATAGGCATCGTTTGAATAGCTCATGCATTCACCAGGAGCGCCTAATGGTTCATATTCTCCGCTATTTGCAATATAATCTATGATATCATCAATGGTATCCATTTTATTGGGAGCGCTTTCTCTAAGCTTGCGAGATGTTTCCGAATCTCTTCCTGGAGTGTTCATTACGATGGACCATTCCAATGGGGGAATAGGAGGTATACCTGCTGTATGCATTGCCAGATGGCGCAATGTTATACTTTCTGTTGGGGTTCCAGGAATGGAAAATCGAGGGAAGTACTTTATTACCGGATCTGAAAAACTTAATTTTCCTTCTGTTTCAAGAATTGCACAGGCAAGAGCAGTCATGGATTTGCTCATTGAGGCAATACCATAAACGGTATTGACCCCAACAGGTCTTGATTTTTCAAAGTCACAGTAACCGTATCCTTTTTCGAATATAATACCTTCAGGTCCTCTTATGCATACTGCTAGACTGGGGTACTGCTTTTCTTCAAATAGATTCTTCAAATAATCGTCAAGCTTTTTTGTATCATACATAATAATCACCTTCCTAGCGCCTAAGTTTCAATAGTTAAGCAAATAGTACACCAAAGAAAATTTGCTGTCAATAAATATTTTTTTTGGGAATTAGTGTAAAAAATGGCATGAATATTGCATATTTTATATAACTGAGTTGTATTCTTAAATTACTTTTTTTTTGAATACAATAATTTATGCTAAAGGTGGGAAGACAGATTTAAATTGAAACATTTTCAGACTGAACGAATTGCATAATAAGAAAGGAGATGATTTTATACTAAACTACATCATTAGAAGATTGGGAGTCGGAGTATTATTGCTTTTCAGTGTATCGTTTCTAGTGTTCAGCATGTTATATCTGATGCCTGGTGATCCGGTCACTCTCATGGCAGGACCGTTGGTGAAGGTAGAAAATTTAGAGAGTTTAAGGCATGAATATGGCCTTGACAGACCTTTACTGGTACAATACATGGATTGGATATCCCGTATAATTTTTGCAGGGGATTTTGGTATTTCCTATAAGTACAGAATAGATGTTTGGTCATTACTGAAAAATAGCATACCCATCAGCTTTAAGCTTACTGCTACTACTTTAATAATAAGCACGATCGTGGCTATCCCACTAGGCCTTATTTGTGCATACAGAAAAGACAGCTGGTTTGATCGCATAACGGTAAATACCTCATTGGTTTTTACGGCCATACCTTCCTTCTGGTTAGCAGTACTACTAATGTTGGTTTTTGCAGTGAAGTTAAAGTGGTTGCCTCTCAGCGGTTATGAATCTTGGAAAAACTACATATTGCCCATAGTAACAGGCGTAATAGGAGGACTCGCCAGTACTATTCGTTTAACTAAATCGGAAGCTTTGGAAGTTCTGCGGGAAAAATATGTTACAACGGCATATGCAAAGGGACTGGATAACAAAACAGTATTAATAAGACATGTGTTACGCAACTCGTTAATTGTAGTTACGGTAAACCTGTTTATGTCACTACCTTGGTTGATTTCAGGATATATCATCATAGAAAAAATCTTTGGAATACCGGGCATGGGCAATTTGATGATAAATTCAATTATTCAACAGGATTTTAATGTGGTACAGGCATGTATATTAATCATTACGGTGCTGACGATCATTTGTAATATACTTAGCGATATAGTACTTGGTATTTTGGATCCCCGAATTAGAATTTCAGTTACGGGGGGTGGAAAATAATGAATGATAGTCCATTTAAAGAGTTTTTGGGATCTTGCTATAAAAATAAAAACTTTATGATGGGTTTTATAATCGTATTGAGCGTAATTATATTTGCAGTATTTGCCAGCCAAATTGCTCCTTTCAACTATGATGAAGCACACCCGAAGGATATTTTGGCTGCTCCCAGTGCGAAATACATATTTGGTACGGACAATATGGGAAGGGATCTATTTAGTCGTATCATTTATGGAAGCAGAATCACTTTACAGGTAGCAATACTAGGGGCAGGTCTTCAGCTGGTTTTTGGAGTAATTATCGGTTTGATTTGCGGCTATTTTGGAGGGATTGCTGACAGATTTCTGACTTTTGCGGCGGATTTGACTTGGTGTATTCCTGGGATGATTGCAGCTCTTGCTGTTGTTACAGTCATTGGCTCTGGACTCACCAATGCCATCATTGCTATTGCTATAGTGAATTGGGCATCATATGCCAGAATGGTGAGGGCCAAAACAATGTCAATAAAAAATCAACCATTTATAGAAACTGGAATATCTTTTGGGGAAAAACCCATAGCTATAATGCTTAGGTACATTTTGCCAAATATTGTTCCTGTATTAATTGTAGCTGTTTCCATGCAATTGCCGGGAACCATTATGTCAACGACTACGCTCAGCTTTCTTGGAGTAGGTTCACAGCCACCGTTACCAGACTGGGGCCTGATGGTTTCTGAAGGAATTAATTTTATATCCCGTGGACCATGGCTTTGTATATTTCCAGGATTAGCATTGGTCTATACTGTATTTGGATTTAATGTTCTGGGCGAAGGGCTTCGTGACTTGCTTGATCCAAGAATGAAATCACAGTAGAAGGAGACATATATGAGTGGAGAATTATTAAGATTAAATAAATTATGTGTGGATTACAAGGTTAAGGATGGATATTTGTCCGCAGTAAAAAATGTTTCCTTTTCTATAAATAAAGGAGAGATATATGCAATTGTAGGAGAATCGGGATGTGGGAAATCAACAATTGCACATACCATTTTACATCTTTTGCCTGAACATAACGAAATAATAAAAGGAAATATATTCTTTAGTGGTGAAGACATAAATGAATATACGGATAGACAACTTGAAAGCATTCGTGGTAGAGAGATAGGAATGATTTTTCAAAATCCTCTTGATTCTCTCAACCCTGTGTATAGTACGGGGTATCAAGTAGCTGAAGGAATTATGCTTGATAAGGTTTCGAAGGAAGAGGCGTGGAACAGGGTGCTCAATCTATATAATGATGTCAAGATGCCAGATGCGGAAAAGCGTGCACAAAGTTTTCCCCATGAATTGTCAGGAGGTATGAGGCAGCGCGTTATGATTGCTATGATGCTGGCAAGGACACCCCAGTTACTAATTGCCGACGAGCCTACCACAGCACTGGATGTTACCATAGAAGCACAAATTCTAAATATAATAAAAAAACTTAGGGATCAATTCAATACGGCAGTTATGCTGATTACTCATAATTTTGGTTTGGTTGCAGAGGTTGCTGACAAAGTTGCAGTGATGTATGCAGGAGAAGTTGTAGAGCAAGGAACCGTGTTTGACATATTTGACAACCCGAAACACCCTTATACTAAACTACTCATGAGAGCGCTGCCAAGAAAAACTAAAGCGGAAGGACGTTTACAGACGATAGAGGGCAGTGTTCCAAGGCTAACGGAGAACCGTCCTGGATGCAGATTTGAAAACAGATGTCCCTATGCCATAGGTATCTGTAAAACAAAGGATCCTGAGCAAAAAATAGTTGCAGAAACACATTCCTTTAATTGTCATCTGGAAAAGGTGGTGAGGAATAATGGGTGAAGCGGTAATTGAATTAAACAATGTAAAAAAGTATTTTACAATAAATAAAGGGTTAATGAACAAAAAGATCTATGTAAAGGCAGTGGACGATGTTACGTTTAACATCAATAAGGGTGAAATTATTGGTTTAGTTGGAGAATCGGGAAGTGGAAAAACTACTTTGGCAAGAGTAATACTAAATCTTACAGAACCTACAGAGGGGCATGTTGTATTCAATGGAATAAATCTTTCAAGAGCAACCAGCAAAGAAATGGAAAAATTTCGTACTGATGTTGCAGTTGTTTTTCAGGATCCCGCGTCAAATTTGAATCCACGTAACACGGTTATGAACTCTATTATGAGGCCGTTAGTACTGCATGGTATACCGAAGAAGCTTGCTAAGCAAAAGGCTACTGAATCATTGGAACTTGTTAAAATGGATTCAAGATACCTCAACAGCTATCCTCACCAGTTGTCAGGAGGCCAATTGCAACGTATTGCCATTGCACGAGCCTTGGTTCTTGAGCCAAAGGTAATGGTATTAGATGAACCTACCTCAGCTCTGGATATCTCAGTACAAGCGCAAATATTAAATTTATTACTTGATTTACAAGAAAATTTGGGTTTGACATATCTGGTAATCACCCATGATCTTAATGTAATACGCTATATAAGTGATAGAGTGGCAGTGATGTATTTGGGTAAGCTTGTTGAATTTGGCCCTACTGAGGAGGTAATTAAAAATCCTAAGCATCCATATACAGAAGGTTTGATGGCAGCATCTCCAATACTTGATCCTCATGATAGGCATAAAGAGAAGTATATAATGCAGGGGGACCCGGGAAGTCTAATTAACTTACCGTCAGGATGTCACTTCCATCCAAGGTGTCCTTATGTGACAGAACAATGTGCGAATGAAACACCTCGAAATATTATATTTCCAGATGGACATCAGGTAGCCTGTTTCAAATATAAATCTATGGTGAAAAATTTTTAGAATATATATGATAGTTAAACTAGCATATATTTTAATATAACTAATTTAAATCAGAGGGGGAAAAAAGATGAGAAAAGACAAAATGCTTAAACTTACATTAGTTTTTGCTTTAGTACTTTCACTGACAAGCTTTTCCGGCTGTAGTAAAAGTACTAGTACTGACGGAGGGGTAGGAGGAAAAACCCTGATAATTCAGGATTCTGCCTGGGAAGGTGTAGATCTTTTTCAGGTATCATCTTGGAATGATATGCAGTGTTTGTTGGCGGATCCCATACTTGAAAAAGATCCGGAAACAGGAGATGTGCTTCCGGGAATTGCTTCAGAGTCTAAATGGAGTGAAGATGGTCTGACATGGACACTTACATTTCCTGAAGGTATGAAGTATTCCACTGGTGAGCAGGTTGAACCTGAGGACTTTATTGCAAGTGTTGAATACGGTTTGAAAGTCAGTCCTTATGCAGACGGATACGGAGCCATTAAGTCAATGGAAGTGGATGGACGAAATGTTATTGTTCATTTAAGCGAATATCAGGCAGATATGCTGTACAATTTCCAGAGTTGTTTTGTAGGCTTGATTGACAAAGATGAAATTGAGAATATGTCTGCTGATGAAAAACTTTGGGGATGTCATCCTTACGGAGCATATTATCTTGATGAATACCAGCCAGGTGCATATGCAATATTGAAAGCTAACGAAGGCTACAAAACACACAATCCGATGTTGAAGAATCAGGGACCTTCTCCTGTAAAAACTATAAAGGTTGTTTTCTCTGGGGAGAGTTTTACATTTGCACAGGGTGTTAAAAATGGTGACTATGATGTCCTTTCAACCGTTCCGTCGGAATACTATGACGAATTAAAGAATTCGGAAAATATTGATATGTTTGAAGCCTATGGTGCAGAAGTCAATTATGCAGAAATTAACATGACAGATCCACTTTTACAGGACATTAATGTTCGTAAAGCTATTATCCATGGGATCAGCAGAGATAATCTGGCAGCTTATTTGAGTGAGTTTGAAACACCTGCACACAGCTTGGTGTTAAGAAAATGCTTGAACTATTCAAAAGAGGCAGTTGATTACTATAATACCAATTATGGATACGATCCTGAACGGTCAAAACAGTTATTGGTCGATGCTGGTTGGATAGACACGAATAATGATGGTTTTGTAGATAAGGATGGAAAAAACTTTGTATTCGAATTTGATTGTAGAGATACAGAAACAGCAAAAAAAGTTGCACAATCTCTTCAAATAGATTTGAAGGCAGTTGGAATTGACATGAAAATAAAGACACAGAATTGGTCATATGTAAATCAAGATGTAGTTGATGGCAATTTTCAAATGGCTTACTTAGGATTAGGTTGGTCAGAGCCATTTTTACTCGTTGATAAATTCTGCAATAGAAACGCTGCATGTACGAATCCAGATCCTGAAAACTACAGCGCAATGGTAGCCAAGGCTAGAAAAACAGTTGATTATGATGAAAGAACTGAGCAAATTACGGCTATTCAGAAAAAACTATTCGATTTTTGTACAATTATTCCCCTTGTAGACAATAACGGATATCGGTGTTGGAGATCTGAAATCCAAGGAATCGTGCATACCCCTACCGGCGGATTTTACCTTGGCGATGTAGTTACTGACGCAGATGGTAATTTTAGAAATATTCAATAGTATACATGAGATTATTAGCATGATACATAAAAGCAAGAGTATATTCTCTTGCTTTTATGCTTCATGGCTTCAATTTATAAATAGTCGCTTAATGCTTTAACTTCTTTGTCCAAATAGCCTACAGTGGTTTTTGCGTGATAAAGCGAACTTATGATTGCCTCTTCAATCGCCTCTACGGAAGCCTCAAAAACCTTGTCTATGTTATCGTCAAAGAACATCTTTGTTTCAATAATATCTGTAAGACTATAGTGAGGAACTCGGTTTGCAGTGGTAAAAGCTATGGCAATATCTCCACTGCCATTACCCATATAGGACCCAGTTCTTGCAAGAGATATGGCAGCTCGCTTAGCTATCCTTTTTAATTGTCTTTCAGAAAGAGGAATATCTGTGGCTATGATTATAATAATAGAGCCCTCATCTTTTTTTATATCTAAAGCTTCTTTTATTCTGCTGCCTATAGGATCTCCTCCAATTGTTAAATTTCCAGAAGAACCGAAGTTAGACATTACCAAGGCACCGATGGTAAATTCTTTTTCATCCACATCTATAATTCTTGAGGCAGAGCCCAGGCCGCCTTTCAGACCCAGGCAGCACATACCGGTTCCACTTCCAACTGCACCCTCTTCAAAATCTTCCGAAGCCGAATTTAGAGCCCTAAAGACATCTTTTTCTGTTACATGAAGACCTCGAATGTCATTTAATCTGCCATCGTTGCATTCCGTAATCAGACAATTTACAGTTCCTGTTGTAATACCTATATCCTTATTTTGTTGCAGCATATATTTTGTCAAAGCTGTTGCCGCTGTTCCTACACTGAGTGTATTTGTCATGATGATTGGCGTTTCAATTGTTCCCAATTCTTCTATTTGCAACAAGCCCATGCTTTTTCCAAAACCATTTAAAATTGCTGCTGCCGCCATAACTTTATCCTGAAAAATATTGCCTTCGTGAGGAAAAATAACAGTAATGCCTGTATTGACATTGTCTTTTTGCAGAGTAATGCTTCCAACTTTTACACCTTTGATATCTGTAATTAGATTTTTCTTGCCTTTCCTGTGTTTTGAATATAGCTTTAAGCCGCTATCATTTGGTAAACCCATAATTAGTCCTCCTCAAAATTATATATATGTGTACAAGTAAAGAGATTTCACATATATAAAGCAATTATTGTGCCAACTTTATAAAAGGAAGAAATGCTAGAGTATGATTATAATGTTTATCTATATATAGATTGTTGAACAATAGGATAAAAATTAGTTAAGAAAGTAGGAAACTGGACAAATTATATACTCATATACATTACCAGAGGGGGCATGTATATGAATATTCCTATAAGCACCGAACAAAAGAAGGTAATTGCCCATTTGCTAGCAGATATTATTTATGAGGAAATGCTAAGAAATGCCAATGACAAAAATGGGGATAGTGAAAATACAACCTAGAACTTTAATGGCTATCTTATGCTGCATTCAAGATAGTCATTATATTTATGGAGGTATGGAATCATGCTGAAGCGGGTTATTGGGTATACCAGAGTAAGTACTCAAATGCAGGCAGATGAAGGGCTATCATTAGATGCACAAAAGTCAAACCTAGAAGATTTCTGCGAAAGGTATGAGTATCAGTTTCTAGGCATATATCAGGATGCTGGTTTGTCAGGTCGAAATATCAATAGGCCTCAATTGCAGCAGATGCTAAATGATGCAGCCAAAGGATTATTTGATATTGTTTTGGTTTGGAAGATCAGCCGGATATCTAGAAACTTAAAAGACCTTTTAACTATAGTAGAAGAACTTGAAAAACGAAAGGTAGCACTAATCAGTTGTACAGAGCCCTTTGATACATCTACCCATTTAGGAAAGGCTTTTCTACAAATACTAGGTACGTTCGCAGAACTAGAAAGAAATACCCTAGCAGAGAATGTAAAAATGTCATTAATGGATAATGCTAAAAAGGGAAGATGGAATGGGGGCGTTGTATATGGCTACGATGCTGTAGAAGGTGAATTGTGTATAAACCAAAGAGAAGCAGAGGTTGTAAAAAAAATATTTGATTTATATATACAAGGATGGGGTTATTCCAAGATCATGAATTATCTGAATAAATCAGAAGTAGAAACTAAAAAAGGGGCCAAATGGAACATACAACAGATAAAGAGAACCTTATCAAATCCAGTTTATATTGGACAAAAGTCATATAATAAAATCATAGACAGCGTGAGCAATCCTCGATCGAACCCCAATAAGGATACAATTATCATTAGCGTAGACTCACACATTCCTATTATTAGTCTAGACAGATTCAATTTGGTTCAGAAGATGATACGATCAAAGTATACAAGACGAAAAGACCTCAAAAGTATTCATCTTTTATCAGGAATTATACAATGCCCTTTCTGCAAACAAGGTATGGTGACAAAGAGGGCTAGTAGTAGAATTGTAAATGGACAGAGACAATATATTACCTATTATCAATGTCAAACTTACCATAATAAAGGTGGATGCAGGTCATTCCTTGTTAATGAAGAAAAAATTGAATCTGATGTACTTGATAAACTAATAAAAATTTTTTCTGATGAGGAAATACTTCAATTTACAATAGAAGCGATAAATGAAAAAAATAGAGATAAAAATAAGCCTTTACGTGAAGAGTTAATTCAACTGGAAAAAGAAGTACAGCATAAAATGGATGAAATAAAGAACTTAATTGAGTTTATTTCAAAAACGCCTACATTAAACCATAAGCAAATCCAAAGTGAAATTGAGCAAAGGCAAAATGAAATCAATGTGATAAGGAATAAGCGAAATAAAAAAATTCAAAGATTACAGGGTGGATTGATAGAAGATATAGATAAGGAAATGCTCATGAGCTACATATGGAGAATCAAAGACATACTGACAGAAAATGTAGAAAGAGAGCAACTGCGACAACTAATCTCTGCGATTGTAAGTGATGTCATTGTAAATCAAGATAAAAAAATTGGAGAAATTAAAATATGGTTCAATAATATTTCGTGTATAGATCGGTCAACTGTAAAGTTGCCATTAACTAACACATGGGAAAGCAAGGGAGATTGCAACGAGAGCAATCAATGAATCTGTGAATTCAAAAGTCTCTGATGACATAAAATATCAGGATTTAATTTTTATTCGTACCGATACAGAGGGAAATGTTACGATGATGCAGGCCAATACTGTTATGATGAATCGATTGGCATCTGAAGTAGCTTTGACAGTACAGGATAATATTAAGCAGATCAAAGCATCCTCTGTAAATGTACCTCTAGGAAATGTGTTTGGAAGTCAATTGCTTGCTCAATATGGACCCAAAATCAATATTAATGTTACACCTATTGGGATGGTAAATGTAGATTTCAAAACTCAATTTGAACAATCTGGTATAAATCAGACAAGACATAAAATTTATCTGGTAGTTAATACTCAGGTGCGAATTATTGTGCCTTTCTCATCAAATACCACCTCTGTAGAGACCTCTGTTCCAATTGCGGAAACTGTTATTGTAGGAAAAGTGCCTCAAAGCTATATCTTCGTTCCAGAAAATCAAATGCTAAATATTATGCCGAAATCCCTTTCCGAATAAGTTTAAATAAAGCTAGCTTAGCCTTTTTAACGAATATTGAAGCCCAAAAGTGTTAATTGAGCCAAAAACTACATTGAATACAAGAGCTGTTAAAAATAAAAGTGGAGATTCCTCTGATAGAAGGAGGCGTGATAGAATCTGTTATTTTAAAATATGATGATCATCAAAGCAGAAGGAGTCACCTAAATAAATATGACTTTGAAGTTAATATAGAACTTGATATAATAACTAAAGATGATAGCGTTGAAAGGGATACCTATCTTTGTATTTTAAAAGGAGTTGATACAAATGACGGGTAAGACCCATTTTAAAATTGGCATATTAGCCTATGTTATTACATCGGCTGCATTTGATAATATGGACTTCAATATTCTGCAGCATCAAAATATCAGTATAGCAGGAATGCTGGCGGCGGGTATCTCTGCTCTTGTAGCGGATGGAGATTGTGAGGATAGCAAAATTAATCGTTCAAACCCAATAACTGGAACAGCTATAAAAGTAACTGAATATATAGAAAAGATGTTAAGAAAGATAATAAGGACTATGGTCACTTTTGGTATTGGAGGTGTATTGTTCTATTTTGCTCCCTTTATAACAAGGCTCATTGGGAAAATAGAGTTTCTAAATATAGCAAGGTACGCACAAGTTATTGTATACGGAATGGCAATTTTGCTTGTCATCCTTGGTGTTATAGGGTATAAAGGAGAGTGGGTTTTAAAGAATACTCCTGTGATTGGTTATATCTATATGGGTACCCTAAAGCTCCTTAGAAAAGGTACAAAGTGCATTAAGAGAAGCTTTATACTTTTGATTTATGTAGGTTCAGGAATGGGCGTAATGATATATAATTATGAGCATATACAAGATCCAGCCTTGTATATTATGGGAGTATTACTTATAGGAACAGCAATATTTCCACATAGGACATTTTTGCACTCTCCAGAGGGACTGGCTCTTTTTTCAATTGCGTCAGTATATGTTCTTAAAGGAGTTGGATTAGAGGATCTATTTGTTCCAATTATCATAGGCTATGCCAGCCATTTATATTTGGGAGATATTTTTACTTCTCAAGGAGTACCCATTTCCAGTTTACCTCTAATTTTTCAGAAGATAGGCATACATACACTCTTTAAAAATTATAGGATATATAACGGGATTTTTAGATTTTTGGATAGAAGAATATCCATACCTATCATGTGTACTGGTAGTAAGTGGGGACGGTTATTTGAGACTATTTATATATTTGCTCTGCTAATTATATCTATGAAGCTGATCATTTTGATGAATAAAAGTATTCAAATTATCTAGGGTTTCTATAGAGATGCTGAAAAAAGGCAGTATGTAATAAAAATAATCAAAGCTCTTTTGTATATTTT
Organism: Thermotaleaceae bacterium; assembly: GCA_040797825.1. Lineage (GTDB taxonomy): Bacteria > Bacillota > Clostridia > Peptostreptococcales > Thermotaleaceae > Geosporobacter. The sequence goes on along the minus strand of JBFNEZ010000009.1, from coordinate 10,646 downwards.
ATAATCTTATCCTATGGTTGCTAGAATAAACGGTAGAATATTTTAAACACCAAAATCTGAGAAGTTTGTATGCTTGTCATTGTACAGATCTATATTCAAAAATAGCCTTGAGTAGAGCTGCTAACGTAAAAGAAGTTGGAGTGGGGATGGTGCTTGAATATCTGTAAAATTGACTATGATAAAGTGAAAGAGATATAATAATTTAAAACTAGTAGATAGGGATAGAACCAGTTGAAGGGAGAAGTATAATGAGCAACATGGTGATTTTCAATGGTATGAAGCATGACTTCACAGAGGCAGAGAAAATAATCGTAGAGTACATAATGCAGAACTACAATGAAGTATGTAATATGACCACCTATGAAATTGCAAATGCCACAGGTACGAGTCCTGCTACATTGGTTCGTCTTGCTAAAAAAATAGGTTATAGTGGATTTAAAGCTTTGCAAATAGCGATTGCCAAAGATACTTCTAAGGAAAATATAAACACGGAGAATCTATATGAGGCAATTTCTGTGAATGATTCCACAGAAGAGATTATTTCAAAAATAGCCATGGGTAATATGGACGCTATCAAGAATACGGCTGCTATTATAAAACCTCATCTAATAGAGAAGACTGTAAAAGAAATTCTTAAAGCAAAATGTATTCATCTCTTTGGTATAGGCAGTTCTTATATTGTAGCCTTAGATTTTCAATATAAGCTAGTTCGGATCAACATGTTAACGAGTCTGCATAGCGATTACCATTTACAATTGGTGGCGGCGGCCAATATTGATAAAAATGATGTTGCCATTGCTATTTCTAATAGCGGGAAGACACAGGAAGTATATAATGCCTTAAAGCTATGTAGGGAGAGAGGTGCAACTACGATCTCTATAACCAGATTAGGTCGAAATCCTGTTAGTGCTATTTCTGATATTAATATTAACACCATAGAAGTAGAACAACACCTCCGGGTGGGTGCAATTTCTTCGAGAATAGCACAGTTGACAATTATTGATATATTGTTTATGTGTTTGATGAAAGCCCGCTACCATACTATTCCTGACTATGTAAGGGAGACAGGACATATTATATCCAGTTTAAAATTTAAATAATATAACAAAAACTCAAGTAGATTCTTTCTATTTGAGTTTTTGTTATATTTGTTCAGTATATAAAATTTTAAAAATAAAGATCTATTTCTATATTGAAAAAAATTTTTATAGTATTATAATATACTTAAAATAAAATTTCATTATTTTGAAGGTTTTGGATTTTTTTTCTATAAAAAACACAAAAAATAAAGGGGGAGCAGGGATGAAAAGAAGCAGCAAAATATTATCAGTAATGCTTATTTTAGTCATGTTGGGCATGACACTATCAGGCTGTGGTGAAAAGGGGGCAGTACCAGCAGGGGACTCTAGTACATCTGCCGATGAAAAAGTCACGTTAAAGGTAATGTTCTTTCAAGCAGGTTTTGGAGATGGATGGCAAAAATGGCTGAAGGAAGAATTTGAGAAAACTCATGAGAATATAACTATTGAGCTAGTAGGGGATGCAAAATTGATAGAGACCATTATACCCATTATTGAAAGTGGTGTAGATGCACCAGATGTATTTATGACAAATGGAAGTAAATGGGAAGAGTGGGGCCCTCAAGGCTTGGTAATGGATATGACAGAGCTTTATGATGAAAAGGTGCCAGGGATCAACTTAGCTCTAAAAGATTACATATCGGATGCTGCAAAGGATAAATTTTTCTTTGATTTAGGTGAAAATAATGGAGGTATTAAAAAATATGCAGTACCCTGGTCAGCAGGACCTATGAGTGTTGTATATAATGGGAAGATGTTTAAAGAAAAGGGGTGGGAGTATCCTAAGACCTGGTCTGAATTCGAAACCCTATGCGAGACCATAAAAGCTGATGGAATCGCTCCAATAACCTATCCCGGAAAATATCCAAACTATGTAAGACCTTTTATGAGAACTTGGCAAATACAGGAATTAGGGCCTCAAAGATTTGCCAATGAATTTAAAAATCCATCAGATCCTGAGATATATGGAGATCCTGCCCTTTTAAAAGCATGGGAAAAATTTGATACATTATTCAAAAAAGGATGGATTATGGAAGGAACAACAGCCTTGGATCATACTCAAGTACAGATGGAATTCATCAACAATAAAGTTGCTATGATATTAAATGGCTATTGGTTAGAACAAGAGATGTCAGACGCTTGGCCAGAAGGATATGAAATTGTGATGGCACCTATTCCTCAGGATGGACAAATCGATACGCCAGTTTCTTTCATAAATATGCCTGATTATGTTTCTATTTACAATAAAACTGCCTATCCAGAAGCAGCAAAAGAATTCTTGCTATTTTCCCTAAGCCCAGAATCTTGTGAGGCTTTTGCAAAACTAGCAGGAGGGCTAAGACCTTTTAAATATGATTTGGACAATGTAGCGGTTTCAGAATTTACAAAGAGTTGTCAAGATATTATACAAAATCCAAATTACTACCAATTTACAGATGCTAGCAGCAATCCACTTATGTATAAAACCCTTGGGAATGATTATTTAACAAAGATCGCTACGGGGGAGATGACACCAAAGCAGGTTGCTGAAGCTTTTAAGAAAGATGCTGCCACTGAATTTGAGAAGGTAAAAAAGGATTTAGGAAACTAATTTACTAAAAGAATACTTATACCTATGGATGTGGGCCTATAAGAAGGAAAAACTGATTGTAGAAGGCCTATATCCATAGGATTCTACTTGACTAAAGATAATTTAACTAGAGATTGAAAGGAGGGAAAGACCAATGGAAATTGCCAAAAACAAGATGGGATCTCAAGCTGAAGTTATAATGCCAAAAGGGAAGGAACCTAAAAGAATAAACTGGAAAAAAATTGTTTTTATCATTTCCATGTTAGGATGGCCCTTGTTAAATTGGTTTGTTTTTACCTTATATATGAATATTCAGACCTTTCTTTATTCTTTTCAAAGGCTAAATAAGTTTACTGGTAAAATGAGATTTGCCGGTTTAGAAAACTATTTGGAATTATTTCAAAAAATATCTAATAACACTGCCTCTTATGGTGTGGCTTTTAGAAATACCTTCTTGTGGTTAGGTCTTAATGTGTTGGTGATTGTTCCTATATCATTAATTGTGGCCTACGTCCTTTCTAAAAAGATACCTCTCTATAGATTTTTTAATACGGTATTGTTTATCCCCAATATCATTTCTATTGTAATTTTAACCATGGTTTGGTCCTTTATGTGGGCTCCTAACCAAGGAATAGTTAACGGATTATTAGATTTATTGGGAATGGTGCAATATAAACGAATATGGCTGGGGGATCACAGAACGGCATTAGGCGTAGTGTTTTTATACTGTGTTTGGGCAGGCATTGGCTGGAATAACCTAATATTAGGTGGAGCGATTGCAAAAATTCCAAAGGAAATACTTGAATCGGCACAATTAGATGGGGCTTCTAATTGGCAAGAATTTATCCATATTATTATTCCAAATGTCTGGCCTACTATTTCAACAGTAACTATTATAGGCGCAACAGCTGCTTTCAGAGTTTTTTTACATCCAAAACTCCTTACCAATGGAGAATATGGAACTTCTAATATTGCCCTTAAAGTAGTAGATGAAGTTTTGGGAGAGGGAAATTATGGACTGGCATCGGCAGCGGGAATCACTATGGCTATTCTTGGTTTCATAACAGTCTATATGATTAAAGCTTATCTTGACAGAATGGAGAAAAAATGGAGTTGATTCCAAAAGAATGGGAAGGTGAAAGAAGGTGGAAAGAAAATTTAGTCGCCCAGTTTTATTCATAGCAGAGGTACTGTTAATATTTTATGCGATTTCTCTAATATTTCCTTATATATGGGTGTTCATCAATTCTTTTAAAGGTATAGCTGAATTTTATAAAAATATTTGGGCTTTGCCAGAATCTTATAGTTTTACAAATTACGCTCGTGCTATGAAGGAAACCAATATGCTATCCTATTTTGCACTGAGTACAATAATAACTATCATTGGTACAGGAGCACAGCTTATCTTTTCTGCAATGACAGCCTATATATTAGCAAAATATGATTTCAAAGGAAATCGGTTTATTTACGCCCTGACTATAATTGGTTTTTTATTACCAACCACGGGAACCCTAGCTCCTCTGTATGTTTTTCTTAAAAAGACAGGACTTTTTAATTTATATGGATTACTTATCATGTATGCAGTGGGAATGGGAACGAATATGCTCATCTATTATTCTTTTTTTAAAAAAATTTCTTGGAGTTATGCAGAAGCAGCTTTTATGGATGGGGCAGATGATTTTACTGTTTTTTGGAAAATTATGTTTCCTATGGCAAAGGAAGCTTCTATTGCAGTAGGGATTATAACAGCAATAAATATTTGGAATGACTACTTTATTCCTTCTATTGTTTTGACAAATCCTAAAATGCAAACGGTAGCAGTAGGACTTCGAACTCTGCAGGTACAGCAGCAATACAATGCTTCATGGACTGTGTTATTTGCGGCAGTAATTGTAGCTACAATACCTACAATTCTGGTATATATGTTATTTCAAGATAGAATCTACAAAGGCTTTCTTATTGGAGGACTAAAAGAATAGCGAGGAGATGGAATGATAATAGAAGAAAGAGTTCGGTGTTTAGAGGATTATTTACATAGGTTGATTAAGGAGGGTGTCTTTCCAGGGGCTTCTTTTTCCTTATTGGATCAGGAACATAGCTGTATGGGCTTTTTAGGTAAGGCACAGATGATACCAGAGTCAATACCAGTAGAAGAAGATACCATCTATGATTTGGCGTCCTTAACCAAAGTGATTGCTACAACTAGCTGTATTATGCTTTTAATAGAGAGAGGATATATAACACTGGATACAGAGATTTGTGAGATTTTACCTTTATGTAGTCAGCGGGATATCTGTATAAGACATCTATTAACCCATACATCGGGCTTAGATGCAGATATTGATTGGACGAATATGAATAAAGAGCAGCTCCTTCATGGCGTATACAACTCTTCTATAAAACCTAGTCGATTTGAAAAGGAGGTAGTTTACTCAGATATAGGCTTTATACTCCTTGGTCTAATCATTGAGCAGTTAACAGGTTCATTTGAAGAGTTTGTACAGAAAAATCTATTTAAACCCTTAAAAATGAAAGAGACATTTTTTAATCCAAAGGAGGCCTACATAAAGAGATGTGCAGCTACTGAATTCTGTGAATTGAGAAATGAGATAATAAGAGGCGTTGTTCATGACGAAAAAGCCTATCTCTTAGGAGGCATTGCAGGTCATGCTGGTCTTTTTTCTACCATAGGAGACATTACAAACTTTGTAAAGATGTATCTAAAGGATGGGGTCTTTGAAGAGCAGAGGATACTTAATCAATCTACTATTTCTTTGATGGCAAGCTCCTATACCCCATATGCAAATTCGGAGAGGGGACTGGGGTGGATGCTAAATAGAAAAACCAATATTTTTTGTGATGCAGCTGGAGAAAGAACACTTTATCATACGGGATTTACAGGTACTTCTATCATCATAGATCTAGATAATAAAAAGGGCTTTGTTTTATTAACCAATAGAGTTCATCCAACCAGAAAAAACACAAAGTTAATTGACTTAAGAAGGCATATTCATAATATGGCATTTAGTGCCATTCAACAATGATAAAGAGGGGTAAACATGGATTATTTAATCGGTATTGATGCAGGTGCTACCAAGTCTGAGCTGATTGCTTATGATATGGAAAATAAACCCATAATAAAAAAAATAGGGGGATTTGGGAATCCGACAGTTAGTCAAGAGAAAACTATAAAAAACCTTGAAGTCTTGATAAAACAGGTATTAGAAGTGTTAAGCACTAGAAATTGCAGATTGATTGCAATAGGTCTTGCAGGAGCTCAAATGGGCAATAGTAAAGAATCTATTAGGAGTTATCTAAATGATAAATTTGGTATACCTACCATTGTGTTAACGGATATTTTCATGAGTTATCAAGCCTATTTTGGAAGTGAAAGTGGAATTATAACCATTGCTGGCACTGGCTCTAGCAGCTATGGACGAAGAAAGGATAAAGAAGCTATGGCAGGGGGCTGGGGGCATTTACTAGGAGATGAAGGCAGCGGATACCATATTGTTCTTCAAGCATTTAAAAAAATAGTTTATTTATGGGATCATGAAATGGAATTAGATGAACTCAGTAAAGCGCTACTAAGAAAAATAGGTGCCTATGATCCATCAAATATAAAACATTTCATATACAATTCACAAAAAAATGAAATTGCTGGATTGTTTCCTATCATTCTAAATATGTCTCAGAAGGAAAGTGCAGAAGCTAAAAAACTTCTAGCTGAAGCTGGGAAGTCCTTAGCGGATATTACTAGTATTGTTTATAATAGACTAAAATTCAATGAACCGATACAAATAGGGATTAAGGGGGGTGTATTTCACAGCAACTCCTATGTAAAGACTAGTTTTGAGAATCGGTTGAGTGAGTACTTGGAAGATTTCATTATAATTAAAGAAGATATTTCTGCTACAAAAGCTGTATGTAGCCTTTACCAACAAATAGGGCAGAAATTTGTAGATTTTCATATTTAGCTACGAGGGAGATATAAATATGGCAAACGAAGTAATCGGTATGATAACGGAACAGATAAATAGAAATACAGTGGATATAGATAGTATGAGTATTAGAGAAATTGTTACCTGTATTAACAATGAAGATAAAACCGTTGCTTACGCGGTTGAAAAAGTAATTCCACAAATCTCTGATGCAGTAGAACTTACGGTTTCAGCATTAAAAAGAGGTGGAAGAATGCTATTTATTGGAGCTGGGACTAGTGGAAGACTTGGGGTGCTGGATGCATCAGAATGTCCACCTACTTTTAACACAGATCCAGAATTGGTAAAAGGAATTATTGCCGGAGGAGATGTGGCTTTACGAAAAGCAGTTGAAGGGATTGAGGATCATGAAGAGGCAGCAGTAAAGGATTTGAAAAAAGAAGCTTTAGATCACAAAGATGTGGTCATTGGTATTGCTGCCAGCGGAAGAACACCCTATGTAATAGGCGGCTTAAAATATGCTAAAGAGATTGGTGCAAAAGCTATTGGAATATCATGCAATCCCCAATCAAAAATACTAAAATATTCTGATGTAATAATAGAGGTAATCGTAGGACCTGAGGTAATATCTGGTTCAACTAGACTCAAGTCAGGAACGGCTCAGAAAATGATACTCAATATCCTTAGTACAACAACTATGATAAAATTAGGTAAGACCTATAAAAATTTAATGGTGGATCTGCAGACTAGTAATCATAAGCTTAAAGAAAGGGCTATTAGAATATTAAAAGAAGTAACCCAAAATAATGATGAATATCAGGCAATTGCTATGTTAGAAAAGACTGATTGGAATGTGAAAGAAGCTATAGTGCTATGGGAAAGTGGCTGTAGTATAGCTGAAGTGCGAAATTATTTGAAGGAAAGTGAGGGCTTTGTAAATAAAGCTATCGAATTGGCTTTGGGAAGAAAATGGAACAAGTCTAGAGAGTAAATTGGATAATTGCTTATCTTGTGTATGCACCCTTACTGCTTGTCACCTTTTTTTCTAAACTACATAGTATGTAGTGCAAAAAGAGAGGAGGTAAGGAAAATGCAAATCACACCTATACAAGCAAGCTGTGTAAAACCACCTATTCATGGCTGCCCCCAATTACCAGGAACAGTTTTTCGCATCAATATCCCAGCAGGGGCAGTAATTAATCTGCTCAATCTTATTGAAATTGCTTCTCCTAGTGGCATTTGTTTGATCATTAGACTGCCAATACTGGCTGGAGGTATTGGATGGAATACAATTGCCCACTCTATTGCTCAGGCGGGAGGAAGTATAGAAGTTCTATAGAAAAGAAGCAGCTCGGAGTTAAGTCTGAGCTGCTTCACTCTATAAGAAAACAAAAAGAATTTGATGCTTTTATATAGTTTTAGAGTATAATAAAAGATATAGAAAAAATAGGGTTGGTGAAGATATGCAATTTAATGAAAACAACGAACTTATTGAACACATAGAACAAAGAGCCATCCTTGTAGGGGTTGGTACTGGAAGTCGAGATGAAATTACAACTATAGAGAACTCTATGGCAGAGCTGGAGGAGTTAGCAAAAGCAGCTGGAGCTAAGGTGCTAGATCAAGTAACACAAAATAAACAGCGTATAGATGCCACTTACTACATAGGAAAAGGGAAGGCTGAAGAGATACAGCTAATGTGTAGGGCATTGGATGCCAATCTGGTAATCTTTAATGATGAACTATCAGGTGCGCAAATTCGAAATCTAGAGGAATTGATTGAGGTCACAGTAATTGATCGAACTACGCTAATCTTAGATATTTTTGCCCAAAGAGCCCAGTCTAAGGAAGGTAAGCTTCAGGTAGAATTAGCACAATTAAAATATCGACTACCCCGTTTAGTAGGTCTGGGAAGGTCTTTATCCAGAACAGGTGCTGGCATTGGTACAAGAGGACCAGGGGAGAAAAAGTTAGAATTAGATCGAAGACATATTCTTGATAGAATTAATGACATAAGTGAGCAGTTAGAGGAAATCAAAAAAAACAGGGAAGTACAGAGAGGGAAAAGAAAGAAAAGTGAAATACCTGTTGCGGCTCTTGTTGGTTATACCAATGCAGGCAAGTCTACGCTTATGAACAAAATTTTAGAATATGCAGGCTATCATTCAGAAGAAAAGAATGTTTATACAGAGGACATGCTCTTTGCTACATTGGATACTGCTCATAGAAAAGTAGTACTTCCAGATAAAGAAGAATTTATCCTTATTGATACTGTGGGATTTGTTAGTAAACTACCCCATGGTCTTATCAATGCTTTTAAAGCGACTCTAGAAGAGGTGCAAGAAGCCAATTTAATTATTCACTTGGTAGATGTGACCAACCGGGATTATCAGATGCAGAAAAAAGTAACAGAAGGTGTATTGCAAGAATTAGGTGTAAAGGACAAATCTATGCTTCTTGTCATGAACAAGGTTGATAAATTTGAAGAAGAAAGTCCTTTGATACCAAGGGGAGAGGATATCATACAGATATCGGCTTTAAAAGGAATAGGGATAGAAGCCTTGCTAGAAGCGGTGAAAGTGAAGTTGTTTCAAAATATTCAAAAAGTTTCTCTATTGATACCCTACGATCGGGGAGATATTGTATCCTATCTATGTGATAAAACTAAAATACTTTTGACAGAATATAGAGAAGATGGCGTTTTTATAGAAACCTCCCTAAATACAGCTGATTATAATCGATATCAAAACTTTATTCTGTAAGCTATTTTGGAGAAATATGATGAAAGATAAAAGAGAAAAAGACCTTTCTTGGCAGCATATACAAGAAGGACAAGATCATTTAATTAGTTATTTATTGTATAAAGAAGGAAAAGACGTGCATCTTATCGCAAAAATAAGAAGACTAAGCATTGAGGAAATTAATCATCATTTGATACAGGCAAAGTGGGAAGTGTTCTACAAGGGAAGAACGGAAAAAACCTTGCTAGAACGATTAATAGAGTTAGATAAAGGAGAGAGAAAAAACATTTTAGCTAGCATGCCTGCTCACGAGAAAAGGGGTTTGGCAAAAGAGATTTTAAACAGATACGGTGAAATAGATCATTCAGAAGACAAGATGCTAATGATCTGGTTGATTGGTGAACTAGGATTGGGAGGATTGCTAAAGCTAGTCTATGGAGATGTTCAGCATCCTCATGGAAATGTGAGGCGTTTGGCTTGTTCAGCTATTGGAAAAGTTGGCAATGAAAGCAGTTTGCCCTATTTGCATAAAGCCTTACTTGATGCGAAGCCTCAAGTAAGACAGTATGCCGCTAAAGCCCTGGGTAAATTAGGGAATAAAGAAACTATACTTAAAATTCAATATCTCTTACATAATCCTAGGGAAAAAGATTATGTAAAAAGAGCTTTTGAAGAGGCCATAGATAGAATTGAAGGCAAATTAGAAAAAAGCTAATCTAATTTACTCTTGGTTTCTAGTACAATATTTACTAGGTTATCATATGCAAGAAGTGTACCCCTGGTTACAATAGGACGACCAAAGGAAACCCACTTTAATCTTCTGGAACTAAAGCCTCCTATTTTCATCCAAATATTTACACAGGGCATTGTATTAACAAATAGAATGTTCTCTTCTTTTTGCTCTAAAACCTTCCACATATCTAGAATAGCAGGAATCAATAGATGAGGAATAAATTGGCGGCTCATATTATATACAGCATTACCATATTCGTCAAAGCCTCTAAGAAAAATTTTACCTCTATCAATGCTTTCTAAAGTATCATAAAAGGGTATATTAAGCAGATCTGAAGCAGTCGGCCTAGGATGGATAGGGAGCATGTTTAAGTGAACGGCCGCAGCAATTGAAGAAGAATGAGCTCCTCCTACACAATGATAGATGATGTGCAGAAATATCACCTCCAACTGCTATTGTAACCAAAATATTAATATATATAAATTTATACTATAACTGATGCATGATATTCTTTTAAAAAGGTATAATATAGAATAATTAGGAAAGAATTCTTAATAAAATTAACGTATATTTAATTAGGAC
>JBFNEZ010000008.1:0-52876 GCA_040797825.1 Thermotaleaceae bacterium | reverse complement strand
AGAGATCGCTGGAACTTGGGAGATAGATATACCCATTGACAAAGAACAGTTTAATGCTATTAAAGAAGTGTACCCTATCGATAAAACCGTTGAAATACAAGGCCAAAGGATATATTTCGATACCCTCATCATCTATCCTACAAGAATGGTATTGGATGTAAAATATGATGAGAGAAATACAATAAAACTCTTTGATTTTGAAGGGTTAAAAATAACAGACGAAAAAGGAGAATGGCTCACTATATCCAATGGCATGAGTGCCTCTATTATTGACGACTATTCAAAAAAAATATATTTCCAAAGTAATTATTTTAATAAGCCAAAGGAAATCTATCTGGAATGGGAGGCAATCAGAGGCTTAGATAAAGATAAGCTTGAAGTTATTGTGGATTTAGATAAACAAGAACTGCTTAAGAATCCTGATAACAAGCTGCTCTTTGATGGGATGTATTTTTTAAACGGGAGAGCAGGTAAAGGGGAAAATAAAGAGATACTGTTCAAATTTCTATTAGAGAAAAATGATGGTATGCCCTATATGCATTATCAGATATTAGAGGGTAGTTTCTATGACGTTACAGGAAAAAAAATTGAGTCCATGGGATATTCAACTTCTACATCAGTAAAAAATGATAAAGTTTATGAAGAAATTGGATATCATATACCTGCAGACGTAAATATAAAAAGTCCAATAACTTTCAAAATAATAGATTATCCAAATAGAATAAAAATACCCCATCGCTTAAAGATTAAATAAGTGAATAGCAAACGAATAAAAACAATTGGGAGGGAAATGTATATGATATTTTACTTTACCGGTACGGGAAACTCCTTGCAAGTAGCTCAAAACATGTCTCAATATCATGGAGAAAGGCTTATATCTATTTCTTCTTTAATGAATAAAGGAGAAGAAAACTATAAGTATACGCTGGAAGAGAATGAAAAGGTGGGCTTTGTTTTTCCTGTGTATGCCTGGGGACCACCGAAAATGATATTAGATTTTATTGTAAAGTTAGATCTGGATAATTTTAAGGACAACTATATATTTGCAGTAGCCACCTGTGGGGAAAATATAGGCAATACTATGAACATATTACAACAACATCTAGCAAAGAGAAACCTGATATTGGGCAGTGGATTTTCTGTGGTAATGCCTAATAACTATATACTCATGGGGATGGATGTAGATTCTAAGGAGGAAGCGGAGAAAAAACTGTTGAAGCTTGATGAAAGCATGACGCATATCAATCAAATAATAGAAATGCGCCAAAAAGATGTATTTGAAGTGATAAAAGGTCCCCTGCCCAGTATATTGGCTTCAATGATTAATTCTTTCTTTATGAAACATGCTATGGATACAAAAAAGTTCTATGCAAAGGACAATTGTATTTCCTGTGGTCTTTGTGAAAAAGTTTGCAATACCAAGACCATAAAGGTGGATAGTAAACCCAGTTGGGGCGATAGCTGTACCCAATGTCTAGCCTGTATCAATCTTTGTCCCGTTCACGCCATCGAATATGGGAAAGCAACGGCCAAGAGAGGCAGATATAAAAATCCCAATATAACTGTAAGTCAATTATCCAACTGATAGCTTATAATGATTTCTTCTAAGAAAAGGACTCACCTAAGGGGTGAGTTTTTTTATATGATAGGAAAGTTTTACTTTTCTATCATATAAAAAAAAGGGGTTGTAGGGGATGAAATCCCCTGCCGCCTTCAGGAAGGTGCTCAGACAGCTTTGCTGTCGTCGAAGGAAACCTAGGGTTTCCTAGCGAAAGCGTCGCAGACGCTATTTTTATAGTACTCCATTGGTTCGAACTTGTCTATTTGTTCCAGCAAGGAAATTGTAGCTTTAAGGAGGAGAAGACAAAATGATATAGAAATTAGAAAATGGGATAAAAAAGTAAAAAAACTAATCGTAAAGCGGTGATAAGATGAAGCTTCGAAAAATAAGTATACTTTTATTGCTTACTATAATCCTGCTAGTATCTGGGCTAAAGAATAGCAGCGAGGCCTACTATAAAAATCCTCCAATTATATTAAATGTAGCTGTTGATCCCAGCCTGCCGCCCTTTCAGTTTGAAGAAGAGGGAAAGGTAATAGGACTTAATATAGACATATTGAATCTGATTGCGGAAAAAAACAATATTCATATAAACTATATCCCTCTTAATAAAGAGTTGAGTGTAGAGCGATTGCTTGATGGTCGTATTGATTTGATATTGGGCTTAAGATATGACCCCATATTATCAGAGCAAGTATATTTTACAGAAAGTATTGTGCAATCTTTTGTGTGTATGCTAGCTAAAATTGAAGATAGTCATGAGATTCAGAAAAATTTAAACAGCTCCAATTATTTAGCTAGTGTAGAGAATGATTCTGTTGAACTCAATTTTCTTCAAAATATAAGATTAATCAATTTCAATGTAGCTTTTAATCAAGAAGATGCTTTTGAGCTTCTATTGCTAAATAGAGCAGATTTTTTATTGGGAGTTAAAGATACAGCAGAATACTTACTCAATAAACATCAACTGACGGACCAATACATGATTATGGACAGTTATATTTCTCCTGTAGAATATTTTATAGCTGTGAGGGGAGATAATCGAAATCTGTATAATTTAATGGATAAGGGTATCAGCCAGCTTAAACTTAGTGGAGAATATGAAAAGCTCTATCTGGAATGGATAAGCAAGGACGAAGCAAAAATGGCAAAAAGACTAGAGAATATCATTCGAATAAGCATTATGGGTTTAATTCTAGGGCTGGCCATTTTATTCATCAATATATTATGGAATATGCAGTTAAAGGAACAGGTGAAGCGAAAAACGCTGGAGCTGTCTAAGTCAAATTTAGAATTGGAGGCTCAAATCATCGAAACTAGAAACAATAGCGAGCTAAAAGACCTCATTTGTGAAAGCAGTCCCAGAGCTATTGCTATTTTTGATATAGAGGGGATTATTTCTATATTTAACAGTTCTGCTTTAACCATGGCTAATCTACAGGAGCCTCCTCTGGGGAAGTCGATTTTTAATGTTGAGCCTATCAATTTGATGCTTGAAGGAACCATGGATAGGGTGATGAGAGAAGGTAAGAGCTATACCTGTGATTATTTTAAGTACGCACGAAATAATAAAGAGTTTATTTATAGATATGTCATGTATCCTTTACACAACTATGAGAAAAAACTAAGGGGTGTAATTATTACCATTGAGGATATTACCCAGGAAAGTAAGCTGAAAGAGCAAATGATGGAAAGAGACAAAAATCGTGCGCTCACCCAGATTATTTCAGGCATATCCCATGAGATAAGAAATCCCCTCACTACGATTAAAACCTTTATTGAATTAATCCCCAAAAAAATAGACAATCAGAAATTTAAGGAAGAAATAGCTATCGTGGTCCCTGAAGAAATTGAAAGGGTAAATAATCTTATTGAAAGTCTTATTGATTATGCCAAGCCAAAGTCGCAAAACAAGACAAGATTTCAATTGGAGGAACTGGTAAACTCATGCTTAACATTATTCAAGCCCGTATTAGAGCAAAAAAATATAGAATACGAAAATAATATGAAAGAAAATATATATGTTTATGGAGATAAAAACCAAATTAAGCAAGGCTTAATCAATTTTCTGCTGAATGCCATTGATGCGATTGAAGAGAAGATTGAGACAATTCAGGATAATACCTACCAAGGAAGAATAATCATAGCAGGGAGCAAGGAGGAAGATTGTGCAAAGCTTTCAATTTCTGATAATGGAATAGGAATGTATAAAGAAGAACTGGAAAGGGCCTATGATATTTTTTATACGACAAAGGAAAAGGGAACGGGATTGGGCTTGCCTCTATCAATACAAATGATGGAAATGAATAGTTGTAAAGTATCTATAAAGAGTTCTAAATATCAGTATACAGAAATAACATTAGTCTTTAGGGGTGAATTGATATGAAAAATAGTGTTTTGATAATAGACGACGAGAAAAATATATGTACATCACTTACCTATGCCTTAGAGGACCTATATACGGTAACCACCGCTACCAATCCCACGGAGGGACTAAGGATATTAAAAGAACATGGAGCCCATGTGGTTTTATTAGACCTACGGATAGGACGGGTGAGTGGACTGGATGTGTTAAAGAGTATAAAAGAGATCGATAGGGATATTGTGGTTATAATGATGACCGCCTATGGTTCTATCGACTCTACAATAGAGGCTATTAAAAGCGGAGCCTTTACCTATTTGACGAAGCCTTTGAATATAGAGGAATTGATTATAACCATAGATAAAGCATTGGAGTTTAGAGGGCTGAATGAAAAGGTAGCTCGTTTAAATAATGAGTTGAAAATGAAATACTCTTACAATGGGATCCTAGGAATGGGCCCATCCATGAAGAATATATTTGAGTTAATTGATAAGCTTAAAGACGTGGATACCAATGTATTGATAACTGGAGAAAGTGGAACAGGTAAAGAATTAGTAGCCAGGGCTATTCACTACGGTGGAAAGAGAAATGGCGAAAAGTTTGTAGAAATAAACTGTGCAGCGATTCCAGAAGGCCTTTTAGAAGGAGAACTCTTTGGACATAAAAGGGGAGCATTTACTGGGGCAGATAGAGACAGTGTAGGAAAATTTGAGTTTGTGGATAAGGGGACCATTCTATTAGATGAAATAGGGGACATGGGTCTGACACTTCAAGCAAAGCTTCTTAGGGTTTTGGAGCAAAAAGAATTTACCCCTTTGGGGAGCAATATACCTATAAAATTAAAGGCGAGGATATTAGCTTCTACCAACAGAGATTTAAAAAAACTTATGGAAGAGGGGCTCTTCAGAGAGGACCTATTTTTTAGATTAAATGTGATTGAAGTCAAATTACCTCCTTTGAGAGAAAAAAAAGAGGATTTGCCGCTGCTCTTTAATCATTTTATGGAAATATATAATAAAGAATTTGGAAAGCAGGTAAAAAAGCTATCTTCTAAAGCCCAAGCGTTGCTTTTGAACTACACATATCCAGGAAATATTCGGGAACTATCCAATATAATGGAGTGCAGTGTCCTAATGGCTAAGGGTGACACCATTGAACTCAGCGATCTTCCAGAAAAGGTAAAAATGGGTCAAGGTACTATCTGTATAGATAGAGAAGTGGATTCGCTAATAGGTCTGAGCTTGGATGAAATTGAAAAACGCATGATCAAAGCAACCCTAGAGCTCAATCATGGACATAGAAAAGCCACAGCCGAAATCCTTGGTATTAGCGAAAGAGGTTTAAGGAACAAGATTAAGGAATATGGACTATAGCGGCAAAAAATGCCTATTAGGCATTTTTTGCCGCTGTTTTTTTCCTGGAATTGACGGAAATCAATATAAAACCTTCATTTTGCTTATTCATAAACTGGCATGATAATTGCTAATATATAAGGTGTATTTAAAACAATATTGGAGGAGGAATTAAAAGATGAAGAGAAAGTCTGTATTACTCATTGCCTTATTATTAGTATTTTCTCTGCTTGCCACAGCATGTGGAGGTGGTGGTACCAGTGCACCATCAGGTCAAAGTTCTAACAATGGAGAGCCAGCTAGTACCATCAACAAGAATGATTACTTTATAACTGTTGCTACAGGCCCTACCAGCGGATTGTATTATCCAATAGGGGGAGCATTTTCAAATGTTATTAAGAATAAATTAGGATATAAGTCTTCTGCCCAATCAACAGGAGCCTCCGTTGAGAATATTAACCTTATTATAGGTGGCAAGGCTGACATGGCGATTACAATGGCTGACTCTATTGCCCAAGCCTATGATGCCTTTGGTGCCTTCGAAGGGAAAGAGCCGCAAAAGAACTTAAGAGCATTGATGGGATTATATCCAAACTATGTACAGCTTGTTACTACTGAAAAATCAGGAATCAAAAAATTTGAAGATTTAAAAGGAAAGAGAGTTGGAATCGGAGCGCCTAACTCGGGTGTAGAATTAAACGCCAGAATGATGTACGAAGCCCATGGTATGACCTATGAAGATAGTAAAGTAGACTATTTAAACTATGGTGAGGCCATCGATCAGATGAAAAATGGATTAATCGATGCCGCTTTCGTAACCAGCGGAATTCCAAACGCTACTGTTATGGAGTTAGGTACTACAAATAAAATTGTTATTGTACCTATTGAAGGAGAAGGGGCAAAAAATCTTATAGAAAAATACCCATTCTTCGTAGAAGAGGTTATCCCAGCAGATACTTACGATACAGCTGCTGATGTAAATACTGTATCCGTTAGAAATATTATGATCATCAGAGAAGATCTTCCAGAAGAAGTTGTTTATGAAATTACAAAGGGAATATTTGAAAACATTGAAGATATTAAAGCATCTCATAACACAGCCAATGCCCATTTATCTTTAGAAAACTCACAAATAGGGATTAATATACCTTTCCATCCAGGAGCAGAAAAATACTATAAGGAAATGGGAATTATAAAGTAGGATGTATAATAGATTAACAGAGAAGAAGCAGTTATTTGCTTCTTCTCCTTTTAAAATTCTTTTATCCATGATAATATGTATAGTCCTTGTGATGTTGTTGTTATTTAAAATAACACTTATCCAAAGACTTATGATTAGTCATCAAGAAACCAATAGGGTATATCTAACAAGGGAAGTATCTCCGGGGGATAAACTTACCTATGGATGGATTCATTCCTTTGAGCATATTCCGTGGACAGAGGATTATTATGTACAAAAAAATAATCACCTGATGTTGAGTAGGATTACCATAGCTGGGTTTGGCGCAGGAATCCCACACAACAAAGGAAAGGTGACCAAGGTTGATGATGGTACGATTATCATGGAAGAAATTAACGAGGATTTTCAAGAAATAAATTGGATTCATTCACAGACAGCTACCGAATATATTCAGCTAAATGGACAGACCATCGCAAAGGGTGTGGATTTACCTCATCATGAATCATTGAAATTGAAAATAGAAAAGAGGTTGAAGATATGTCGAAGATCGAACTAGATAATCAAATCAGCGAGCAGCAGGTTGAGATTATCGAGAAATATGACAAGGAGCAAAAAACCCGTTCCTTTGATAAAGCTCATTTAGCAAAAATGGTCTATTGGGCTGCAATTATCATTTCATTGTACCATTTTACTACCTCCTTTGTGGGAGCACCGGCTACATTAAAGCATAGATCCTTGCATGTAAGTATGATGCTATTTCTATCCTTTATCCTGTATCCTATGAACGATAAGGCAAGCAGAAAGAAACTTCCCATTTATGACGGAATATTGGCACTATTATCTTTGGGTATTACCCTTTATGTATGGATTGATTATCCAAATATCATTGCCCGTGCAGGAATTATCAATACCATGGATATGGTTGTAGGTACAGTTTTAGTTGTGCTGGTTTTAGAGGCTTCCAGAAGAATTTCTGGTTTGCCATTAAGTTTATTGGCAACGGTATTTATTGCCTATGCCTTGTTTGGAAGAAATATTCCTGGGATATTTTCCCATAGGGGCTATGACTGGGCATCTCTTGTAAATCAGTTTTTTATCAGTACCGATGGAATCTATGGTACATCTGTAGGGGTGGCTTCCAGTTATATATTCCTATTTATATTATTTGGAGAAGTAATGAACAAATCAGGTATGGGTAAATTTTTTAATGACATTGCACTGGCTTTGGCAGGGAGCTCCATGGGTGGTCCCGCAAAGGTTGCTGTTATCGCCAGTGGATTCCTAGGAAGTATCAACGGTTCAGCTATTGCTAACGTGGTTACTACAGGAGCTTTTACCATTCCTTTGATGAAAAAAACGGGATACTCTAAGGAGTTTTCAGGGGCAGTAGAAGCAACAGCTTCTGTGGGAGGACAGCTATTGCCGCCTATTATGGGGGCAGCCGCCTTTATTATGGCAGAAATGGTGGGAATAAAATATAGCATGATTATTGTTTATGCTGCTATCCCTGCCATTCTATATTACCTTGGAATTATCATTCAGGTACATTTAAGAGCTTCAAAGAATAACCTGACAGGGTTGCCTAAGGAAGAATTGCCGAAGGTAAGCGATGTTATGAAGGAAAGAGGACATCTCTTGATACCTATCCTCTTTCTGCTGGGTATGTTATTTTTCAGCGGGAAGACCGTTGTATTTTCTGCCTTCTGTTCGATCATTGTTACTGTTCTAATTAGTATGGTCAAAGAAAGTACGAGAATGAGTTTAAAGGATATTATAGACGCTTTAGCTGGTGGCGCAAAAGGAACTGTATCCGTGGCAATGGCCTGTGCTATCGTTGGTATTATCATTGCAGTTACTAGTATTACAGGTTTTGGTTTAAATATGGCCAATGCGATTATTCAATTAGGTGGTACCAGTATTCTTGCAACCCTAGTTTTTGCAATGATTACCTGTATGATTTTAGGTATGGGCTTACCAAGCATACCAGCTTACCTGATTACAGCAACCATAGCTGCGCCAGCCCTTGTTAAGCTGGGGATTCCTGTAATAGCCGCCCATTTATTTGTATTCTACTTTGCAATGTTTGCAAATCTAACACCTCCAGTTGCCCTTGCGGCCTTTGCAGCAGCAGGATTGTCTGGAGGAGACCCGATGAAAACCGGTGTAGCTTCTGTAAAATTGGCTTTGGCAGGTTTTATTATACCTTATATGTTTGTATTTAATAATGAACTATTATTATTAGATACTACTGTTATGGTAGCCCTTAGAGTAGCCATTACTTCTATTATTGGCGTTATCATGATAGGGGTTGCCATAGAAGGATATGTGCGCAAAGAAGTACCAATGATTCTTCGGATAGCATCCTTTGTAGGAGCACTGCTGCTAATCACGGCAAATATTGTGCAAGATGTAGCTGGCTTTGCAATATTAGCATTATTAGCAGCACAACAGATTATAGTGAGCAAACCTAAAAATGTAAATGCAAATTAAAAAGCTGAGTGACTCAAAAGGATTTAGGGGCAAATGCCCCTAAGTTTTTTTTAGATACTATTAATATGAATAGGTGATTTTATGGAGGTGGAAATATTGAAGTATAACCCTATGATTTATCGTTATTCCTCAAGAAGAAATGTGGTATATGCCAAAAAAGGTATGGTGGCCACCAGTCAACCAATGGCAGCTCAAGCAGGATTGGAGATTTTGAGAGCAGGGGGAAATGCTATTGATGCTGCAATTGCGGCGGCTGCATGTCTAACCGTAGTAGAGCCTACATCCAATGGTATTGGTGGAGACAATTTTGCTTTAGTGTGGACAAAGGGAGAATTATATGGACTAAATTGTAGTGGAAAATCACCGCAGTTAATCTCTATTGAAAAACTTAAGGAAAGAGGTATCACAGAGATTCCCCAGCACGGCTGGATACCTGTAACAGTACCAGGAGCACCGGCTGGCTGGGCTGCCTTATCTCAACGGTTTGGGAAATTGACTTTGGAAGAAATCCTCGCTCCTGCTATAAGATATGCCATAGAGGGGTATGCACTAACGCCAACTGTGGCTAAACTGTGGGAAAAAGCATATAGAAGCTTTAAAGCTGCTTTTAAAGGAGGAGAATTTGAACACTGGTTTACCACCTTTGCACCAAAGGGGAGAGCTCCAAGAGCTGGTGAGGTTTGGAATTCTATAGATCATGCTGAGACATTAAAACGGATTGCCAAAACCAATGCGGAGGACTTTTATAGAGGAGAGCTGGCAGATGAAATCGATAGTTTTTCGAAAGCCTATAATGGCTACTTAAGAAAAGAAGATCTAGCTGCATTTGAACCAGAATGGGTAAGGCCTATCAGTATAAATTATAGGGGTTACGATGTCTGGGAGATTCCACCGAATGGTCATGGAATTGTAGCATTGATGGCGCTAAAGCTCTTAAGCGGTTATGAGTTTAAAGACAGAGAAAATGTAGATACCCTGCACAGGCAGCTAGAAGCCATGAAACTGGCTTTTATAGATGGCCAGAAATATATTGCAGATCCAAGAAAGATGTCTGTAACTATAGAACAGCTTTTATCAGAAGAATATGGAGCTAAGAGAAGAGAACTCATTGGTGAGGAAGCTTTAATCCCTACAGCAGGAGATCCTGCTTCTGGAGGAACGGTATATCTGGCAGCGGCAGATGAAGAAGGCAATATGGTATCTATGATTCAAAGCAACTATATGGGCTTTGGTTCGGGTCTTGTAGTACCGGGAACAGGAATTGCCTTACATAACAGAGGACATAATTTTAGCTTTGATGAAAACCATGATAATGCCTTAGAGCCTTGTAAAAAACCTTATCATACCATTATTCCTGGATTTTTGACAAAGGATAATAAAGCGGTAGGCCCCTTTGGGGTAATGGGTGGATTTATGCAGCCACAAGGTCATGTGCAGGTCATTATGAATACCATCGATTTTCATATGAATCCACAAGAAGCCCTTGATGCCTATCGTTGGCAGTGGGTTGGAGGAAAGCGAATCGAAATTGAACCGGATTTTCCTAATCATCTTGCCCTACAGTTGGCTGCTAAAGGACATGAAATCTTGCCCCAATTGCATACGACCTCAATGGGGCGAGGACAAATCATATGGAGAAACGAAGAAGGAATACTTTGTGGAGGTACAGAACCCAGGACCGATGGTACAATAGCTGCTTGGTAAGGAAAAAAATAGAACAGTTTAAAATAATTTATAAGATTGGGAAGGCATTAAATATAAAATAGTAGGTGCTTTAGGGGGATTATGGAGAGATAAAAAGTTATGGTTCGATATAGATAAATTTTATTTCTGACTGGTACAATCTTTTATATAATCTATATTCCTCATGAAGTTCTCTTTTTGTAATAAAAATACTTGTGAAGAATTCCCACAAAAATACCCAGCCTCCAATAAATATTCCTTCATGGAGTACACTGGTAAAGAGATTCTGCTCTCCTCGAAAGTAAAAATAACCTATGCTTAAGAGTAAGATAGATAATAGGAGATAAGATGCAATTTTTTTGTGCAGGTTATATTTCACCTTATTTAGCCTTTCTATAGCATAGCTATAGTAATTGAGATAGGCGGATACTAAGGTTCCTTCTTTTTGAGGATCTTTTTTGGATGCAGGTAAGTAAAGTACAATAGTGATACCATCGTTCAAGGGGATATCCTGGGAAGAATTCAAAACAAAATCATTAAACTCATCTTCAATATCTCTTTTTTTAAAAGGAGAAGCATCCCAATCATCATAGACATCATCATAGTTATCAAGGGATACTTCAATTAAATAAGTTTTCTTTACTTCATCATATTTATAAAGTTTTTGGAAATATTTCTTTTTTCTCATAGCATCACCCATAAAAGTATATGTGAAATTAATTATCCTAATTCTTGAGTAATATATTGTTTCAGAATATCTTTTATGCTGTGAGCAAAATCATCGGCAGCGCCCCAGTCAAAATTGAAGATTAATCCTTGCGAGCTTCCTGTGGCGATTGCTCTAACTTCTGTAGGATTATGAAGGTTGTCAACGATCACTACTAAGGCTGCTCGATTGCCTGCACGAAAAAAGTACTTTTCGAATACCAAAGTACCGATATATCGATTATCGCCTAAATCATTTATTTCTTCGTGGACTAAATCGGCTGATTGATTCTTTTTGATAAGTTCTATTACCTCTGAAGGACTGATACTGACGTTAAAAGCATATTTGCTCATAGTGATCATCTCCTTTTATCAAAATAGAATTTTTTATTGTTCAGGTCTATTTCTAAATCTATAATACCCCACAATTAACTTATCTAACTCTTGACTAATAGATAATATATTTGGATCTCGCAAGGATAAATCCAGTGAAATATGATCATGCATTTGTATTCGCATATTTTCAATATCCAAAGAAATGCCAGATAAATCATACATGATGAATGTTCCCCCCTATATATACAATAATTTCCATGCAGTTTATAGTATACTACGGTATGCGACATCAGACAAGTATAAATTTACAAAAATTGTATATCTATTAGAAAATAGTGTTATTTGTGTAAGCGTTAAAATAAATTATATGTTTAATTTTCTCAAATTATAAAAGAAAGGATAGACTTAGGGTATATACATTGAAATAAAATTATGCAATAATAAGATGAAAATTAGTAAAATCAAGGAGGAAAATAAATGAAAGTAGTCGCTTTTAATGGAAGCCCTCACAAAGAAGGAAATACCTATCATGCTATAAGAATTGTGACTGATGAGCTGGAGAAGGAAGGAATTGAAACAGAAATAATTCAAGTAGGCAATCACGCAGTCAGAGGATGTATGGGATGTGGGGGATGTGTTAAAAATGGAGACGAGAAATGTGTTATTACAACAGACCCGGTGAATGAGTGGATTCAAAAAATGAAAGAGTCAGATGGCATCATTCTAGGTTCTCCTGTACATTATTCAGGAGTTGGAGGAACGATGAAATCCTTTTTAGATAGAGCCTTCTTTGTTGCAGGTGTCAACAAAAGTCTGTTAAGGCATAAGGTTGGGACTGCTGTGGTTGCTGTACGACGTTCTGGAGGCTTACCTGCCTTTGAGCAATTAAATAACTTTATTCATTATTCTGAAATGGTGATTCCAACTTCAAACTATTGGAATGTTATCCACGGCAATCGTCCAGGGGAAGCATTGCAAGATGAAGAAGGAGTACAAATCATGAGAGTTCTAGGGAAAAACATGGCTTGGCTTCTAAAAATAATAGATAAGGGAAAAGGATGCATTCAAGAGCCTGAAAGAGAAAGAAAAGCTTATACAAATTTTGTACGCTAAATTTTATGATTTGTATTTTATGAGCAGACCTGTGGGTCTGCTCTCTTTATTTATCAAAGAAAATTCGACGCCCGACAATGTTAGACAGCTTTAGAAATATAAAAAATAATAAACAATTAGTAATGATAATCATTTACAATTAACACTTTTTTTGATACAATATTTTCATGGTATGGCATAAATTATCGCGGCAAAATTTATGTTATGGAGATGATTTAATTGGCAAGAATGAGAGGACCAAGATTTAAAAAATGCAGAAGACTGGGATTAAATGTGTGTGGACATCCCAATGCAATGAAGAGAGAAGGAAGTGGGCAGGCACGAACGTCAAGAAAGCTTTCATCCTATGGGCGTCAGCTTTTAGAAAAACAGAGGCTTAGAGCCTATTACGAAGTTATGGAAAAACAGTTTAGAAAATATGTAAAAGCAGCAATAAAGGACCAAGAGATGACAGGGACTGCTTTGATCAATAGACTTGAGTGCAGATTGGATAATCTGGTCTATCGATTAAACTTTGCTACTTCTATTCGGCAGGCTAGACAGATGGTGGTACATGGACATATTCTGGTAAATGGAAAAAAGGTGGATATCCCTTCCTATGCTGTTGCTGTAGGAGATGTGCTTTCATTGAAAGAAAAGTCAAGGGGCATTGCTATGTTTAAGGATAATTTTTTGAATAATGGTATGGCCTTACCGTCTTATCTAAGCAAAAATGACGCTGAATTTTCAGGTGTTTTGGAAAGGCGGCCTAAACGAGAAGAAGTTCCGATCTACATTGATGATTACTTGGTAGTAGAATTTTACTCAAAGATTATATAAAAACAAAGATAAATCGATAATTGAAATTAAAAGATGGTCTTTAAATAGCGTTGAAATTCATACGAATAGTCTTTCGAAAAACTTAGGCTATTCGTTATTTTTAAGGAGAATAAAAATGGAAGGATTGCATAAAAAAAATTTCTATTTTTGGGAAAAGAAAATTAGAGATACCGATGAAATTTTGTTTGGAAATATAGAACAAAAAAAATTGACTAGAAAATCCGTAATTGTGTATTTAGGGATATTGGATGGAAACAAAGGTTTCCTGCGTTCAGGCTGGAGTAGTCATGTAGATATCAATACAGCCCTCGGCTTTCTACAGCATGTATTTTTGCCCACGGCCTTTTATACTTGGATAGATAGAGAAAGTGATGGTCTCTATATTCCCCTCTCCCCCTTCCATATATTGAAAGAGGAAGTTATGAAAACCTTAATGCAAAATGGGGATGGGGACACAGGGAAAGATGCTGTAGAGATGGAGAATGTATATCACTATTTAGATAGCATATGGAAATATGAAGATGGGGAGAAAAAAGCAAAAATTAAGGCATTTTGCAAGGATTTTAATTTAACATGGGATTGTGAGCCTGAAAAAAAGTTATTTGTTAAAGTTTTCGAGAAAGCTGAAGAAATAGTTGATTTTATTTTAGAAAAAGCTGTAGATGAATTTGAAGAGGTCATTGAAGAAGAAATTGACATGTCTATTGAACAACTAAGATTTATATGTAAGCATGCCTATGATGAACCTTTTATCAATAAGAATATTATTGAACTGTTAAATACCAGAATCCCAATATGGTTTTGAACATATTAGCTTTTGAAAAAAGATGTGAAAAATTTAGCACAATGAATTAAACATCTGTATTGAGGCAGTATAGAATAGAGAAAGTCAAATAATTGGTTATTGCATTTCAACAGTAAATAAAGAAATTGGAGAAATTAACTTTCTTTTTTTGAGCAAGAGGATAGCGTGTACAAATAGATAGATACTATAAACCTATTTATTTGTACTTATTGCCCTTATAAACCTTCTGTGATATTTATTTAGCAGAGGGTTTTTGCATTTTTATGGTTTTTATATACAAATAAGCGGTTAATACTGTAAAATAAAGGAAAGGGAGGGCTGTATATGATTGCAAGGGAGAAATTGTTTGCTTATAAGCAAATATATGATCAAGTGGGAAGTGAAGGGTTATTCTTAGAAGCAATGAAAGAATCTATTGAACATCATCGTGCTCATTGCGAGTTTTATAGAAAATTATTGGACAGGCAAGGATTTTCATCAATGGCTATCCAATCCACAAAAGATTTGAGAAAAATACCCACCATTCCCGCCCACTTTTTTAAATACCATGAGATATTAAGTATTTCTAAAGAAGATATTGCGGTTCATGCGACTTCATCAGGTACCCAAGGTCAAAAAAGTCAAATTTTTTTGGACAGCCAATCCATTCATTTAGGTACTAAGATGGCAATCAAGGCTATGAAGTATCACGGGTTTATTTCTCTGATTCCTACCAATTATCTTATCTTGGGTTATGAACCAAAAAAAGGAAATGAGATGGGAAATGTGAAAGTCGCCCTTGGAATGACCCGATTTGCCCCCGCAAAAGAAAAGGTATTTGCCCTCAGAGTCATGGGAGAAAACTATGAGATCGACTATTTTGGAATTATAGATGCACTTAAGCGGTTTAACAGACAAAGACTTCCTGTAAGGATTATGGGATTTCCTTCTTATTTATACATGCTTTTAAAGATGATGAAAGATGCAGGGATGAAGCCGCTAAAACTTAATAAAAGATCTCTGGTACTAACTGGTGGTGGGTGGAAAAAGTTTGATGATAGGATGATTAAAAAGGAAGCATTGCATCAAATGATTGAGGAATTATTGGGTATTCCTCCACAAAATTGTCGGGATTTCTATAGTGCCGTTGAACATAGTGTGGCCTATCCTGAATGCAAGAACCATCATATGCATGTTCCTATATGGAGCAGAGTGATCATCAGAGATGTAAAAACCTTAGAAGCTTTAGACTTTGGGCAACCTGGATTTTTAAACTTTATTAGTCCTTTGGTTTCTTCTATGCCTATATCCTCTATTTTGATGGGGGATATGGCAGTGTTAAGAGATGGTAGGGAATGTGGATGCGGGATTTCTACACCTTATTTTGAGATACTAGGGAGAGCAGGAGCAGCAAAGGTTAGAAGTTGCGCTGTTGCTGCTTCTGAGTATATGAAAGGAGAACAGCATGGATAATATTTATCGAGGAGAATCTATTTCTAAAGATGATTTTATCAATTATCTGCCGGAACTTAAAAATACTATTGAGAAGGATTTACTACTCAAGTTGTTAACACCAGAGATTGTTATTGAAGCAGCCCATAGATTATATGAAAGAATTGAACAAAAAGAAGTTGTTAGGCAGCTTCTTGCTTTAGGGATTCCTAGATGGACTGCAGAAGAGTATGTGCAGGTGACCATGGAGAGTTTGAATAGATCTTCTCTATCAAAGAAGCTGTACATGGAGCTGGGAGATAATCCTTTTGATTGGAAAACTATTGATAGTGGAATTGAAGAAAAGTATCATCCATTAGGTGTCATCTTGCATATTGGGGCAGGAAATGCTCTGGGCCTTTCTGCCTTTAGTGTAGTAGAAGGCTTGTTAACAGGAAATATAAATATATTAAAGCTTCCAGAAAATGAAGGGGGGCTTTCCTCAAGGCTCCTTATGGAGCTTATTCAAATAGAACCAAGACTAAAGCCTTATATATATGTATTAGATGTATCTTCAAAGGAGACCCAAATCATCACCCAGTTGATTGAGATAACTGATGGTATTGCAGTATGGGGTTCGAATGATGCTATTCAGGGGATTAGACAGCTTACCCCTCCCACGGTATCGATCATTGAGTGGGGCCATCGCCTAAGTTTTTCATATTTTACAGAGAGTGAAGATGAAGAAAAAGACTTGCAAGGGCTAGTCTTAGATATTTGCTCAACGGATCAGCTCTATTGCAGTGCTCCTCAATGTGTTTTTTATGAAACCGATGATATGGATAAGCTTGAAAATTTTGCCCTTAGGTTATCAAAACATTTAGCCTATGGATCAGAAAAATATCCATCGGCAAATAGACCATTAGAGGTACAGTCCCGAATCACATGGACCCATGAACTCGTAAAAATGGAGGAAGTTCTAGGAGTAAAGAAATTGCTTACAGATGAAAACGGGAAATATGGGGTTATGGTAGATTATAAAGCTCAGTTAAGGGCATCTCCTTTGTTTCGAAATATATGGGTTATGCCGGTTAAGCGTAGAGAAATCTATAGCTTGATAAGAGCACATAAAGGCCATTTACAGACCGTAGGATTAAGCTGTAAAGATGAAGAATTGGAGCAGTTATCAGAAATTTTCTATGCTGCCGGCATATGTCGAATTACACCCTGTGGATGTATGTCCATAAATTATACTGGCGAACCGCATGATGGCATATATGCTTTGGGACGGTATGTCAGAAGGATAAATAGAAGAGAGGCCTAGGATAACTAAAGAATTTCAATAATAGATGAACAAATTCCATAAAATGGATTGAGGTTATTGACAAGTAAAGGACAAATCCGATATAATGATAATGATTATCATTATAGAAAGGATAGGAATAATGGAAAATTCGATGGCAAAATATAAGGTGTTTAACCCCGAGCGTCAGAACTGCCCCATATGCGAAGTCTATAATGGCATAGACAGCTTAAAATCCTTTCAAAAAGAAGTAAAAATACCAGAGGCCTTCGGAGAAGGCTATTGTCGAAAAATTCTTGTTAAATCTTCAATGGAAATTAGTATATCCGATGTGACTTTCTGTGAAAGGATTACATTAGGAGGTGGTCATAACAATCAGTTCTATTGCTTTGCCTTCTGTTTGGGAGATCCTCTCCGGTGGAGAGAGGAAGGTAATAAGCAAGAATACGAGATAAGCTGTGGAGAAAATTACATATTTGACAAAAGATATAAAAAGGGAATATGTACCTACCAGCCAGGGCAACGGTTTTTAGGTATTAGAATAGATTTAGAAGAAAAACTGTTGGTCGGGTTGATGAATTATTTGGGAAAAGAGGATGGACATGGTAAGCTATCTCGTGAAAGCACTGTGTTATTAAAGAAAAAATTTTCATCCACCATAAAGCGAATTCTAAACGAAATGATTCATTGTCCATATGAAGATACTGTTAAAAGGATATATCTTGAAGGAAAAATATTAGAATTGCTTGCAGTATATATGAATGAAGTGTTTTACCAAAATGAAAATGTATATGCTTCCGTGGGATTATCCTCTTCCGATGTAAAGGCCCTGTACAATGCCAGAAAAATTCTTGAAGAGAGTATTGTAAATCCTCCTACTATAGCGGAGCTTTCAAGGCTAGTGTGTTTAAACGAATATAAACTCAAAAAAGGATTTAAAGAATTGTTTGAGATGCCTGTCCACGCTTATATTATAGATAAAAGACTTGAGATGGCGCGGTACTTATTGGAGGAGAAAAAAGCAAGGGTTACGGAAGCTGTCCTTATGGTAGGCTATAGTGATGCCAGTCATTTTGCTGAAAAGTTCAGAAAAAAATATGGTGTAAATCCTTCTGAGTATAGTAAAAATAGATAGAGGGATAGGTATTTTTAGGCATATGAAAGGGCAATCTTTTCTGTGCCTAAAATACTTTTTTGCATAAAAGTACTCCTTTTCGGCGTAGAAAGCAAAGTTAAGAATGATATATTATTATCATGTGAATATCAATATCGTTATTAGAAGGTGAAGGAGTGATTTTTATGGAAACAAAATCAGAGGAAAAAGATAAGCATAAAGAAATGATCCTTACTGAAAACTTATGGAGGGTCATGTATAAAATTTCATGGCCAGCGGTTATTGCAATGGTATTGTATGGTTTAAATTCCGTATTTGATGCAGTTTTTGTTGGAAGATTTGTTGGGGAGGCCGCATTGGCAGGTGTCTCCTTGGCCTATCCATTATCGCAAATAACCCAAGGATTTGGTTCTTTAATCGGTGTGGGAGCTGGTTCTGCCCTTAGTATTGCCATAGGAGGGAAAGATAAGGAAACACAACAAAAAATATTAGGAAATGTGAATTACTTATCTATTATGGCAGCTTTAATATACTTAGTACTTGGGTGGCTCTTAACGACTCCTTTGGTCAAAGCAATGGGAGGTACAGGTGAGATATTGGAAATAGCTAGCAGTTATTTCCGAATCACCGTTGTGGGTTCTTTATTCTGGATTTATGGTTTGGCAGTGAATATGATTGTTCGTGCCGAAGGAAAGATGAAGTCAGCAGCAGTCATGATGGGACTTGGCCTGATTGTCAATGTAGCAGCTAATTATGTGTTTATAGTACTAATGGGTAAGGGTGTTGAAGGTGCCGCTTGGGGCACCAATATAGGGATGCTTGTTTATTCTGTTGCAGGACTTGTTTATTTTTCAAAGGGAAAAGCATCCTTTGATGCCCGTCCTTTTAAATTTTTACGGGATAAGGATATTTTAAAGGGTATATTTTCAATGGGAATATCATCTTTTATTATGATAATTATGAACTTTATACAAGCTATCGTGGTTTTTAATGCCCTGTCTAGATATGGAAGCACCTATGATGTGGCACTGTATGGTGCTATGTATCGAGTTTTCACCCTATTACTGACGCCTATATTTGGACTAATGAGAGCGTTGCAGCCTGTTATCGGAATAAACTATGGGGCAAAACATAATCTGCGTGTTATCAGCAGTTTTAAAATATTTGCCATAGCCAGTACTTTGATGATGCTGCCCTTTTGGCTGATAATCATGCTCAGGCCAGAAGGTCTGCTTAGTTTGATGTTTGTAGATAAAATATTTGATGCAACAAGTATTTTTTACTTTAGAGTCTATATGGCCCTTTTGCCCCTACTACC
This sequence comes from Thermotaleaceae bacterium, assembly GCA_040797825.1. GTDB lineage: Bacteria > Bacillota > Clostridia > Peptostreptococcales > Thermotaleaceae > Geosporobacter. The sequence goes on along the minus strand of JBFNEZ010000008.1, from coordinate 33,325 downwards.
TATAATATTTATGGCAATGACCTTCTATCCCGCTATCAACAAAGGGAAACCAGCTGCAATAATAGGAATGGGGAGACAATTTGTTTTCTATTTGCCTGTGATGCTTCTATTACCAAGAATCTTTGGTGTGAAGTGGGTATATTACGGTACCTTTTTAATTGACTTTGTGGTAATTCTCTGGGTTTTTGTATGGATAAACAAAGAGTTCCACATACTGAGAAATCAGCAAATCAATAGGTATTCGAGAGAATACGTTTAAAAATCAAAACTATCCGCTGAGCGGATAGTTTTGATTCATTTTATAGAAATTCTTACAAAAAGACAAATAAAGAAAAATCTATGATAAAATAGATATGTTTGTAGTATGAAAGATGATTTTTATAAACAAGGGGGGAACTAAGGTATGGAAGCAATATTTTTGATTATGAAATCTATCCTACTGGGAATTGTTGAAGGGGTTACAGAATTCTTGCCCGTATCTTCAACAGGTCATTTGGTTATTTTTCAAAATCTGATAGGATTCAAAGGAATTAACCAAAATTATGTTGAGATGTATACCTATGTGATACAGCTTGGGGCAATCCTTGCAGTTATCGTGCTATATTGGGAAAAAATTAAAGAAACTCTTATACATTTTTTTCCCCAAAAAGTGGGATATAAAAAATCAGGCTTTAGATTCTGGTTTATGATATTTATCGCCTGCATTCCAGGAGGGGTTTTCGGTATATTATTGGATGACTTGGCGGAGGAATATTTGTTTAGACCGGTATCCGTAGCTCTTGCCCTATTCTTTGGGGGCATATGGATGATTTATGCAGAGAAGAAGTTCAGAAATAATAGACCTGTATCCAGAGACTTAAATGTTACTGTAAGACAGGCTTGGATTATTGGTTTCTTTCAATGCTTAGCGATTATTCCAGGGATGTCTCGATCTGCTTCGACTATTATAGGGGGCTGGATATCGGGACTCTCTACGGTAGCAGCTGCAGAATTTTCCTTTTTTTTAGCCATCCCAGTTATGGTAGGGATGAGTATATTGAAGATTGCTAAGATTGGGGGATTAGCCATTCTTACTGCATCAGAAATTATCTCTTTAGCAGTTGGTTTCTTGGTTTCCTTCATTGTAGCATTAATCGTAATCAATCGATTCATTTCTTATCTAAAGAAAAGACCTATGCGCATCTTTGCCATATATAGAATGATATTTGCGGTGATGGTTTTATTGGCAGGGCGATTTGGACTTTTTTAAACACCTGGATATTGCAAATACAAATAGCAGGAAAGGAAAAGATTGAAGATGAAAGATTTCCACGAAAATATAATATTTCCAAAAATAGAAACAGAGGATTTACTACTAAGAAAAATAGAACTTTCAGATGCCACCCGATTATTGGCTATTTGGTCTAATAAAGATGTAACAAAATATATGAACATAGAGCCCTTTGAAAACCTAGAGCAAGTAAAGGATATGGTAGAACTGCTCAATTCTTTATTTGAGCAAAGAGAAGCCAATCGATGGGCCATTGTATTAAAGGAAAAAAACTGTGTGATTGGTACCTGTGGATATAATCGTGGGTTAAAAGAGGAAGATTTTTTAGGTGAGATTGGTTATGAATTGGATAAGGCCTATTGGGGAAAGGGCTATGGAACAGAAGCCTTGAAGGCTGTTATCGACTATGGATTTGAGCAGCTGGAACTGAACAGAATCGAGGCAATGGTAATGCTGGAAAACATCCAGTCAACTGCATTACTGAAGAGACTGGGATTCAAGGAGGAAGGAATTTTACGAGAGCATGGATTTTACAAGGGAAGATATTGGGACGAATATTGTTATTCATTATTGAAAAGGGAATGGAAAAATCCACAGTCAATAGAATACAAATAAAATCTAGATTGGGGTCAAGCAGAAGTATAGGCTTGGCTCTTTTTATTTACAGATATTACAAGTTGTACAAGTTCTATGACAAAAGAGGAAAAAGATAATATTTCCAGAATTATAAAAGAGAAAATCAATAACTAAAATAGACAGAGTTCCTAATTTTCAACCTTTTAGATTTAATTCTATGTTAATTTTTTGTGATTATCTGGTTCTAGTGGGACATATGTCCTTTAAGTATACTGCTTATTGTCCTATACTTATAAGAAAGAGGATTCATGATGAAAATACAGGAAATAATTGAATCAAATCCTTCTATCAGGGAAATGCTCAAGGATTGTCCATATGATATGCTAAAAAGATGGGAAATAAAATCTTATTCCAAGGGGTCTATCGTTTGTCAGCAAGACATGCATTACGATTATTTCTTTATTATTGTATCAGGATATGCAAATATTTATATTACTGCGGAAAATGGAAAAAAATATGCCCAATCTATTTATAAGAATGGGGATTTTTTCGGAGAACTTGAGATATTTGACCAAAAACCTTATATCTGTTCTATAGAAGCCTTGACAGATTTAAAAGTGCTTAGAATAAAGCGTAATTTTTTTCTTGAGTGGATTGATAAGGATAGAAGCTTTTTGCTCTATATCACAAGGACCCTTTGCAGTAGCTTTTATCAGTTATCGAAAAAAGCAGGAGAGGATACCCTGTATTCTTTAAAATATAGGGTATGCAATTATTTGCTCTACTGTATGGATAAGGGGCAAAAAAATGGAGATGCCATTGAAATTAAATTGGAGAAGGATCAGCTCTCTGGGCTATTTGTTGTTACAGAACGAAGTATCAATAGGATATTGAAATATTTGAAAGAAAAGTGTATTATCGATATCAAGAAAAAATCAATTCTGATATTGGATGTAGAAAAATTAAAGGAAGAAGAAATGATCAGCCGAAGTGAATAATGGATGGATAGTCCTTTAGCTTGTGGATAAAAAGCTAAATGATTATAGGTGTAACTTAATGAAAGAAAAATGGAGGGGGAAAAAGAATGAAAAGAATGCTTACAAGGATGGTGCTTGCAATACTCATAGTAGGATTGGTGCTAACAGGCTGTTCTAAGCCTGTTGAGCCTGCACCAGCAGTGAATGAAGGACCTATGAAGGTGGCTTTGGTAGTAGCTGGTGGGTTGGGAGACCGTTCTTTCTATGATTCCTCAAATGAAGGAATAGAAAAAGCGAAAAAGGAACTAGGGATAGAGGCAAAAGTTTTTGAATGCAGAAATGATCCATCCTTATTCAATGATCAATTGGTACAAGCATCTCAATATGGTTCTGTTGTTGCTGTGGTAGGTTTTGAATTCTTCGATGTGATTCAAGAGATTGCAAAGGAATTTCCTGATGTAAATTACATTTATGTGGATAATGAGATCGAAGGTATCGATAATCTGACTACCATTAGCTACAGGGAGAATGAAGGCTCCTTCCTAGCAGGAGCCATGGCTGCCATGCTGACCCAGGAAACTTCTATCGAAGGAATAGAGCCAGGAAAGGTAATTGGAATGGTAGGCGGTATGGATTTTCCTGTAATTCGAAATTTTAAAGCTGGTTATGAGGCAGGTGCTGCTTATATTGATCCAGAAATAAAGGTGGAAACTATCTTTGCTGGTGATTTTGAAGATCCAGCAAAAGGGAAGGAGAGCGCCCTAGCCCTTTATTCAAGGGGAGCAGATATCGTTTTTCAAGTAGCTGGAAAAACAGGAGAAGGTGTATTTGAAGCAGCTAAAGAAGTAGGTAGATTTGCCATTGGTGTAGATTCCGATCAACGTTATATTAATCCTGATGTTATAGTAGCCAGTATGATTAAGGGTGTGGGATTGTCCATCTTTGAGACGATTGAAAGAATACAAAAGGGCACCTTGGAAGCAGGAAAAGTGTATCATTATGGTATCGATGAAAATGGTGTCAGCTTAGGTTATGGCACGTCAGATATGAAGCAGTTTGTTACAGAAGAGATGAAGGCAAAGCTTGAAGAGATACAAAAGAAAATAGTCAGTGGAGAAATTACTGTACCCCAAGGGAAATAGAAGTTTATAGAAATTCTCGTAAAAAGTAATGCTGCCAGCAATCATGGGAGAAGTAGAAAACTACTTCTCCTTTTAAAAAATCTCTCAAAGATTTATCAAGGGGTGAAAAAACAGTGGAAGAAAACATTATAGAATTTAGGGGAATTAGCAAACAATTCCCTGGTGTTCTAGCAAACGATGATATCCATCTTTCTATTGAAAAAGGAAAAATTCATGCAATTGTTGGAGAAAATGGAGCAGGAAAATCTACCTTGATGAAAATACTCTATGGACTCGTAGAGCCTAGTCGTGGAGAAATTTTATTTAAGGGAAAATCTCTCAAAATCAACAACCCTGCCGTAGCCATTCAACATGGTATCGGAATGGTGCATCAACATTTTATGCTGTTGCCTTCCTTTACGGTGGCAGAAAACATTGTTTTAGGCAGTGAACCTCGAAAGAACAAAATACTTATGGATTTTGATAAAGCTGTAAAAATTACAGAGGATCTGGTTGAGACCTATGGATTAAAAGTAAATCCCCATTTAAAAGTTGAGGAAGTTTCTGTGGGTATACAGCAGCGTATTGAAATATTAAAGACCCTCTATAAGGGTGCGGACATACTAATACTGGATGAGCCTACAGCGGTATTGACACCTCAGGAAACGGAAGAGCTTTTTACAATGATTCGAAAGCTAGTGGAAGAATTAAATAAAACCGTTATCATTATTACCCATAAGCTCCAAGAGGTGATGTCCCTCTCCCATCAGGTAAGTGTTATGCGCCAAGGAAGACTGATAGGTACCTTGGAAACGAAGGATGCGACAGAACAAATATTAGCAGAAATGATGGTGGGAAGAGAAGTATTATTCGATGCTATCAATAAAAAGGATATTAAAGGAGATATGGTTCTAGCCGCCAAGGATTTAATGGTTAAGGACAATCGTGGATTAATGGCACTAAAATCCTTCAGCTTCCAGCTAAAAGCAGGAGAGATTTTGGGAATCGCTGGAGTTGAAGGCAATGGTCAATCAGAGCTTTTAGAGGCTTTGACAGGGTTGAGAGAAATTGAAAAAGGGGAAATATGGATAGGGGATAAGAATATTGTTGGAAAAACACCAAAAGAGATTAGAAAATTAGGTATTGCCCATGTACCAGAGGATCGACTGGCAACGGGATTGAGCAAAAAAGCAACTATTACTGAGAATATGATGATGGGGATCCATGATAAGGAGCCCTATGCGTTAAAAGGAATTCACATCAATCGGAAGATTATTCGAGAAAGGGTGGAAAAGCTCATCAAGAGTTTCGATGTCCGCACACCCAGTCAAGATGTACTGATAGAAAGCTTATCTGGTGGAAACATGCAAAAAATTGTGATTGCCCGAGAGTTCTCCTTTGACACCCCCATCCTTATTATTTCCCAGCCTACCAGGGGTGTAGATATCGGTGCCATTGAATTCATTCATAAGGAGATTATCAAAAAGAGAAATGAAGGCTGTGCGATTCTCTTGGTTTCTGCAGAACTAGACGAACTATTTAGGCTGTCGGATAAAATCATCACCCTTTATGAAGGAGAAGCGACAGGTGAATTTATCAATGGAGAAGTAAGTAAAAGAGAGATTGGATTGTATATGACAGGGAAACAAAAGAAACCACAAGAGGGGAGGGGATAGTCTATGAAAAAATCCATGCTTTCTAAAAATAAGGAATACTTGCTGTCATTATTTCTTGCTATTGTAGGGGCCCTATTGATTGGAGCATTGATTATGCTAGCTAACGGACGCAGTCCCATCATAGGTTATACATCCCTATTTAGAGGGGCCTTTGGGTCAAAATACAATATGGCTACTACTTTAGCAAAAACTGTACCGTTGATTCTTACTGGGTTAGCAACTGCCATTTCTTTTCGCAGCGGTATTTTCAATATTGGGGGAGAAGGACAATTGTACTTAGGTGCCTTTGCAGCAGCCTATGTGGGATTCACTTTTACAAAGCTGCCTGGCCCTGTGGGCATACTGTTAGCCATTGGAGCAGGCGGAATTGTGGGCGCATTATATGCTCTGGGACCAGCTCTGTTAAAGGTCTACTATAAAATAGATGAGGTAATCACCACTATCATGTTAAATAGTGTTGCTGTTCTTTTTACCGATTATTTGGTGAATTATCCCTTTGCAGCCACCCAAGGAAAGATGGGGGGAACCGATATGATAGAAGGCACTTATCGCTTGAGTCGCCTGGTTAGGCTCTCCACCCTGAATACCAGTATCTTTATGATGGGCCTTATGGCTTTATTGATTTATTATATTATGCAAAAGACTGCTGCTGGGTATAGCTTTAAAATGGTGGGACAAAATTCCTCCTTTGCAAACTACGGAGGAATTCATGGAAAGAGACAGGTGATTGTTGCCATGTTGATTTCAGGAGCATTATGTGGTATTGCTGGTGTTTTTGAGGTCTTAGGAACCCATTATAGATTTTTACAAAATATTTCCCCGGGATATGCCTTTGACGGTATGTTGGTGGCATTAATTGTGAAAAACAATCCAGTTGGTGTTATTTTTATGTCCCTTTTCTTCGGTGCTTTAAAAACAGGATCTATTGCTATGGAGAGCAGTACCTCTATTCCCTCTGAATTGGTTTTAGTCATTCAGTCTATTATCATTCTGTTTATCGCAGGAGAGGCTGGATTTAAGAAAATCACCAAGGATTATTTCATGAAAAAAAGGCTACAGCAAAAGGCAGGTGCTAGATAAAATGATAAAGGAGTTATTGACACTAACATTGCTGCAAAACACTATTCGGACAGCTACGCCTCTTATATTGGCAGCCCTTGGAGGGTTATTTACCATGCACAGTGGTATGCTGAATATTGGTATGGAGGGAATGATTTTATTAGGAGCTTTTTTTGGGGTAGTGGGCAGTTACTTTTTTTCCAGTGCATTAATGGGGGTTGTTCTGGCAGTACTGGTAGGTATATTGATAGGAATCGTCTATGGATTTTTTGTAATAGAGCTAAAGTCCGATGAATTCATCATAGGAATTGCCATCAATATTTTCGCCGGCGGGCTTACAATTTTCTTGCTAAGAAGTATCTTTGGGGTCAAGGGCGCTTTCTCTTCACCAGGAATTGTCTCCTTGCCAAGACTCAATCTACAGCTATTAAAGGGAATTCCTTTTTTGGATACTATCCTGAACAATCATTCTATATTTGTCTATATAAGCTGGATTTTAGTTGTTTTGAGTTATTTATTCTTATATAAAACTCCCTATGGCATGTGGATAAGAGCTGCGGGTGAGCATCCTGAGGCTTTAGAAACCACAGGAGTCAGTCCAAGAAAAATGAAATACCTGAGTTCTATCCTGTGTGGCATTTTCTGTGGTTTTGCAGGGGCCCATCTTTCATTAGGATATCTAACCCTTTTTACGGAAAACATGAGTGCCAATAGGGGTTTTATTGCCTTGGCAGCCATTATATTTGGAGCTTCTAATCCTATTAAAACCTTTGGAGCAGCTTTGTTATTCGGATTTTTTGATGCCTTGGGTATTCGATTGCAAGTAGTAGGTATCCCCTCTCAATTTACACAAATGATCCCCTATCTTGTAACGGTGATTGCCTTGTGGATAGTAACGAAGAAGCATCTTGGAAAGGCTAAAAAAGCTGGATTAAAGGAAGGAGTATAGTAAAAAAATATGAAAGTACTAAAATACGATGTATTGGTGATTGGAGGAGGTCCGGCAGGCTATTACTGTGCTCTTCATTGTAAAAAAGGAGGACTTAAGGTTGCCTTGGTAGAGCGAGAGGAATTGGGGGGGACTGGTTTTCGCTGGGGTTGTCTTCCCGTAAAAAAGATGCTGGATGCTTGTAAGCAGCTAAAGAAGAATCAAGACCTTGGTCTACAGATTGGCCTGGAAGATCTAAAAAAGAATAGGATTGGTAGAGAAAAACTAAGTTTAGTAGAAGAAAAAATGAAAAAAATCCTCTCAGAGGCTAAGGTAGACATATATTTTGGAGAAGGCTTTTTTCTGGATCAGCATACCTTTGAAGTAGCAGGAGAACGATTGATTGCAGAAAAGATCGTAATTGCCACAGGAACTTCACCCTGCGGGTTTGATGGAATACCTCTCAATGGAGAAACAATTATCAGCCACAGGGAAGCTGTTAATTTTACTACATTACCAGAAACCCTTATTATTATTGGGGGGAATGTAGAAGGCTGTGAATTCGCTTCTTTATTTGCGGAGCTAGGCGTAAAGATTCATTTAATTGAAAGGGACGAGGTAATCTTAAAGGGAAATGATCGGGATTTGGTAGAACCCCTTGAAAAACTTTTAATAAAAAAGGGTGTTGAGGTTTACACAGGCTTAGGTGCAGTAAGGGTTGAAGAGAATAAAGATAAGGTCATAGTTCTACTAGAAGACGGACAGCAGATAAAGGGGAATAAGGTACTAATAACAGGGATGCGGAAGGCAAATCTTCCTCAGGAATTAGAAGCCATAGGGATTATGGTAGAAAAAAATAGAATTTTGGTGGATGACAATTTAAGAACCAATGCAGCAAATATCTATGCCATTGGGGATATCAACGGGATCTTAGAGATGGCTCATGTAGCCATTCACCAGGGAATCGCTGCGGCAGAGCATATCCTATGGGAAAAGCCTGTAGAAATGTATTATAAAGCCTTGCCAAGGGCTATATTTACCATGCCAGAAATTGCAGGAGCAGGTTATCAGGAAGGGGAGCTGGACAGCAGTGGCATCGCTTTTCAAAAAGGAACCTATGATTTTGCAGATACCTGGCGTGGATTTTCCAAAAACCTACAAGAGGGATTTGTAAAAGTGCTGGTAGATGATAAAAAGAAACTATTAGGTATTTGGATGGTAGGGGAAGATGTCGGTGAGTATATCGGTATGCTGGGGGTTTTACTCCATAGGGAAATAAGTATCGAAGAGATTAAAAGCAATCTCTTGATACATCCCAGCATGTCTGAAGCAGTATTAGAGGCCCTTTTAAACCTTCGGGAAAAGGAGGGAAAATGAATATGAAACAACCCCACATTCTGTGTGAACCTAAAGATATAGCGGAATATGTCATACTTCCAGGAGATCCCAAGCGGGTTCTAAGAGCTGCAGCCTATCTAGAGGATTGGAAGGAAATTGCAGATAATCGGGAGTTCAAAACCATAACAGGACAGTATAAGGGTGTACCCATAACCATTACATCCACAGGGATTGGAGGACCCTCAACGGCAATTGCAATAGAAGAACTAGTGGCCTGCGGCGCAAAATATTTTATTCGTATTGGCAGTGGCGGTGCTGTTCAGCGGGAGATTGAGATTGGGGATCTAATCATTGCTACAGGCGCCGTCAGAGAAGATGGGGCTTCTAAAATGTATGTGAGGGAAAATTATCCTGCAGTTGCCGATTTTTATTTAACCAATATATTGATAGATACTTGTAAGGCTTTACAGTATAAATATCATACAGGTATTGTGCGAAGTCATGATTCCTTTTATATTGACAATGAGGCGGAGATTATGGACTTTTGGAGTCAAAAAAGGGTATTGGCTTCAGACATGGAAACCGCTACGCTCTTTACCTTAACTCGATTACGGGGTGCATATGCCGCCAGCATATTGAACAATGTTGTGAAATATCAAGAAAATGTAAAGGAAGGAGTTCATGACTATGTGTTCAGTAAGGAGGCTGCCGGAGAAGGAGAGAAAAAGGAAATTATGCTGGCTCTTGAAGGAATGCTCTCTCTTCATCAGAATAAAATGAAAAGCAGGGATTAAAAGGATAGATAAAAGGGGTGGCGTATATGAAAAAAGTACTTTTGGTCATTGATATGTTAAAAGACTTTTGTGTTGCTGGACGGGTATTGGCATCGGACGTGGAAGGAAAAACCTATGGTGCAGGGATTATTCCCTTTGTGGTGGACAAAGTTAAGGAATTTGACCATGTGATCTTTATTTGTGATAATCATGAACCCGAGGATTTAGAATTTAAACGTTTCCCTATTCATTGCGTGGCGGGAACGGAAGGGGCAGAGTTGGTAGAAGAGTTACAGCCCTTTAAGGATAAGGGACCCATTGTTACAAAGCAGCGCTACAGCGGTTTTTTTAATACGGCCTTAGAAGAAATGATAAAAGAATATGATGGCTTTTACGTAGTAGGTGTGTGTACCAATATCTGTGTATTCTATACGGTTGAGGAATTATGCAACAGAGATCAGAAGGTGTTTGTGTATGAAGAGGGCGTAGCATCCTTTGATCCAGAGGCTCATAAGTTTGCATTGCTGCAAATGAAAAATGTCTTAGGGGCAGAGCTTATATAATCCTCTAACAGAAGATTAACCAGGGAATTACAAGAATTTAACACAAAATCTATTTTTTACTAGTATACTAGGGATAATTAAAATAATCTGTTTGGGGTTGAGGATACTTTTATGGATATTTACAGCTGTATTCGAAAAGATATCGAAGATAATGTTTATCAATCGGATCAAAGGCTGCCTAGTGAAAGTGAATTGACGAAAAGATTCAATGTAAAGAGGTTTGCTGTGAGAAAAGCCATCGAAAAGCTTATTCAGGATGGGTTCGTCTATGCAATTAGAAATAAGGGCTACTATGTTAAAAAGAATGAGATCCTTGTAAGAATCCGAAAAGAATCTAATTATACCCAGAGCATGATAAGTAAAAAAATGACCCCTCGGGTAAGACTGTTAGAATTAAAAACCGTAAGTCCTTCTAGTGAACAAAAAGAATTGTTTGATCTGAAGGATGATGACAAACTGTGGGAAATCTACATCATTCGATATTATAAAAATATTCCCTATGTGCTAGGAAAATCGTATATTCCCTATCATCGGGTGCCGGATTTCAATACCCATTATCAGAGGAGTCTATCTATATACACCGTACTGGAAAAAATATATGGGATAAAGCCCTCAAGAAGCTCTTCTGAATGTAAGGTAACCATGTCCGATAAGAGAGAATCCAGGCTTTTGTCGATTTTTGATCATTCACCCTTGTTGAAAGTAACCAGTCTCAATGAAGATCAGAATAAAGCGGTAATTGAGCAATGTATTTCCAAATTCAGGGCAGATATTGTACAATTAACCATAAAGCTCCAGTAAATTAACTTGATAACAGGATAGTATAAACCATGGAAAAGGAGTACCTAAAGGCAGGTACTCCTTTTCCATGGTTTATTAATTTTATATGAATGTTGCAACAAGAGACGAATCTTTACTTGGACATAAAACCCATTTAATGATCGGCTGTTATAGTAAAGGCGTAGTAAAATTTTATGATAAGGGGCGATGATGAATGAAAAGTAAGAAAAAATTGGTTTTGATGACAGCTTGTTTCATGCTTATAAGCACATTGATGTTTGGATGTACTTCCCGTACAGCAGCTGGGGATACAAAAACTGGAGAGGGAGAAAAAACTAGAGAGAGTAAATGGCCCGAAAAAATAGTACTGGCCTATTTACCTAATGAAGAAAGCGATGAAGGCTATAAAGCCAGCCGAGTAATTCTTGAAAAAGAAATGTCAGAGTATCTTGGCGTAGATGTGGATGTGATTATTGCATCTGATTACAATGCGGTTATTGAAGCAATGAGAAATGGAAAAGCACAATTGGCCCAATTCGGTCCCTTCTCCTATATCATTGCCCATGATCGAAGCATGGCAGAGGCCATTGTAGTGATGGCAGATGGTGGCAAAGAAGAAAATGCATTCTATAAAAGTTTCTTAATCACTCATCCTAGTACAGGTATTGAAAAAATAGAAGATATTCAAGGAAAAACCATGGCTTTTGTCGATCCGGCATCAACTTCAGGAAATCTTGTTCCTCGGGCAACTATCGTTTCAAAATTAGGAGTGACACCAGAAGACATCGATACCAAGGTTTTTTCAAGTGTACAGTTTGCAGGAACCCATCCTAATTCCCTATTGGCAGTTGCAAATAAATCTGTGGAAGTAGGAGCAGTGGCAAGCACTACATATGATAAAAGCATCAAAGACAATGTGGTAAACAAAGAGGATGTAAAAATCATTATAGAGTCCGATCCTATTCCCAGTGGTCCCGTGGCAGTACGCAGTGATTTGCCCCAGGATCTCAAGGATAAAATAGAGGCCTTCTATCTATCCTTTGATAATGAAGAATACTTCAAATTCCGCAAAAAAGACGGAGCTAGGTATGTAAGGATTGTTGATAGCAATTATGATTCCATTAGAAACATTGCAAAGTCCATGAATTTAACAGCTGAAGACCTATTAAAATAGGCTCAACCTCAATAACAAGAAAGGAATGATTTGATTTGAATCCCATATTAAGTGTAAAAGATGTCAAGAAGACCTATGGAACTATGACCCAGGCATTAAAAGGCGTTTCCTTTGACATATACGAGGGTGAGTTTGTGGTCGTCATTGGACCCTCGGGTTCTGGAAAATCTACATTGCTGCGGTGTATCAATCAATTGGTTAAGCAGTCAGAAGGCAGTATAGCTTTTAAAGGAACTCCAGTTGAAAAGGTCAATAGAAATCAATTGAAAAAAATACGTAGAGAGATAGGGATGATTTTTCAACATTATAATCTTATTGATCGATTGACTGTAATTCAAAATGTACTCCATGGAAGACTAGGTTACATGAGCGATTTTCGTGGGGTTTTTGACCTGTATAGTAAAGAAGATAGATGGGATACCTTTAATATTCTTAAGCGAGTTGGATTGGTGGATGAAATTCACAAGCGGGCAGATCAGTTAAGTGGCGGTCAAAAACAACGGGTAGGTATTTCCAGAGCCTTGGCTCAAAAGCCTTCTTTGATGCTGGCAGATGAGCCGATAGCCAGTTTGGATCCCGTTACCTCCAATGTTATTATGGATTATTTATATAAAATATGCAAAGAAGATGGCATTTCAGCCATTGTTAGTCTGCATCAAGTGGATTTTGCCTTAAAGTATGCCTCCAGAATTATAGGTATCAAGAAAGGTCTTATCGTATTTGATGGGAAACCCTGTGATCTTACCAAGGCTTGTATTGATCATATTTATGATAATGCTGCTGAAGAAATTGAACTAAAAAAAGTCGCAGGCGTATAGGCGAAAAAAGGAGAAGAAAATGGATTCTACTTATATAGCGCTAAAGAAAGAAAAAAGCTTTTACACTTGGGCGGGGGCAGCTTTGATTCTATTGACAACTATTGGAACAGGCCATATGTCCGAATTTGATTTATTAGAAGCCATTAGAGTTATGCCGGGGATAGCAGATTTCATATTAACGGATTTCTTGCCCCCTGCTATTCAAGCCATGCCCCAAATCATTTCACCATTATTGGATACCTTCTATATGGCAATTGTCTCCACCATATCTGGAGCCCTTGTCAGTATTTTTCTAGCATTATTAGGTGCAACACCCACAATGCCCCATCCCATATTTAAATATTTCATCAGGGCTTTTGTTTCTCTATTAAGGAATGTTCCTGAATTGGCATGGACACTAATTCTTGTACCAGCCTTTGGCATTGGAAAATTTGTTGGAATGCTTGCCCTCTTCCTTGGTTCAGTAGGAACCATGACCCGTTTTTTTACCGAATCTATTGAAGAAATCGATCTAGGAGGGATTGAGGCCATTCGTTCTGTAGGAGGCTCCTATTGGCAGACATTAAAAAATGGTGTGATTCCTCAGTGTATGCCCCGTATTATTTCTTGGACCTTGTATAATATGGAGTTGAATATCCGGGCATCTACAATCATTGGAATGGTAGGCGGAGGTGGTATTGGATTATATATCCAATACACCATCAAGTTGTTTCGATATGATTATGCTTTCATGGCCATCTTAATAGTAGGCATGCTTGTTCTGGGAATTGAACTGGTGTCCAAAAAGATAAGGGAGGCTATTTTATGAAGGAGAAGACCTATATCAACATCATACCAATGAAAAAAAAGTTTTTATATACTCTGTTAATCTTAATCACTACCTTCCTGTATATCTTTAGCCTTTCTCAATTAAAAATGAATGTGCAGGGAGGAACAAGCAGCCTGCTAAAAGCCTTTGATTTTTTGATGCGGATGCTACATTTTGATTTCTCAGAATGGCAGGATGTATTAAAAGCTGCTGTGGAATCCTTTTCTGTGGCTATATTAGCTACAATTATATCTGCTGTTTTAGCTTTTTTTATAAGCTTTTTAGCCGCATCCAATGTATCTATCAGGTTTTTACCAGCATTTATAAAGGGGGTCTCTGCTGTTGTACGGGCGATTCCTACCTTGATATGGGCATTGATATTTGTAGCTTATCTAGGATTTGGACCCTTTGCAGGGGTTCTAGGTCTCTGCTTTCACAGCACTGCTTATCTAATCAAAGCCTTTTCTGAATCTATAGAAGAAGTCAAAGGGGGCTGCTTAGAGGCGATGAGGGCTACTGGGGCCTCGTGGATACAGGCTATGGCAAGAGGAGTAGTTCCAACTATTCAAACTTCACTGATTTCTTGGACTGCTCTCCGTTTTGAAATCAATGTAGGCCAATCTGCTATTCTAGGTCTTGTGGGAGCTGGTGGAATCGGGCAAGAGCTGACGATAAACATGAGGTCCTATGATTTTGGAAAAGCAGGATTTGTACTTTTGATCATTGCCCTAATGAGTTTTGGAATTGAATTGCTTTTTCATAAGTTGAAGTTAAAGGTGGATAACACCAAGCTTTAAAGCAATTAAGAGTAGTATGATCATAAAAATCGATTTAGATGGAAAAGAGTGTGAATAGATGAATAAAAAAGAGTTATTTAGAATTATGAGTAAAAGCAGAAGAGAACAGGTAATCGATTTAGCAAAAAAAATAGAGCAAAAGCATCCCGTTATTATTGTGAAAAAACCTGCCAAGACCTTAGTTATGTTAAAAATGAAAGATCCGGTGGCAAAAGCTGAATTTTATCTTGGAGAACTATTGGCCTGTGAAGCTATGGTTAAAGTCCATAATCAGAAAGGAATGGCTGTTACGGCTGGTGATGATTTTGAAAAAGTATTGGCCATGTCCATCGTAGATGCCGCCTATAATGCAAATGTTGAAGAAGTATCCTGGATCAATGAACAACTGAATGACATGGAAAAGGAAGTTCGCGTTCAGGATAGAAAAGAGTTTGGCAGGCATATGAAATCAAAGGTTCAGTTTAGAATAATGGAGGAACAATCATGAACTATGAAAACTGCTTTGACCAAGAACAGGATTGTCAGCAGATATTCAGAAGCCTTCTCCATGCCCTATCCAATCCCGGTGAGATTCAAAATATTTTTCAATTCACAAAAGAAATAAAGGATCCAAGTGGCGTGATAGTAAGTCTGGCAATGACGCTGCTCGATAAGGAAACTAGTTTTTCTCTCATAGGTGCTCCCGAACTATCAGAAGATATTTCACAGATGACCTATGCAAAGGTCTTACATGAAGCAGGAGCTGATTTCATCTTTGTGATGAAAAAATCTACATTAGAGGAAATTGAGAAAATAATGGCATTGGCGTCCCCAGGCACCTTGGTAGAGCCCCATAAGAACACGGTTTTTATCGTTGGAGTAGAAGCCTTCGACGGTTCTGGAAATTGTGTTTGGACGGGGCCAGGTATTCAAAGCAGCAAGGCAGTTTCCTTAGATATCTATGGAAGACAATGGATAGAACAGCGAGATTGGATGAACTATGAATATCCCATGGGAATTGACATTTTCTTTGTAACACCAGGGGGAGAAATAATGGGCATACCTAGAAACGTAAAAATGAAAGGATGATTCAATAGATGGCATATGTAGCTGTAACTGGCGGACAAGAAGCGATAGAAGAATCCATAAGACTTTTAAAATATTATCGTACAGAAGGAGAAGCGAACTTGGAGCTTCAAGCTATCAAAGAAAAAATGAAGCTTCTGATTGATAGAATCATGGCAGAGGCAGGACTATATGCCCCAGACTATGCTGCCCTTGCCCTAAAACAGTGTGAAGGAAGTGTAGAGGAAGCAGTTTTTCTTTTAAGGGCTTATCGCTCCACCATGACACGAAATCACTATTCTAACACATTACACAGTGTCGACATGAGAATTCTTCGGCGAATCAGTGCCGCCTTTAAAGATATTCCAGGGGGCCAGATTCTTGGACCTACCTATGATTATGTACATAGACTTTTAGATTTTCAAATTCAACAGGAGTCCACAAATGAAATCACAGCGTGGAGAAAGTGCTATGAAGAAAAGGATGAGGAGAAAGAAATTATTACTTTTTCGAGAGTAGCAGATATTCTTGAAGAAGAGGGGATACTGGAGTCCATAGCTGTAGATGAGCAAGAAGCCTTTGATGTGACTATACATAAATTACCCTTGCCAGCTCCAAGAAGTGCAAGACTGCAGACTTTAGCTCGTGCAGATACGGGTTTTATATCTGGTTTGGCATACAGTTCTTTGAGAGGGTTTGGCTCTGTCCATCCTACCGTTGGAGAATTGAGAACAGGATGGATGGCTGTTGAAATTCCTTATGCTCTTGATTGTGAGGAATCCATTTATATAGGAGAAATTCTCCTTACAGAGGTAGAGTCCTTTGTGTCAGCTTCAAAGAAAAACAAGGGAGAAAAAGACGAAATAAAAGTAGGTATTGGCTATGGATGTGTTATGGGAAGAAATGAGACCAAGGCTATTGCTATTTCAATTCTAGATAGAGCCTTAAACGTGGAAGGGGACTCTCCTGTTAATGATGAGGAATTTGTACTCCTTCATGGGGACTGCTTAGAAATGAATGGATTCTTATCCCATTTGAAGCTTCCTCATTATGTAACCTTTCAATCCAAGCTCGATCAGTTGAGAAAAAAGAAAGAAGGAGAGTAGATGGAAAATCGTATATCCAATGAACATTATAATTTTGCATTTTTAGATGAGGGTGCCAAACGAGAAATTAGAAGATCTATTTTAAAGGCTGTTTCCATACCAGGATATCAAGTACCCTTTGGCTCTAGAGAACTGCCCATAGGAAGAGGTTGGGGTACAGGGGGACTACAAATAACCCTTTCCATTATTGGAAAAGAAGATATATTGAAAGTAATAGATCAAGGAAGTGATGACAGTGTCAATGCGGTGAGTATACGAAAATTGATTTCTTCCACTACAGGAATTGAAACCACAACCGATACACAAGCAGCCACCCTTATCCAATCTAGACACAGAGTGCCAGAAGAAAAATTAAAAAATCATCAAATTCTCGTGCTGCAAGTGCCCAATCCCGAACCCCTTCGCTCTGTAGCACCTAAGGAAACTATCAGCAGAGCCCTTCATGCTGAGGCTGAATACACGGGTATTTGGTTAAAACTATATGAGGGAATTGTAAGATATGGCCGCACCATTACAGGAGCCGATCATCCTGTTTTGGTTGGCGATAGGTATGTAATGAATCCAAGCCCGATCCCAAGATTTGATAATCCAAAGCTTCATAAAGCCGAGTGTCTTTATCTTTTCGGCGCAGGAAGAGAAAAGAAAATCTATGCCGTTCCTCCTTATACCGAGGTGATTTCTCTTGCCTATGAGGATTATCCATTCGAAATTGAGCAGGTCGAAGGAAGAAGGTGTAAATGGTGCGGAACAACCAATGTGTATTTTGATGAAGTTTTTGACAGTGAAACCAATGAACATTACTTTCAATGTTCTGATTCTGGCTATTGTGCTAAAGGAAGACTTCAGATGGAGGTGAGCTGAGGATGGGATTTAAAAATCCAATTTTGCAGGTAAAGGATTTGGTGGTTCGATTTGGAGCGGGTTGTGAATACTGCAAGGATGGTAGAAATCTAGAGAAAAGCAGATGCCCCCACTGCTATACTGTATGGGCTTTGAAAAAAGTATCTTTAAATCTTTTTAAGGGAGAGATATTAGGGATTGTGGGAGAGTCGGGTTCTGGTAAAAGTACCCTATTGAGATCCTTGTATTTTGATAGAGAAATAACCAGTGGAAAGGCCTATATCCATGAGTATGAAGAAGGAAGGGTCAATATTTTTCAGTTATCCAGCCAACAGAAAAGATATATTAGAAATCATAAACTGGGAATGGTCTATCAAAATCCTGTAATGGGTCTAAGGATGAAGTTCTCCAGTGCTGCCAATGTGGCAGAAAAACTAATTGCAGCAGGAATAAGAAATGCTGACAGCATGACAGAGAGAGCCAAAGAACTTCTAAGTCATGTAGAGGTACCCATAAGCAGAATAAAGGAAGAGCCTGAGAACTTTTCCGGGGGAATGCAGCAAAGAGTGCAGATTTCTAAAGCCATCGCCAACAATCCGCCTATTCTGTTGCTGGATGAAGTCACCACAGGACTAGATTTGAGTGTGCAGGCTAGAGTACTTGATTTAATAAAAAATATTCAACAGGAACGGGGTATTTCAATGATTGTGGTTAGTCATGATCTTTCTGTAATTCGAATGATGGCAGATAGAACCATCGTCATGCTGGAAGGAAAAATCATTGAAGAAGGGTTAACAGATCAAATTTTAGAGGATCCCATTCATGGATATACCCAGACTTTGGTCCATTCATTATTATAATCTAGGAAGTATAGGAGAGACAATTTATGAAAAACATAGAATGCATTTTAAACGCTACTATTATTACACCTCATTCTTTGCTTGAAAATCACGCAGTTGTGATTGAAAAAGACAGGATTAAAAGGATTCTTCCAATGGAGAAACTAAATGAAGAAGGTTTTGGTTGTCTAAGACAACAGGGCTATGATGGTACAGGGAACTATGTGGTGCCAGGCTTTATAGACATTCACTCAGATAATATAGAAAGTGTCGTTCAGCCTAGACCTACCAGCGCCATGAGGCTGGATTTGGCAATCATGGAGCATGAAAAGCAGTTGGTCAATCAAGGGGTTACGACCATGTATCATTCACTTTCCCTTATGAACGGAGAAAATGCAATCCGCAATAAAGAGGCTCGAAAGCCTGAAAAAGTGAAGGAATTGGCAGAAATAATCAAAAGCCTTCATGAAGGCAGCCATCTAATACGCCACAAGTTTCACTGTCGCTTTGACATTCGAAATAGGGAAGGCTATGATACCTTAATGGATTACATAGAAAAGGACTATATACATTTGCTTTCCTTCAACGATCATACCCCTGGTCAAGGACAATATCGGGATTTGTTACGATACAGACAAAGTCAACAAAATTATAATCCTAAACTAAATGACGAACAGATGGATCGAATTATAAAAGAGCGGATAGCAGTTCCAAAAATCAATGAAGAAATGCTCATAAAAGCAGCTGAAGCAGCTTATAGCAAAGGGATTCCTCTTGCATCCCACGATGATGATTGTGCCGAAAAGATCGACTATGTTTATGAACGGTTTAAGGCTAAAATCAGTGAATTTCCTATTGCCCTGGAGGTAGCCAGAAAAGCGAAGAAAAAAGGGATGCTTACGGTTGCAGGGGCCCCAAATGTGCTCTTGGGAAAATCCCATTCAGGAAATATGTCTGCTGCGGAGGCCATTATGGATGGTTCTATTGATATTCTTTGTTCCGATTATTATCCCCCTGCTTTGCTTCATGCAGTATTTAAGTTGAATAGAGAATATCATTTGCCTTTTTGGGAGGCTTTTAATTTGGTGACCATAAATCCTGCAAAAGCTCTGGGCATCGAAAAGGACTTTGGCTCCATAGAGGAAGGGAAGAAGGCTGATATATTAATGCTAAGTCTATTAAACAATAAGCCAACTGTTACAATGGTATTTGTTGACGGCAGAGTGGTTGCACAATTGAATTATAGAAGCAAATGCAGTTAATGGAAAGGAGTAGGCGTATGCTTAGGGTAGCGGGATTGTCAAAAAAGTTTATTGTCCATGTTCGAAATGGGTTGGTTATTGATGGGATTCAGGACATATCCTTTACAGCCATGAGGGGAAAATTGCTGGCTATAACAGGTGCCAGCGGAATTGGCAAATCAACCCTTTTAAAATGTATATATCGTACTTATAAGCCCACAGGGGGTATTGTATGGTATACCAGTGCAGCAGGAAACACTATAAATTTGGCAAATGCAGAGGAGCAAGAAATATTGGATTTAAGAAGAAATGAAATTGGCTATGTTTCTCAGTTTCTTCAGGTTATCCCAAGAGTAGCTGCGTTGGATATTTTAACCAGTGCACTGACAAGGGTTGAAGATTCAAACAAAATGGCTAAAGAAAAAGCCCAATATCTGCTAGAACAAGTAGGCATCCATAAAAATTTGTGGAGCATGTATCCCTCCACCTTTAGTGGTGGTGAAAAGCAAAGATTAAATATACTGCTGGCATTGGCAGGCAAACCGAGGTTATTGTTGTTAGATGAACCTACTGCCTCTCTGGATTTTAAATCAAAAGAAATTATTATGGAACTTATTAATGATACCAAGAAAAAAGGAACTACCATGGTTGGCGTTTTTCATGATAAAGATGCCATCAAATCCTTGGCGGATAATCGGTTTGATATAGAAAAGAATCAATCTACAGCTGTATCCTGAAAAGCCGACTATTCCTCCATCCTGTAGGATTTACAACAGCCAAATGGGATCCTGAACAGAGCCGAGTGCCATTTATCATTAACAGAGTCTACCTTTGGAGATTATAGCTATGGAGCATCATTGTACCTAAGGAATATTTCAATATGGTTTTGATAAAATCGATGATGAGAAAAATATGGAGAGTAACGAAGTGTAAGTATTTATAAATAGAAATGAACAGCTGTGAGATGACAGCTGTTCATTTCTATTTAAAGGTATAGAAGGGCCAATCCTCTTGTCGATAGAAATCAAGAAAGTTATCAAACTTTCTCAATTCAGCCCGAGTTAATTGAAAAGGAAGGGGCCTAGAAATATGTTTTTTGTTGATATCTACGAGGAGATCTGTAAGATAGGCCTTATCTATATTGGTAAGCATATTTTCAATATAGCCCAAGGTAATATGCCCATTAAACCCTCTTTTTCTTTCCACACCCATGGGAATCAAATCCACATCGGTATAAATGAAATCTCTAAAGGACATAAGCTCTTCAAAATCTGATGTGTTACAGCAAGCAATAGAGGCGGCGATAACACCCTGTTGAAATAGGGATATTCCTCGGATTTCCATATGAATCGATTTATATTGGGGCATACTGGAGAACAAATCCTGGATTTTAGTAATAAATTTATAATCTTGTCCATCTTTTATTTTTTCCTTAAATACCTCTCCAGATATAAGCCGTGCCACAGTCATATGTAAGGCGGATGAGGGAGCAGGAACATAAACCTCATGAGGCAGATTTTGACATAAAAGTCCATGAATATCTAGGAGAATTTTATATGTAGACAAGTTTAGAATGTCATTGGGATAGGTGGGTGTGATACAGGTATAACCCACATAGGGAGCAGGACTCCAATTACCATTGGATTGAGATAGAAATTGTCCTAAGGGGACTATCGAACTGGCATTTTCGCTTATGCCCTTGGGAGATATTAAAAAGTCAATATGCTGATTATAGGATATATAGTTTTTTTCCATAAAGAATACTCCTTTTATTCTTATTTTAACTAGAGATTGTTAAAAATACATATGGATAGAGTGAAATATATGTAAAATTCTCTAGTAGGATTGGAAGAATTCTATGGGGAAAAGATTACTTTTTTTCACTTTTTTTATTTAAATCTAAAAACTTCTCCATTGCATGGATAGAATCACTGCTAATTACATGCTCAATAGCACAGGCATCTTTGTCTGCAGTAGCGGGATCTATATTTAAAATTTTTGTGAAAAATGCATGGATAACCTGATGTTTTTTTGAAGTAAATTCTGCCAATTTTAACCCTGCTGGTGTAAGAAATATTTCTTTATACTTTTCGTTGATGATGAGTCCCTTTTCAGCAAGGGTTGCCATAGCACGATTGGTACTGGCTTTGGTTACCCCCAATCGCCCTGCGATATCCGATAGCCTGACTCCAGCTCCATCCTTTGAAAGTTCATAGATTGCTTCCAGATAGTTCTCCATTGTAAAGGTTAACTTTCTCATTTGGTACTCTCTCCTTTATATTTACCCTTATTCAGGGAATAACCACGTATATATTATGGTGCAGATTGGGGAATTGTTAAATTACCTGTAGTTTATCAGCTTTTTACTTAAAAATCAACGATGTCAAGGAAAAAGGAAAACTTTGAAATGAGTATTTAACTTGGACATTAGTCTAGGAACTATTTACTATTGAAATTTTTATAAATTCATATAAAATGGAGATAACACTTGTTCTAAAGGTGTTAAAAACCAAAGAGAAGGGGATTGTCCCTATGAGTAAGATAGACGTATTAAACTATCTAGAAGAAAACTATGGTAATTTGACAGAAAGTCAAAGAGTGTTGGGAGAGTATATCTTAAATCACTACAGGGAGGCTGCCTTTTTATCTGCAGTAGAGCTCGGAGAGAAGCTAGGACTCAGTGATGCAACGGTGATAAGATTTGCAAGGGCTTTAGGCTTTAGCGGGTTTGCCGAATTTAAAGCTTCTATTCAGGAAAGTATAAAAAAACAGGAATCACCAGACACCAAATTATTAAGAAATCTTAAAAATTTCAAACATAAGGATGATGTGATTTCAGAGGTTTGCAGTACGGATATTAAAAATCTTGAAGCCTATCTATTGAACAATGAAGGGAAAAAAATGGATGCGGCTGTAGAATTAATTTATCAAGTAGATACAATTTATTGTGTAGGGTTGGGAAGTAGTGTTGTAATAGCTGATTTCTTATCTTACCATATGCGGAGAATGGGATTTAAAGTGATCTGTATAGGGGATGGGGGATTGGTACTTTTTGAAAAACTAGCGTCCATTACGGAAAAGGACCTACTGATTGTAGCCACTTTCCCAAGATATTCTAAAGATACCTTAAATGCAATGCTCCTTTCAAAGAAAAAAGGGGCTAAGATTATCGGGATTACAGATAATAGTTTTACAGAGATTGGCAGGAATAGCGACATTGTATTAGAAGCTAAGACAAGAAACTCAGGTTTTTTTAACTCATATGTTGTTCCTATGGAATTGTGCAATATCCTTATCTTTAGCATCTTAGAGAGAGATCGAGAGAGAATCTATCAAAATATTAAAGCCAACATTGATTGGATGGAAGAATTGGATTTATTTATCTAATTCTATAAATCCTTTATAACATAGCTATCTTTTTTAAATGTAGGCATAGTACAAAATTAATTCAGTTTTGGGAAGAATCTCCTCTACCCTGAGAATATGTTACCATTCTCAGGGTAGAGGAGATTTTTTTTGCAAAAGCCAATAATAAAAATTTTCAGAAAAAATGTTGATAATACTTCAAAAAAATGATATTATGTAGCAAATACTACAAAATGTTAGGAGGAGAGAAAATGAGTCAAAATCCATCTAAAGAAGTATCTCAACCACAAAACACCAAATTTATTGAGAAGTTTATTAAGGCAATTGAAAAAGCAGGAAACAAACTACCCCATCCCCTTACCCTATTTACCTATTTATCTATTTTCGTACTTATTCTATCTTATTTTTTAGCAAAGACAGATATTTCAGTAACTTATATTGCAGCAGCTAGAAATGCAGGAGAAGCAGCCACAGAAACAACTGTTTCAGTAGTGAATTTATTAGCCAAGGATCAACTGCAAGCCATGGCCAGCAATTTTGTTAAAACTTATATTAACTTTTTTCCAATTGGGTTAGTAGTTGTAATGATGTTGGGAGTTGCAGTAGCAGAACAATCGGGTCTTATTTCTGCTATTATGAAAAAGCTGGTGTTGGGAGCTCCTGATTACTTAGTAACCTTTATTGTTGCTCTCGTTGGCATCTGCGCCAATGTTGCCTCTGATGCAGGGATTGTATTCGCACCTGCAATAGGAGGATCTGTCTTCTATGCCTTAGGGCGCCATCCTTTAGCAGGTATCATTGCTGGGTATGTAGCTGCATATGGAGGATTTTCTGCCAATGCTCTTGTAGCCGGTACAGATGCTCTATTGGCAGGTATTACCCAATCCGTTGCGGGCTCCTTTGGGATTGATGCACCTATCCATCCACTAATGAACTGGTTTGTTATGGCTGCTTCTACCTTCATGTTGGCCTTCATTGTGACTATTGTTACAGAGAAAGTTATTACGCCTATACTGGGAGAATTTAAGCCAGAAAATCCAGAGCTTAAAGCAGTGGATAAATCAGAATTTGTATTGAAAGAAGAGGAATTACAGGGATTGAAAATGGCTGGGATAGCAACTGCAGTATTCTTCGGAATTCTATTGCTGCTGACTGTACCACAAAATGGATTTTTTAGAAGTGAAGCAGGAGAACTGTTGCCTCGATCACCTTTGATTGACAGTATACTTTTCTTACTCTTTGCATTCTTTGTGGTGGTAGGGATTGCCTACGGAAAGGTTGCAGGGACCATTAAATCTGATAAGGATATAGCAAAATATATGCAAAGTGGTTTAGTTGGTGTGGCTGGATTCTTGGTTGTATGTTTACCTGCATCCATGTTCGTTGAGTGGTTTGGAAAAAGCAATATATCAACAGTACTTGCCGTAAAAGGAGCCCAGGTATTGGAACATTTAAATATATCAGGAATCCCGTTGATTTTACTATTTGTAATTTTATGTGCAGGAATGAATTTATTCATTACCAGTGGAACGGCGAAATGGATGATTTTAGCCCCTATATTCGTCCCTATGTTTGCAATGATGAACATATCTCCAGCTGCTACCCAAATGGCCTATCGAATAGGAGATTCCACCACAAACATTATATCTCCTCTATCTGCCTATCTGCCAGTAGTATTAGGGATGATGGAGAGATATAAGAGCAAGGATCAAGAGATTGGTATCGGTACAGTGATTTCATTAATGCTGCCTTACTCGGTTATATTATTGGTTAGCTGGATTATTTTCTTCGGATTATGGTTGTTGTTAGGGTTACCGATGGGTCCAGGGGTATCCACTTTTCTTGGATAATCCCATATAACAGATTATATAGTTTAGGCGGAATCTCTTTCCCTTATAATCTTTAAGAAAGCAAGAATAGTATAGACATAGCATTGTTTAAAGGAGGAGAAAACATGGCAAAGATTGTGATCAAAGCGGGTTATATGATTGATCCTGGCAGTGAAAAAGAAGGAATTTATGATATTCTCATCGAAGATGAAAAAATTATTGAAGTAGGAGAGGCTCTATCCTACAGCAGTGTGGATGAAACCATTAATGCAAAGGGAAAATACGTGGTGCCAGGTTTTATTGATTTACAGGTAAACCCAGGGAATACCATAGAATATATTTCCGATATACTGCCTTTCTGTGGAATCACAACCCCCTTGGTTATGCCTTGCAACACCTATAAGGGCGTACCTATTATAGAACACTACGGCGGCTTAAAAAAGATGTTACAAGCTTGTGAAGGATTAAGTACGAATATCGCCACAGCCATATCCATCGAACCCCCAGATACAAAGGGTCACGAAACCTATGAGAAACTGGCGGTACCTTTAAATGGCTTGTCTCATAGAATCGAAGAACTGATTGATTTAGGAGTGACTTCTCTTGGAGAAGTGGTACTGCCTTTGGGAGGAACAGCCCATATTGAAAGCCATATGAGTGAAGAATTTTTAGATAGATTATTGGATGAAACCCAAAAATATGATATTCCCATACTGCTGCATACGGGGTTAGGGTTAAAGGGAATTACAGAAGCTGTAGGGCTCTCTAAGGGAAGAAATATGCACATATGCCATGTGGGTAGTACCTGTTCCCAAGATAGTATTCATGCAGCATTGAAGCTATTGGAGGAAAATCCCCATATCACAACAGATACCCATTTATCGGAAGTGGCTGGGAGTACCAGTAGAAACAGCAAACTTGTAATTGACTATTTCCATAGAGGGGAAGTTGTAAATATAGATCCTACTAATCTAAAAGTAACAAAGGTATCGGAGATTACTACAGCCCAGCCCCCTTTTTATTACAACAAAGTAAATCTGTTTGAAAATAATCTGACTTGTGCTCTATCCGATAGAGTAGAGGCTATAGAAAGTGATGAATTAGGAGATGGAATCAGAGGAAGAATTCTATTGAAAAATCTATTTAGATTAGTAAACTCTGTGGCTCTTGAGCATGCCAAGGTAAAGCTGCTCAGTAAATTCATTAAAAAGCTTACCATTAATCCTGCCAAAATATTAAAAATTAAAAGGGGAACCTTAGAGGTGGGTGCTTTTGCAGATATTGTATGTTTAGATTTAGAGCAGGAAAGGGTAGATACTGTACTGGTAAATGGCACAAAGGTCATTGCAGATGGCAAGACTACGGGAGCGAAACCAGGAAAAAGAATTGGATACAAAGGATAGGAACTCAAAAGGATGGGTTAAATTAACTAAAGTTCATATGGATGTAAATCCATATGAACTTTAGTTTCAATTGTATTGGGAGGGAGAGTCTTTGAAAATGATCTTGGAACAAGCAAGAAAGAATTATGATGATTATATAAAATTATTACAATCTTTAGTCAACATAGATAGTGGCAGTAAGAACAAAAAAGGAGTGGATAAAGTAGGCCGTATTCTGATAGATTCTTTTAAAGCATTTGATAAAAAATATGAAATAGAGGTGATTGAAGAAGAGGAATGCGGGAATCATCTTGTTATTACCAAGAGAGGAAATATTCCAGGAAAAATACTTCTTTTAGCCCATATGGATACGGTTTTTCCTGAAGGAACAGTAGCTCAGAGACCTTTTTCCATAGCGGGCAATAGGGCTTATGGGCCAGGTGTTATCGATGATAAGGGCTGTATTGCTTCCTTGTATTATGGATTAAAGATATTGGACGAAATATATGAAGAAGATACAAAAACTATTCAGGTCATATTCAATAGTGATGAAGAGATAAGCTCTATCTATTCACGAAACATCATAGAAAAGTATGCAGGAGATGCGGATTATGCTATTATATTGGAATCTGCGCGGGCAAATGGGGATGTGGTCACAGCTCGGAAAGGAATAGCAAAATATGTCCTAAAGGTAGAAGGAAAAGCAGCTCATGCTGGATCTAATCCTCAGGATGGAGTAAATGCTATTATTGAGCTCTGTCATAAGGCTGTTGAATTATCTACATTGACTGATTGGGACAAGGGGACCACTGTAAATGTAGGCTTGATCCAGGGAGGGACTTCTCCCAATACGGTTCCTGATTATGGTGAAATTACAGTGGACATAAGAATTTCTACTTTAGAAGAGGCATCTAAAATAGAGAAAAAAATCCAGCAAATTGCACAAAAAAAATATGTCCCTGGAACTATGACATTTCTAGAAGGGGGGATTAAGAGGCCTCCTTTGGAAAAAAATCAGTACAGTGCTAAAATCTATGAAACTGTAAAAGATTTGGGAGCGGAAATGGGAATACAGATAGGAGAAGTTTTTGCTGGAGGAGGTTCCGATGGGAATTTTACCAGTGCATTAGGTATCCCTACCATAGATGGATTGGGGCCTGTTGGAGGGGGGTATCACAGCAAGGATGAATATATGGATTTAGATAGTGTGATACCCAGAATAAGTCTTTTAATAAAACTTATCTGGAAATTATCTCATCTATAAATATATCCTCAAAATCAAATATTTTTTTATGGGGATGAAGGAGATTGTAGAAAAAATCCAGACATTATTTTTGTTATGGATAGAGCTGCTGTAACAGGAGGAAATACAGCAGCGGAATAAGTATTGGATAACGACTTGAAGGAATCTATGTTATGATGAAAGAAGTAGATTTTATAGGTTATACTTATAAAATCTACTTCTTTTTATAGATTTTTTTACTAAGAATATTATAATAAGAGTATAGCTTTAGAGTAGGTACATATGAAGGACGAGTACTTTTTACATTAATTAAATCAACAAAGGAGTAATTGGTTCTTTCAATAAATATTATGAAGGTGATGAAGGATGTATAAAATATTGATTGTAGAGGATGACCCCACCATATCGGCTATTGTTGAAGAACAACTGGACAAGTGGGGATATAAAACCTTAAAAGTTTCTGATTTCAGTGACATACTGCCCCATTATATTTCTTTTCAACCCCATCTGATACTGATGGATATCAATTTGCCCTATTATGATGGCTTTTATTGGTGTGGAAAGATTCGACAGCTATCCAATGTCCCCATAATTTTTATATCTTCCAGAGATACGGACGGAGATAAAATACGGGCTATTTCCCAAGGCGGGGATGATTACATAGAAAAGCCTTTTTCCCTGGATTTGTTGATTGTAAAGGTACAAGCGATGTTGCGTAGAGCTTACTCCTATGGGGATCAAGCCCTCAATATATTACAGCATAAAGATATGGTATTGGATATAGAGCATCAACGGGTTTTTTCTGCAGAAAAGGAAATAGAACTTACTCCCAACGAATGTAAAATATTGTCCATGTTGATTCGAAATCAGGACAAGATTGTAAGCCGTTCAAGATTGATGAAGGGATTGTGGGAGGATGAGAGCTTTGTAGATGACAATACCCTTACGGTTAATGTAAATCGCTTGCGTAGAAAATTAGAAACTATTGGATTGAAAGAATACGTGAAAACTATTAAGGGAGAAGGATACAGATTGATATGAAATTTATTCAATATTTGATGGAAAGATGGCTTACTTATACTTTTATCCTATTGGCCTTTGCCTTTTCAGTTGTAATCTATAGACTGGATAATAGCTTCAATATATTACCATCCAATGCAAACTATATCATGGGAGGATGGTTGCTGCTTTTTATCATTTTTGTAGCTATTGATTACTTAATTTTTACCCATCGCATGGATAGATTTAAAAAGTACTGCAGCTTAAAAGCCTCTTCAGAGGAATGGGACAGCTTTTTTTATCCAATGGATAAGGAATATGCTCAGTGGGTAAATCAACTGGTAATAGAGTATGAGATGTACAAATCAGATATATTTAATAAATCTACAGAAGAATTAGAGTTTATCACAAAATGGGTACATGATGTAAAAGTACCCATTTCTGCTGTAAGATTGATCCTGGAAAATCATGAAGGAGAGATTCCGACCAGTCTTTATCACAGTATGGACAAGGAAATATTCTCAATAGAGGAGTCTATTCAACGGATTTTTTATGAAATAAAGTCCAATAGCCTCTACGAAGATTATAAAATTGGAAGGGTGAATACTAAAAAACTTATTACCCATGTGCTTAAGGGCTATTCAAATTTCTTTAGTTATAAGAAAATAAATATATCCCTAGAGGGAGACGGCTATGAGGTTTTGACTGATGAAAAGTGGAGTGGATACATTCTATCACAAATTTTATCTAATGCCGTAAAATATACCCCTGTGGCAGGAAGAATTTCTATAAGCACTACACAGATTGGTCAAGGCATAAGAATTTCGGTTAAAAACAGTGGACAAGGAATTTTGGAAAAGGATATGGGGCAAATATTTCATAAAGGCTATACCTCCTCAGAAAATAGAAGCGGCATGAAGGCCACAGGCTATGGACTGTACCTTTCCCAAAAATTAAGCCATAGATTGGGACATATTTTGGAGGTAGAATCTAAGTATGGTGAATATGCCATCTTCCATCTGACCTTTATTGAAAATGAAACCATACATCAGGTGACAAAAATGTAAGATTAACTTTTGAAGTGTAAGTGAATTCGATTTTACCAAGTCTCTATACTGTATATAATGAAATCATAAAACATAGGGAGGTAAAAGAAATGGAATTATTAAAAGTAGAAAATATTAGTAAAACATATGGAAGTAAGAAAAGTCCTAAACAATATATGGCGTTGAAAAAAATTAGCTTTGAGGTGAAGGAAGGAGAATTTATCGGCGTCATGGGAGCATCAGGCTCAGGGAAGACAACCCTTTTGAATATACTGGGAAGTATTGATAAACCTACAACGGGAAGGTATGTGATGAATGGTAAGGATATTGCAGCCTTAAATAAAAATGAGCTGGCTGCTCATCGAATCAACAATATTGGTTTCATTTTTCAGGACTATAATCTACTAGAAACCATGACATTAAAAGAGAACATTATACTTCCATTGGCCCTAAAGGGGTATGAGATAAAGTCTATAGAAGACAAACTCTCAAAGCTGACAACGGAATTAAATATTACGAATATATTGGATAAATATCCCTATGAGGTTTCTGGTGGAGAGCAGCAGCGAGCTGCCGCATGCCGTGCCCTGATTACAAATCCTAAAATGATTCTTGCCGATGAACCTACTGGAAATCTAGACTCTAGATCGGGGAAGGATTTGCTGGATCTGCTTACATTTATTAACAAAGAATATAAATCCACCATACTCATGGTTACCCATGATGTGTTTGCGGCAAGTTACTGCCAGAAAATCCTGTTTATACGGGATGGAGAAATATATAATGAATTGTATGCTGGAGATAGTAAGAAAAAATTCTTTGATGCCATTATAGAAGTGATGAGCGTGCTTGGGGGTGAGGGAAAATGAAGTTGACTACATTGGCTTTTCGAAATATCAAACGGAATTTTTCTAAATATATCATGTACTTTTTCTCCCTGAGCTTTAGCGTATTTACTGCGTATTCATTTCTCGCCCTCATGGAAAACGAATATGTGAGCATGGCCTTTACCTATGACAGAAGATATCGTGCCATGTTGATGACCTTTGGCATTATAATCATGGTATTTGTGATGTTTTTTCTGATTAGTTCCAACAACAGCTTTATCAAAGCAAGAAAGAAGGAAATTTCTACCTATGCTCTTCTTGGAATGACCAATTGGAAAATTGGAAAATTACTTTTTGTAGAAACCATGATGGCAGGCTTATCAGCTTTAGTCATTGGAATTGGAGTGGGGATTTTTTTTTCAAAGCTGATAGCCATGATTTTACTAGATATCTCGCTGGCCTCCTTTACAGGAAATATTGCCTTTACCATTAATTTAAAAGCTATTTATAGAACGGCTATTTTGTTTGTCTCTATATTTTGTGGAATGGGTTTATCAGGACTAGTCGTTATCAATAGATTTGAATTGGTAGACCTATTTAAGGCCAATAAAGTATCAGAAGGAAAGTCAAAGGGTTCTATTCCCATGCTGCTTTTATCTTTGATACTGATAGGAACGGGATACGCTATAGCCTCTAGCAGGAACCCTATGCGGGTTGTAAATGGGGCTATACCCGTGTTGGTTCTTGTAATTTTGGGCACTTATCTGTTTTTTTGGGGTGGATTGCCCAAGGTATTGCATTGGATAAAAGGAAATAAAAGAAACTATTATCAAGGAGTCAATTTGATCTCAACATCGGCCTTCTCTCACCGGATGCGCTCCATTGGATCAGTGATGGCTACTATCGCTGTATTGTCTGCAGTGGCTACAACAGCAATTGCCACAGGATTTACTCTCTATAAAAACATAGAAACAAACACCTATGATATCATCGGCTATGACATGTATTTCTACGGTGGACAGGATAAAGTACTGCCCAAAATACAGGAAGCCTTTAAAAAGCACAATACAAAGATTATAGGAAGCTATACTACCCAAAGATATACCACTGTTCCGAAAACAGAGAATGTGAAAATTGGGGAATATGACTATTTTTCTCAAGAAAAAGGAGACTATTTTAGAGTATATTCCCAGTCCGTTTATAATCAGTTAATTTCTATATCAAAAAGTGATTTGAAACCTGTGAATATTCATCCAGGGGAAGCCATGTATATGTATCCCCATGCTTTTATTAATGAAGATGTCATGAAAGGACAAAATCTTGTTTTTTCAAATCAGATCATTCATATAACCACCACTGTGAAGTCGGGAATATTATCCTTCGGAGCACTCCATATCCTTGTTTTAAACGATGATGATTTTGATGGATTATTACAAAACGGCCATATAAAGGGCGTTGATGAGGGTGGGATGCCCTATGATCAGGTGACTGTATTCAGCTACGAAAATGCTTTGAAAGCAGAGGCCTTGAGTAAGGACCTTTCCGAAATTGTCTATGGCCAAGTTGGAAGCAGTAGAATTGCCTACAACCACTATAATGAATCCTTAGAAACCTTTGGGTTGGTCTGCTTTATTGGATTTTTTATGAGTGCTGTTTTCATACTGATGACAGCAAGTCTATTATACTTTAAGCAGGTAATGGCGGCAGAAGAAGAGCGGCACCAATACAAAATGCTTAGAAAAATTGGTATGGACATTAAGATGGAGAAACGAATCATTGTAAAGAGATTGCTTCCAGTTTTTTTAATACCCCTTTTGATGGGAATTCTTCACAGTATATTCGCTATGAAGGCTGCAGATACCATGATATTTTCTCAAATGATACTGGAGGGAAATTCCTATTTGACGGTTCTTAGCTTTTCAGCAGTTATGTATGGTTTGTATGCAATCGTATATGGCATATTTTATTTGATTACAAAAGGACAGTACTCTAGGATTGTTCAATAGAGGCAGCTAAAGCTATTAAAGACATCTATTACAGCAAATAGATGTCTTTAATAGCTTATAGCATAATGGGATAGGGGGTAGATAGCGAAGTACTAGTTACCTAATTCCATTATTTGTAATGTGAATTTCCTTCTTATTGAAAGGGTTTACTATAATTATGTCGAAATACAAAAAGAAAAGAAAATTACTCAGTAATAGTAAAAGTATCAAATCAACAATAAGGAGGGTTTTAACATTGTTTAAATCGAAATGGATAGGAGGTTGTTTGGCCTTTGCAGTTTTATCCAGTAGTACAGTTGTATTTGCAGAAGAACCTAAGTTTTCAGATATCAACAATTCCTATGCAAAGGCTTCTATTATAAATCTATATGATCAAGGCATTATGAAAGGGGTTTCTGCAGAACGGTTTGCTCCAGATCAAGAAATCAAGCGCAAAGATTTTGCTGTTGTTATTGCAAAGACCTTAGGTATACAGCCTGTTTTTCCCGATAGGCCTAGCTTTTTAGACTTAGATACAACACAGCCAGAGTATGGATATGTGGAAGCTTTGGTTCAATTAGAGCTTTTGGCTGGTACAGGAGAGGGAAAGTTTTTAGGGGAGAAGCCCATTACCCGTCAGGATACAGCAGTCATCTTATATCGGGCTTTTGGTAACGATACATACACAAAAACTGCAGTCAGCAGCTACATAGATGAAGGAGAAATAGCTGCCTATGCAAAAAAAGCAGTTGCCTTTGTAAAGGAAAAGGGCATTATGATAGGCCAAGATAAGAGATTTTTACCCAACAAAGCATTAACCCGTGGGGAAACAGCAGTGATTGCCAATAAGATGTTTGAAAGGGGAAATTTGGTAGGAGACTATTTTTGGGGTCTTTCTCCTTCTGAAATAAGTGTGAGGG
>JBFNEZ010000007.1:0-53682 GCA_040797825.1 Thermotaleaceae bacterium | reverse complement strand
ATAGGCAAATACTGCTCCTTCTCTCATCCAGACTTTACTGTCGGTCTTGGAATTACACCAAGTCTGCCATTAATGGCTCGCGGACTTTACCGCCGGTCGGGAATTTCACCCTGCCCTGAAGGAATGATTCAATTTTGATAGGTTCATGGTATCATAGGGAGATAGGGCTGTCAACTGTATAATTTCTTATCATAAAAATTGTTTTTAAAAGAGAATGTTGGGTAAAATAAGAAAGGATTGAATAAATTGGTATAAATGCGTATACTATAGATAGGTTATTGATGATAAGATTTATTTTATGAGGCTTAAAATATGTTCAAAGTAATGTGAGAAGTTAGGAAAATGATCATAGGGAGATGCCTATGATCATTTTTTAACTGTTTTGAATCTAGATAGAAGGTAGGAAGAAAAAATGAGAAACAAGATAAAAACGATTTGGAGATTTATGGAGGGGAACAAGCTGCTGTATGCAGGTGCTATCGTAAGTGTAGGTATATCTTCTATACTGACACTTTTATCGCCTTTAGTTATCCGTGTGACGATTGACTCGGTTATTGGCAATAAACCTATAGAGGCACCGCAATGGATTCTTGATTTCGTTGAGCGTATGGGTGGAAAAAGCTTATGGATACAGAATTTATGGATTAGCGCCGCAATCCTAGTACTGATAAATCTAGTGAATGGAATCTTTCTTTATGGGAAGGGGAAGTGGTCGGCTCAAGCTTCAGAAGGAATTGCAAAAAATATTCGAGAAACTCTGTATCGACATTTGCAGTATTTGCCCTATGATTACCATGTGAAGGCAGAAACTGGAGATCTTATCCAGCGATGTACCTCTGATGTAGAGACAATACGGCGGTTTTTAGCTGTTCAATTTGTAGAAGTTGGTCGTACCCTTTCCATGTTAGGTTTTGCATTGATGATTATGTTTTCTTTAGATATGCCTATGACTTTTCTTTCTATGATTGTGGTTCCTATCATACTGACCTTTGCCATTGTATTCTTTATGAAAGTACAAAGAGCTTTTTTGATGTCTGATGAGGCTGAAGGAAAACTCTCTACTGTACTGCAGGAGAATTTAACAGGTGTTCGAGTGGTAAGAGCCTTTGGAAGGCAGGCTTATGAAATGGATAAATTTGGGAAGAGCAATTCGGAATATAGGGATTTGACCTTTCGGTTGATACAACTGATGGCTGCCTATTGGGCACTATCAGATATGCTGACCATGCTCCAGACGGGAATTGTAGTGGTTGTAGGGGCCTATTGGGCAGCTGCTGGAAGAATCACATTAGGAACCCTTGTGGTATTTACTACCTATGCAGGGATGCTGCTATGGCCCATACGACAAATGGGCAGGATATTGACAGATGCGGGAAAAACCATGGTAGCTTTGGGGCGAATCGGAGAAATACTACAGGAACCTCTAGAAGATATGACGCCCCAAGGCAAAAAACCTCTAATTGAAGGAAATATTTCTTTTGATAGAGTTTGTTTTTCTTATGATGGTGATAGGGCCATATTAAAAGATATTTCCTTTCAGCTGGAAAAAGGGAAGACTGTGGCATTACTTGGTCCTACGGGATCAGGGAAATCCTCTTTAGTACATCTGCTTCTTCGCCTTTATGATTATCAGCAGGGGTCTATTCAGATTGATGGGGTCGAATTAAAGGAGATAGATAAGAAATGGCTGAGAAAGCA
This sequence comes from Thermotaleaceae bacterium, assembly GCA_040797825.1. Lineage (GTDB taxonomy): Bacteria > Bacillota > Clostridia > Peptostreptococcales > Thermotaleaceae > Geosporobacter. The sequence goes on along the minus strand of JBFNEZ010000007.1, from coordinate 51,984 downwards.
CATTGGTATTGTTCTTCAGGAACCTTTCTTGTTTTCTAAAACCCTTAAAGAGAATATAGGTTTGGGAAAGGAGCGGGTGGAGGAAGAAAAGATTTATCAGGCGGCTGCTATTGCGGCTATCCATGGAGCTATACGAGAATTTGAAAAAGGCTACGATACCGCTGTGGGAGAGCGGGGCGTTACCCTCTCAGGAGGACAAAAACAGCGTGTTGCCATTGCCAGAACGCTGGTACAGGATAGCCCTATATTGATTTTTGATGATTCCCTAAGCGCAGTGGACACAGAAACTGATGAATCTATCCGTAAGGCACTTAAGGAAAGAAATAAACATAGGACTACCTTTATTATTTCCCATAGGATTACCACTGTGTCAGAAGCAGATTTCATTTTAGTACTCAGCCACGGTAAAATTATTCAGGCAGGAACCCATCAAGAGCTGATTGAAACCCCAGGGTTGTATCAACGAATCTGGAATATTCAAAATGTACAGGGAGATGAAATACTCCTTGGAAATGAGGAGGCTGTATAGCATCAACAACGAGGTTATGAGGGAAAGGGATGATATAGATGAGCGTATACAAAGAACAGGAATATACAAAATCCTTTGATTTTCAATTATGGAAACAAATATTTGAATATACAAAACCTTATAAAAAGCAGATTCTGCAGCTTGCATTGATTATGGTGGCTGTAGGCGGTGTAGATGTGGCTTTTCCATTGATGAGCAAATATGCCATTGATCGTTTCGTGATTCCTGGAAACATAGAAGGGTTGGGTTCTTTTGCTCTAACCTATTTTGTATTGGCAGGATTTCAAACCTTTAATGTATGGCTTTTAATCACCACTGCTGGGAAAATAGAGATGAATGTGAGTCATGATATTCGAAAAAAGGGCTTTCTAAAGCTGCAGGAACTGTCCTTTTCCTATTATGATAAAACTCCTGTAGGGTGGATGATGGCTCGAATGACCTCTGACATAGACAGACTCAGTGAGATTTTATCATGGGGTTTAGTAGACTTGGTATGGGGAAGTACCCTAATGAGCGCCATAATGGTTGTTTTGTTGTATCTGAATTGGAAATTGGCTCTCATCACCCTCCTGGTAGTCCCCTTATTGGCTTGGGTGAGTTTGTATTTTCAAAGGAAGATACTGGCTTCTTATCGACAGGTTCGCAAGATCAATTCACGGATCACAGGAGCTTTCAATGAAGGAATTATGGGAGCAAAAACCAGTAAGACTTTGGTACGGGAGGATAGAAATTTAGAAGAGTTCAGAGAGATTACCAAGGACATGTACGGTTCTTCCGTAAGAGCAGCTATCTTCTCATCGATTTTTTTACCAATTGTGCTTGCTTTGGGAAGTGTGGGAACAGGATTGGCCCTATGGTTTGGAGGAAAAGGAGTTGTACTAGAGGCCATCAGCTATGGAACCTTGGTAGCTTTCATATCCTATACTATCCAATTTTTTGAACCTGTTCGAGAGTTGGCTCGGATCATTGCAGAGCTTCAAGCAGCCCAGGCATCGGCAGAGCGGGTTCTTTCTATGATAAACAGCAAACCTCAGATTACAGATAGGGAGCAGGTTACTCAGGTATATGGGGACGTCTTCCATCCTAAAAAAGAAAACTGGCCTGAAGTACATGGCAATATTGCTTTCCAAAAAGTATCCTTTACCTATGATGACGGAGAACAGGTACTAGAGGATTTTTCTTTAGAGGTCCAAGCTGGGGAAAAAATAGCCTTGGTAGGAGAAACTGGATCGGGAAAAAGTACCATTGTGAATCTTCTTTGCCGTTTTTATGAGCCTACAGAAGGAGGCATATTAATCGACGGGGTGGATTATCGTCAACGTTCTCAGTTATGGCTCCAATCCAATCTAGGCTATGTTTTACAGACACCCCATCTATTTAGCGGAACGATTCTGGAAAATATTCGATATGGGCGATTGGAAGCTACTGTTAAAGAGGTAGAAGAAGCAGCCCGGCTGGCCAATGCCCATGAATTTATTATGAAGTTCCCATTAGGCTATGAATCAGAAGTTGGAGAAGGAGGAAATCTTCTTTCTACGGGAGAGAAACAATTGGTTTCCTTTGCCAGAGCTATCCTAGCGGACCCCAAAATTTTTGTTCTAGACGAGGCTACTTCATCTATTGACACAGAAACAGAACAAATGATCCAACAGGCTATTGAAAAGGTTTTAGAAGGTAGAACCAGCTTTATTATTGCCCATCGATTGTCCACCATTCGATCGGCCGATCGGATTTTGGTGATTGGAAATGGAAAGATATTGGAATCAGGAAATCATAAAGACCTCATTAAAAAAAGAGGACATTACTATAATCTTTATACCCATCAGTTTAAGGCAGAGAAAGAAAACCAGCTGCTTCAAGCACAGTAAGGCAACAATAACAGAAGTCCTATGGGAAAAATCTCCCATAGGACTTCTGTTATTGTTATAGATTAAAGGCAGGAATATTTTCAAGCCGAGGAAGAATATTATACCAATTATTCTTTTGCAAGCTTTAATGGGTTTCTTTGTTTCTTTGCAGTTTTCTTATTAGTGAGCATACCTGTTCAAGCGGCGTTCCCAATCATGATTCTGGGCTTGTGTAGAACTTAAAATTATCTATCAAAGGAAAATCTAAGAGAAGGCGTGGCGGAGATGTCAGAGCCAAAACATAAATTACATTTGTTAACAATAGAATGACTAAGGGGGTGTAATTTATGATCTTGGTATTGGATAAAAAAAGGTTGATATGTTGGATTGGCATCTTTGTCCTTGGAGTAATAGGATCAATATTCTTAATGAGTATGAGGGCTAAAACCACCAGTGGAGAAGGAAGAGCTGCTTATATTGCTTTGGTAATAGATGATTTAGGCAATCAAGAGGAAGGAACAGATGAACTATTGACATTAGGTATTCCTATCACTGTTGCAATCATGCCCTTTAGACCCTTTAGCAAAAAAGATGCAGAAGAAGCCCATAAAAGGGGGATGGAGGTGATCATGCATGTACCTATGGAGCCTGTAAAAGGAAAACCCGAGTGGTTGGGGCCAAAGGGAATCACAACCCAGTTGAGTAATGAACAGATTTGTGATCGGCTCCAAGAGGGAGTTAATGAAATCCCCCATGTGGTAGGCATGAACAATCACATGGGTTCTAAAGCCATGGCAGATCAGCGGGTCGTGACTGTGCTTCTTGAATTCGCAAAGGATAAAAAACTATTCTTTCTAGACAGCAAAACAACAATGAAATCCGCTGCCTCTCAAATAGCCAAGGATTTGGAAGTGTGCTATTTTGAACGAGATGTATTTTTAGACCATGTAAAGCATAAAAAAGAGATTAGAAAAAGCCTGGAGGAATTGGGGGATATAGCCCTTAACCGAGGCTATGCCATAGGGATTGGTCATGTGGGAGAGCAAGGAGGAAAAATAACCATGGAACAGATTAAATCCATGATACCTATCTTAGAGAAGAAGGGAATTGAATTTATTCATCTTTCCCAAATATACCAATTAGAAGCATATCAATAAAAAAGACTGTGATGGGAGAAAATTCCTATTACAGTCTTTTTTTATTGATATTTATTAGCTGATATATAGAATATAGCGATACATCAACCAAAAGTGGCAGAAGCTTCCTCCAAGCACAAAAAGGTGAAAGATCTCGTGGAAGCCGAAAACCTTAGAATTGATTGGCGGCCATTTTGTACCATAGATGGCTGCTCCAATACTATAGAGGAGGCCACCTGCCACCATCCACAATAATCCACCCAAAGGAACAATACGGACTAGCGGTAAAAAAGCGATTACAACGATCCATCCCATAAGGGTATAGATAGAGGTAGAGAGCCATCGAGGCGCTCCCATCCAAAGGGCTTTCATGATGATGCCAGCGATGGCAATAGCCCAAACACTGGTAAGTAAACTCCAACCCCAAACTCCTCTCAAGACAATCAGGCAAATAGGAGTATAGGTTCCTGCGATGAGTACATAAATCATCATATGATCAATCTTTCGCAGGATTTGGATTCCCTTCTCAGAGATATTCAATAGATGATATAGGGAACTGGCAGTGTACAACAGAAAAAGGCTGGCTCCGAAGATAGAAAAGGCTACAATATGCCACACCGTTCCATTGACTGCCCCATAATAAACTAGTAAAACCAAGGCCAATATAGAGAGGATGGCCCCGGCTAGATGGGTCAATCCACTAACAGGTTCTCTCATTTTTACAGTCATAGCATCCACTCCTATTTTAATGAATTTGTATATGTTTATTATATACATATTTCGTGAAATATCATACTGAAAAAATAAATTTATAGAATTTTACGGTGATAATCTTATAGCCCAAAGGATTAGCAAAATCTGTTCATTGAATTCTAGAGAGGGTCCATATATGATTGAAGATAAGGAAAAATAAAGGGGGAAGTCCATGAGGCAGAATGGTTTTTTGAGCTGGTTAACCAAAAAAGCAATACCCATATGGATCGTGCTAATTTGTTTGATTACTGGACAAGCCAGTGCAAGCACGTCGAAATTCAACATGACTTATCTGTATTTTGGAAATAGCAGCCAATATACAAGATTGGTGGACAATACAAAGGGTGCCTTAAACATGGTGTCGCCCAGCTATTTTGATCTCCATGAAAATGGGATGCTAAAGTTAAATGCAAGTATTGATACCAAATTTATCACAGAAATGCAGAACCGGAGTATTAAAGTGGTCCCCTTTTTAAGCAATCATTGGAACCGTGAAGTGGCTAGAGCGGCCTTGAAAAATAGGGAGACATTGGCCCAAGATATTGCCAATGCAGTTATAAAGTATAACTTGGATGGGGTCAATGCAGATCTTGAAAACATTACTGAAGAAGATAGGGCTGATTATGTAGATTTTATTCGTTTATTGAGGCAAAAACTTCCAAAGGGAAAGGAACTTTCTGTAGCTGTAATCGCAAATCCCAATGAAAGAAAGACTGGAATCAGCGGTGGACATGACTATAAAGGCTTGGCACAGCATAGCGATTACTTGATGATCATGGCCTATGATGAAAGCTATAGGGGAGGCCCAGCGGGCCCTGTGGCGAGTATTGGCTTTGTGGAAAAATCTATACAGTATGCATTAAAGGAAGTAGCAGCAAATAAGATCGTGTTGGGGATTCCATTCTACGGCCGCTATTGGAATGCCTCAGAGGCAACAGGCGGTTATGGCATCCATTTGACTCAAGTTGAGAACCTGCTGAGTAAGTACAATGGGGTTGTAACTTTCGATGAAAAGAGTAAATCCCCAAAGGCCACCTTTACCATCAGACCAAGTGACGAAAGATTTTCTGTGCTGGGAAGACAATTTAGTCCGGGAAGCTATACCCTATGGTATGAGAATGAAGAATCCATCAAACATAAGCTGAGATTGGTACAAAAATATAACTTGAAGGGGACAGGCAGCTGGAGTTTAGGCCAAGAGACACCTGGAATATGGAATTTTTATCCCCTGTGGCTCAATGGCCGCTACTATACAGATATACAAGGTCACTGGGCCCAAGAATCGATTTTAGATATGGATCTTCGTGGATGGATGAAAGGTACTTCCAGTACTCAATTCTCTCCTAATCGAAATCTGACAAGAGCAGAGACTGCAGTGATAATTGTAAATGCTCTGGGGCTTGTCGATAAATCAGTCAATGGGGTTTCTTTCAAGGATGTACCTAGAAATCATTGGGCTTGGAAGGAAATTGAGTTGGCTAAAGAATACGGTGTTCTTATCGGAAAAGGAAATGGACAATTTGCTCCTAACGAGATTTTGACAAGGGAGCAGGTTGCCACCATGCTTCACAATATACTTGAGAGAGAAAACAAAACAGAAGCTGCACCAAATCCCTTTAAGGATATGGATTCCCACAACTGGTCCTATGGAGCCGTTGGAGCAATGAATCAACTAGGTATTATCCATGGATTTGAGGATGGAACCTTCAGACCCACCCACAAAATCACCCGTGCCCAGAAAGCCGCATTACTCCAAAAAATGATTCCATTTATTGAAGAGCTTTAAATGAAATAATTGTTCAATGTAAAAGAATCACAGAATTCATTCTGTGATTCTTTTACATTGAACAATCCTTGACGAAAGGGCTATTTATGAGTAAGATGAATAATATTAGAAATAGAGTGAATAGTAGAAGTCGAGTTGAATTTTTGAAGAAAGAGGTAAGTGATATGTTCCAAGAAAATCCTTATATCACCCAGTTTACGGATATGATGTCAGAGGGCTTTATTTTTATTGATAATAGGGGAAATATACAGATATATAATCATAAGGCCAAGGAGATTTTTGGAGTTATCTATAATCCTGGAATTGGGCATGAAGCTGGAAAAATAGAGTTTGGAGATATGGTGATCCTTGCTGATAATTCCATAGGAAGAGATGATGGGGGCCTATCCCCTGAAGATCTAAGCCTAATAGGCTTGATGGATAAAAATATAGAGGTAGGCGATAGTCTTATTGCAGTAGGTGTTTTTAAAGGGCAAGGAATATCTCCTCAATATCGTTATCAGAAAAAGGATAGTAGGGAGAAAGAGATGGTGTTGAATACTATCTTTCGTGGATTGGATATCCATATAAAAATTGATTTTTCTCAACATGTAATAGATATAAGCATAAATCAAGAGAATTTTCAGATGCACTATGTAAATGCCATTGGCCATATGGTGCTTCTGGATGGAGAAACAAAAAAAATCAAATTCTATCAGTCTCTAGGATACACAATACGCGAGGAAGGAATTTATAATATTCTAAAGGGTAAGAACTTCCTAGCAAAAGGAAAGGGCACAGAGGTTCTAAATGTGATTGGAAGAAATATTTTTCAAGTTCATGGGGAAGGAAATACCATAAAAGAATTCTATAAAGCAGCTGCTGGTGAAAATATACAATATCAAGACAAACTTACAGAGATTAATGGCAGACATACACTTTGCACACTGCTCCCTGTCGATCAGGATGGAAAACGAATTGGAGCAGTGCTAAAGGTGGAGGATATTTCAGAACTCCGAAAAATAATTCGAGAACGGGATGAAGCATTGAAAAATCTTGATGAAATAGGGCGCAGGCTAAAGGATAGAGAGCAGGAAGAAATAACTTTCCCTAAAATGCTTGGAGATAGTGAAGAACTTTTGTATGCAAAAAAGTTAGCCTATCGTGCTTCAAAATCAAACTCTACAGTCTTGCTATTGGGAGAGAGTGGTACTGGAAAAAGTTTATTTGCTGAAGAAATCCATGGGGCTAGTAAATTTCATGACAAGCCCTTTGTCCATGTGAACTGTGCATCCATTCCAGAGAATTTACTGGAAAGTGAATTATTTGGATATGAAAAGGGTGCTTTTACGGGAGCAAAGAACGAAGGCAAAAAAGGACTGTTTGAAGCAGCCCAGGGGGGGACGATTTTTTTAGATGAAATTGGAGAATTAACACCCTATCTTCAAGGAAAACTGCTGCAGGTTTTACAAAGTAAGACATTTATGCGTTTAGGGAGCACGAAAACCATTCAGGTAGATTTGCGAATTATTGCAGCTACGAATAGAAACCTGGAACAGGAGATGATGGAAGGGCGATTTCGGGAGGATTTGTATTATCGCATCAATGTATTTCCTATTCTTATTCCTCCCCTTCGAGATAGGAAGCAGGATATCTATCCCTTGGTATACGGACTGCTGCCTAAAATATGCACACGTATAGACTGTGAAAATAAGGGTATATCGGCAGAAGCATTGCAAGTCCTTGCTCAGTATCAATGGCCTGGGAATATACGTGAACTAGAAAATGTACTGGAGAGAGCAGCAAATATTGCTGAGGGAAACACCATTTTATCAACTCATCTTTCTATTTTGAAGAAAAAGGAAAATCATTTAAATAAACCCCAAAAGATAGGGCCAGTTAAGGAAACCCTAGAAAGGGTTGAAAAACAAGTGATAGAAGAAGCTTTGAATTTCTATAATGGAGAAAAACAACTTGTCATGAAAGCGTTGGGAATTCAAAAAACTCAATTTTATGAAAAGCTAAAAAAGTATAGCATTAATGTTCCGAAAAAACGGAATTGAGTTCTAAAAAACGGAAAAATATCATTTGTTATTTGAAAGCTCTTATTAATTATAAAAATTAAATAGGCATTGGCTATAGTACTGTTCGGAAAATCGGAATATAGTCTTTTTAGTATTCGAACAGCAGCACAGGTAGGGAATAGATCTCAAGGGTTCCCAAAATAGATTGTTCAGCCATTTATATGGGTATGACTAAACAAAAATCTATATACTTTAAACTGTTGGCACAATAATTGCATTTGATAACAAACATATAAGGATATACCTAAGGAAAAAGGATAGGAGATGAAGGAAATGATAGAGCGACAAGTAAAGGAAGGTACGTTGATGTTTGACGGTTGTAGTACCTTTGAATTGGCTAAAAAGTTTGGTACGCCCCTATATGTACTTTCAGAAAGTATGATTAAAGAGCGCTGCAGTGAAATACGAAGAGATTTTATCAATAAATACAAGAATGTCAGGGCAGTTTATGCAGGGAAGGCATTTTTGACCATGGCCATGTGCAAAATCATCGAAAGGGAAGATCTTGGATTGGATGTAGTTTCAGGTGGGGAATTATATACGGCGATAAAAGCAGGCTTTCCCATGGAGAGGATTATTTTTCATGGAAACAACAAAACATTTGAGGAACTTCAGCTTGGTGTAGAAAATCAAGTGGGCAGGTTCGTAGTTGACAATCTCTATGAATTGGATTTGCTGCAGGCAATTGCCAAGGAACAGAATAAAAAGGCTTCAATTCTCTTTAGAGTATCGCCTGGCGTTCAAGGGAAAACCCATAAGTATATCAGTACAGGGCAGAAGGATTCAAAATTTGGTATTCCCTTAGATATGGGAATTATTACAGCAGCAATAAAGAAAGCTATGGACTATAGCCATATTGAATTAATGGGTTTCCATTTCCACCTAGGATCTCAATTGTTTGAAAATGACATTTATGTCATGGGGATTAAGGCAATTATAGAATTAATGAAGTTTGCACAAGCGGAATTTGGTTTTATTACTAAGGAGCTAAATGTTGGAGGGGGCTTTGGTATTTACTATACACAAGCAGATCAGCCAAAACCCCTAACCTTTTTTGTAGATAGGGTGATGGAAACCGTTCATGAGAAATGTGCTAAAGCCGATTTGCCTTTACCACAAATCATCATTGAACCTGGCCGATGGATAGTGGGGGAAGCAGGAATTACGCTGTATACCATAGGGGTGGTAAAGGATATTCCTGGCATACGAACCTATGTTAGTATTGATGGGGGGATGCCCGATAATCCAAGACCTGCCCTATACGATGCGAAATATGAGGCTCTTGTGGTGAATAAGATGGATCAACCTCTATCAGAAACAGTGACTCTAGCAGGGAAATGCTGTGAAACTGGGGATATACTCATATGGGATTTAAAGGTTCCCAAGATTGAATCAGGAGATACACTGGCAGTTTTGAGTACGGGGGCATATAATTATTCCATGGCCAGCAACTACAACCGTATCCCGAGGCCTGCGGTAGTTCTTTTATCCAATGGAAAAGCGGAAATCATTGTAGAGCGGGAAACCTATGAAGATGTTCTTGAAAGAGATAGAATTCCTGAATATCTTAAAAAAAAGAACAATGATGAGATGGAGGGAGCTGCTATAACCCTATTATAAGCACTCCTTTCATTAAAAAACTAAAGAAATAATTCAAAACTCCTGTTGCCTGATGATAACAGGAGTTTTGAATTATACAAAAAATAAGCATTGAAATATTTGGGATCTATGGTGGTCTTGGGTATAATAGATAAGAAAGCTTTTAATATATTTACATAGTATATAACATTCTTTAAGAATACATTATGAAAGATTAGGGAGGTATAGGCAATGCGATGGAGTTTAGATGCATTATATGAGGGTTTTGACACAGAGAACTTTGCAAAAGACTTAGCTGCTTGTAAGGAGATGGTAAAAAAGATCAAAGATTGGGCTGAGGATAATTTGGATAAGGAGGATGACGCCCAACAAAAGATAGAAACATTTCTTCATATGGAGAATGATTTTTTGCAGATTTTTATGAAATTGTACAGCTTTTCAGAATTAACCCTTAGTGTAGATGCAAAAAATGAGAGAGCTTTACAAATTGTAGAAGCTTTGGAAAATGAGTTAACAGAGATAACAGAGCCTCAAGTGAGATTTCAAAAATGGCTTGGAGCTTTGGAAGACCTAGAAAAATTCATTGGGAAGTCCAAACTCCTTCAAGAACATCAATTCTATTTGGAAGAACTGCGACAAAAAAATCAATATCTGCTTACAGAGAACGAGGAAATAGTGATTGCCAAGATGAAAAACACTGGTTCCAATGCATGGACGAAGATGCAGGAGCTGTTAACTTCTACCCTCATGGTAGATATAGCCCTTGAAGGAGAGAATAAAAAACTTCCTTTACCCATTGTAAGAAACATGGCCTATGACTCGAAACCGGAGGTTCGAAAAAAAGCCTATGAGGCAGAATTAAAGGCCTATGAAAAAATTGACGCCGCCTCTGCGGCATCCTTAAATGGCATAAAGGGAGAGGTAATTACCCTCAGTAAGCTGCGTGGCTACAACTCTCCCCTGAAAAAAACTTTAATAGATTCCAGAATGGATGAAGAAACCTTAGAAGCTATGATGAAAGCAATTGAAGAGAAGCTTCCCACCTTTCACCGGTACTATCAAAAAAAAGCATCCCTATTAGGCTATACAGGAGGACTTCCCTTCTATGAGATGTTTGCACCTATGGGGGAGTCGGATATGAGATTTTCTTATGAAGAAGCAAAAAAATTCATTATTGAAAACTTTGGAAGCTTTAGCAACAACTTAAAAGCTTTTGCAAAGAAGGCCTTTGAAAATGATTGGATTGATGCAGAACCAAGAGAAGGAAAACGGGGTGGTGCCTTTTGTGCCAATCTTCATAGCATTAAGGAGAGTAGAATACTGGCTAATTTTACTGGCAGCTTAAATGATGTCATGACCTTGGCCCATGAGTTAGGCCATGGGTATCATGGAGAATGTCTGAAAAATGAAAGCCATTTAAATAGTGATTATCCTATGCCTATCGCTGAGACGGCTTCGATTTTTTGTGAAACTATCATTAAGGATGCAGCCTTAAAGCGGGCTACAAAAGAAGAGGCTTTGACCATTCTGGAAAGTGATTTATCCAGTGCTGGTCAAGTGATTGTGGATATTTATAGTCGCTTCTTGTTTGAAAAGCAGTTATTCGAAAAAAGAGAAAAGGGATCACTGTCCCTTCGTGAATTGAAGGAAATCATGTTATGGGCTCAAAAAGAAGCCTATGGAGAAGGACTTGATCACCAATGGCTTCATCCCTATATGTGGGTGTGCAAACCCCACTATTATAGTGGGGATTATAACTTCTATAACTTTCCCTATGCCTTTGGACTTCTCTTTGCAAAGGGACTCTATGCTATATATTTAAAAGAGGGTGAAGGGTTTGTGGAGATCTATGATAAGCTTCTAGGACTGACAGGAAAGCAGAATATTGTGGATGTGGCCCGTATTGTACACGTAGACGTAAGGAATAAGGAATTTTGGTTGACATCGTTAGAACTGATAGAGAAAGATATAGAGAAGTTTATGGCCTTAAAATAGTACAAAAATGTAATAAAAATGACATATATTATCTATGGCTTATCCTTTCTTTTTTATGCTATACTTACTTTGCTTAATAATGTCAAAAATCAGTGTTTTGCAGCAAAGGGATGGTATATATAAAGAAAGGATAAGTAGTTATGGGAAAATTCACAAGAGAATTTAGAAAAGTTATCTTGGTTAGTGCCCTATTGGTTCTGTTTATTGCTCTCATAAACAATAATACCTATGCCCAAAGAAATCCTAGTGAATGGGCAAAGACTGCCGTAGAAGGAATTGACCAAAATGCCTTAGCCGATGAAAATATTATGAAGGATTTGAGAAAAGCGGTCACGCGAGAAGATTTTGCCCTTCTTTCCCTAAATTTATACCAAAAATCTTTAGGGAGACCCCTAAAACAGGCAAGGGGGCTGGCCTTTGATGATATTGGACAGAGCAATTACCGTCAGGAAATCTCACAAGCCTATGAATTGGGATTGGTAAAAGGGATAGGAAATAGACAATTTCATCCTAAGGGGTTGATTACCCGCCAAGAAATGGCAGTACTCTTATACAATACCATGACGACTATCTATGGAAAAGAAGAATACTTGCTAGAAGATAATATTGTTTTTGCTGATGATGAAGAAATTGCCCCTTGGGCAAGAGAGGCTGTTGTGTATCTATATAAAAATGGAATTATGAAAGGCGTTGGAGACATGCGCATAGCACCTAGGGGAAATACTACTAGAGAGCAAGCCCTTACCCTTATTTACAAGGTAGCTATGGAAAAGAGTATCATTCGTCATCAAGGCCCTGTGATATTTGCAGAAAAGATACCCGTATTGACCTATCATCATTTGCTGCATGATGAAGAAAATAAAAATTTTCGTAACAATTCTTCGGTTTTATCGGTTCGCGCCTTTGAAGAACAGATGCAAGTTCTTTATGAGGCAGGCTATCAGACCATAACTCTATCACAGCTGGAAAAGTTTGTGAAGGGGGAATTAAGACTCCCTCAAAACAGTGTGGTGATTACTTTTGACGACGGATATTTGAGCAACTATCGCTATGCCTATCCCATATTAAAAAAGCATAACTTTACAGCCAGTATTTTTATGATTACGGAGATGATTCCAACGACGCCTCAGTCCTTTCATCCCGATCAGCTAAATTATTTGAGTTGGGAAGAAATGGATAAAATAGGAGATTGTTTTGAGCTTGGCGGACATACCCATAACCTGCATCGACTCAATGAAAAAAATATCAGCTATCTAGTGGCTCAACCTAAGGAATTCATTACAAGGGACCTACAAATCAATAGAGAGTTGTTAAATACTACTTATTTTGCATATCCCTATGGGCAATACAACAAAAATACCATACAAATATTAAAGGAATTGGGTTATACGATGGCCTTTACTACAAAAAAAGGTTATGTTAAGCCTGGAGATTCCATGTATGAATTAAAAAGATACAGCATTAGCCCCACTACATCTATGGATGAATTTAAAAAAATCATGGGTATAGGTGGAGCGAAGCAAGTAGAAAAATAAAGCCTTTATGAACAAAGCCAATGCCATAGTATAGGGCATTGGCTTTGTTACATCTCATCTAGCCCATTTGGCGAGAATAGATGTTGAACAGATGGGTAAATCCGAGGGTATTGACAGAATCCAATAAATAAGCGGATTCTGTGGCACCACTCCGTCTATTGTAATTTAAGGAGCGAATAATTTCATCAGCTGTTTTAATTCCAATTCCATGTCCATAATAGAGTCCGCCGCCTAAATCAATGACATTTTCTCCTTGCCATTCTGGTGTCATCGGGTTGACATCAGGGTTTTTAAAATATCTACAGTTTCCGGGTAAATAGTCTACTAATGTAGAATAGTAGGAGAGGGCCAGGTTTTTGTCTAGATTTTCCCAGTTCATTAAGTAGATATTTGTAAATACGCGATTAAAAAGTGTGTCAGAAAATACATTTAGAATTGCCTTAAAATAGATCATAACAATGGCAGTTGCACATTCTGTACCGTATTGAGAGCCATTTTGAAAAATATCTCTGATTGCAGACGAAGGAGCAACACCTTCCTTCAGTGAAAAACCGCCTTCTTGGGTCCGTTCCCAAAAATCTGGATTACATATGGATCTACGAAAGACTCGAAAAGATAGGCCACTACGATGAAGTTCCCTGGAAGCACTTACCATATTGGCCCGCATACTCAATTCAAATTCTAATAAGCTTTGAGAACCATACCGATAGACTTGGCTGCTGGAAGATAATATTTGGAGTATATTGCTCTCTACACTGTTTATCGGATATCGGCTGATAAAGCTTTCAGAGATGGGACTGCTGCCGATTAGGATCATAAGCCCACCCCCATCCTGCTTCTAGCATGATGCACTTGTTCAGAAATGGGGTTTTGAAGCCACATTTTCCACCTCATTTTATCTCTTTGGTGGAGTAGAAAAGAGCAATTTGTCAAAGCTATTTTAGTATCTAGCTTTAGTGGATAAAAATCCCTTAATAGATTTTTTTCATGATTGGTTAAAGGTTCCATGAATTTCCCGCTATCAATAGCTACTGCCTTACATAAATACTTGGCTTCCAATAAAATTACATAGGGAATAGGTTGATTGGTTTGTTGTAGACTTTCTCCAGTATAGTATAAAAAGGGACTATTTTCTTCTAGCCAATTTTGAACCAATGTATACTGTCGTTCGAAATCATTAGGAGATACAGTATCCATGCCAGGAATAAAGCCTAGCAGTTTTCGTGCAAAAGCAGCGACTTTTTCGTTCCTTGATTTTAAGCGATTTGCAATAAGCATGAGACTGTAGGGATCACGGGCTTCAAAGAATGCCCATATTAAATCATGGGTGAAAAGCCCTTTGCTTACTCGGTTAAAGATCATTTCAACAATAATAGGTAAAATTCTTTTTTCATGGAATAGTTTTACATCTAGAATAGCTGCTGTATCTAAAATGATGTCATAGTCATTATCAAGTCCATCCTGTGAAAATCCTGTCTCTAACATCCATTTCAAAGCGGCGTGAACATTATGGATGTAGTCACAAGATAAAGACTCAATACTATAGGCAGTATTTTCATTGGCTAATATTTCTTTCGTAAGTACAAGTGCAGTTTTATTTCTGCCGTTAAGCCGGTGAAAGAGGCCCCAATTTTCTATATCCAATCGAAGCAGGTAGAGGGATGGAAAGGTTAGGGATTCTTCATTTAAAAAATCCAAAGCACTTTCAACACTTTGTTGCAGTAAATCATGAAAAACAGATTTTGTCTGTTGGAGATCTACATGGGTTAATGCTTGAGTTTCATAAGAAAAGGGCGCTGGATTTTCTAGGGATAAGTAGTATTTACTATAGGGATAGGGGCTTTCTAGTTTTTCTATCGTGGTTATAGAATGCGATGGCATCAAGACTGAAAAATTGGTATGATGAGGATATATAGAATTGGATATAGACTGGGCAGACGGATACATGGTATTATAGATAAATGGCTTGTAAAAATAATAAGGATACATGGATTATTCACCCCACAAATTTGATATCTATTTATAAATATGAAAAAATAATAAAAATGTGCCGGTCTATAGGTTGAATAGGGGAATGATCTCACTGAAAGAAGGATGTGTTTAGGGAAATGGAAAAATCTTTGGCCTCAGGTAAGGATTTAAAAATCAAAATTATCATTGGATTGCTCCTTGTATATGTATTTTGGGGAGGAACCTACGTGGCTATGAAGTTTGCCATTCAAACAATTCCCCCCTTTATAACAGCTGGTACAAGATTTACAACTGCCGGACTTATTTTGTATATTGTTGAGAGAATAAAGGGTTCTGAATCACCCCAAATGATACATTGGAAAAAGGCAGCTATTGTGGGACTACTCATGCTTTTGGGTGGAAACGGTGGCGTTATTTGGGCCCAACAGGTAGTGCCTTCAGGCATAGCCGCCATCATAGCTGCTACAGTACCCCTGTGGATGACATTAATCGGATGGATGTTCTTTGGCAGTAGGCGGCCTGGAGGAAAAATTGTATTTGGTCTCTTATTAGGATTTTTCGGTATTTTACTTCTTGTAAAAAATACTGGGGTTATCGAAAGAAATGATATAACCCTTCTAATAGGCTATGCGGTGATACTTCTTGCAACTTTTTGTTGGGCTTTGGGCTCTATATATTCGAGAACTGCCCAGACTCCTACTTCTCCGTTGATGGGTGTAGCTTTACAAATGATTTGTGGAGGAATGGGCTGCTTGGCAGCCAGTGTGATTTCAGGGAATTGGAAGGGTTTTGATATCATGAGGGTTTCAATGCCTTCTCTCATTGCTTTTTTATATTTAGTTTTCTTTGGATCGATTATTGGTTTTAGTGCCTACATATGGTTGCTGAGAGTTGCCAATCCCACCTTGGTATCTACCTATGCCTATGTGAATCCTATTGTGGCAGTTTTTTTAGCTTGGTTGTTTGCAGGTGAAAGGATGAGTATTTTTGATTTGTTCGCGGCTATGATTATTCTCACGGCTGTTGTTATCATCACCAAAGCCAGCGGAGAACAAAGGGCTAATGATCCAGCGAAGAAGGCTCCTATAAAAGCAGAAGCTTAGATGAATAAATGTGATAAAAAAACCTTAATAATTAAGGTTTTTTTATTTTGTATGAAATGGTTTACAAAAAGTAGAATAGGTATATAATAAAAGAGAATATGTAATTCGCTTTTAAAGGAGAAAAATATGGCTCAATATAAAAAAGATAAAATTAAAGAAAGCATTGATAGAGCAGCAGCATTGATTTTCTCAGAAAAAGGGTATAGGGGGACAAAAATTGCAGATATTTCAAAGCAAGCACAAGTTTCTGTAGGAAATATTTATAGATACTATAGGGGAAAAGATGAGATTTTTTATACAATAGTGCCCCCTGACTTTATTGAAACTTTGAAAAATGTACTTGCTGAAAAAGTAATGGCTATGAAAGGAAAGGATTTGCAAGGGGTATTGGAAGCCCATGATTTTCAGTTCTTTAATGATTCATTTATTGGTTTTATGATAGAAAACAGGGAGTCTATCATAATTCTGTTAAAACATGGTCAGGGAAGTAAGTATGAAGATCTGAGGAGCGAAATTATCAGTTTTCTCACAGCTACGATCAAGGATCATTATAAATCTCAATATTGGAAAGAAGAAAAAGAAGAGAAATTGGATTTTGTAATAGAACTGATCTATGACAATCTAATACGCATGGTTTTAGGGATACTAGAAGCTGTAAAAAATGAAAAGGAAGCAAAAGCTTACTTAGAATTTGTTCAGTTATATCACCTGTTTGGCATTACCGAATTATTTCGCTGACAATTTCCTATATTTTTAAGGGGTGAATGATACTATGGATACCTATCATCGAGATCTGAAGGAAGAAAAAGCTTACCTTGAGAAGGTGCTATTGTTTATTCGAAAGGTATTAGAAAAGGAAATGAGTATATTAGCAGAGAGAAGGGGAGAGTTGCTGGAGGGCAGAAGAGAAATGTGGAAGAATACTGTGCATTTTTCTACAGATTTTGAACGATTGACAGAAATTAGCCAGTATTTATCGATTCTAGAGAGCCATGAAGTTAGCTATGCAAATTTAGCAAAACAAATTGAAAAATACAACAGAATGTTGGATAATCCTTATTTTGGAAGATTTGATTTTATTGAAGAAGGGTCAGTGGAAAACGAAAAGATATACGTGGGTGTTCATTCTCTTATTGATACGGATTCCTATGATATGCTTGTATATGATTGGCGAGCACCTATATGCAAGATTTATTATCAATATGAGCTGGGAGAGGCGTCCTATTCTTCCCCAAAGGGACAGGTGGGGGGCCGGGTGACATTAAAAAGACAATATAGGCTTTTAAAAGGACAGCTGCTGCATTTTTTTGACTGCAGTATAAACATTAGGGACGAAATACTTCAAGAAGTATTATCCAATTATGCATCGCCTAGAATGAAGAGTATTGTAGAAACCATTCAGAGAGAGCAAGATGCCATTATTCGTGATACACAAAATGAATTGCTGATGGTTCAAGGGGTTGCAGGAAGCGGAAAAACCTCAGTAGCTCTCCATAGAATTGCTTACCTATTATATCATGGCATGAATCATTATTTGACTTCACAAAATATTCTTATCCTATCACCAAATAAGATATTTAGCCAATATATTTCTTCAGTTCTCCCCGAATTGGGAGAAGAGAATATACAACAGCTTACGTTTGATAGTCTTATAGACAAAATGATAGGGGACCGAATAAGAACTGAAAAAAAACAGAAACAATTAGAAGCAATACTTTCAGTTGATGAATTAGAAAGGGCAAAATTTAGAAAAAACTGTGTAGATTTTAAAGAATCAGATAAATTTTTTCAAATATTAGAGCGTTTTCTGCAGTATTATGAAAGACAGAGCATTGGCTTTCAAGATATATATTATGATGGGAAGATTATTGAGACAAAAGAAGGATTAAAAAATATATTTCTCAATAATAAAATAGGAAGACCTATAGCAAAGCGATTAAAAAGAATAGAAGGAATACTTCTCAATAAAGTTCATCCTTTACGTAAAGAAAGGATGAAAAAAATTGAAAAACTTGTTCAAAAAATGGATGGACATGAGCTTGAAATTAAATCCTTTAGCCGCCTTCTATCTATGAAAGAATCTAATGTGCTCATGAAAAAAATACGTCAGTTTACGGATATAGATTATTTTAATGTATACTGTAGTTTGTTCAAAAATAAGAAACTGTTTCTAAAAATGTCCCAGGGCATAGCATTACCTGAAAATATTGAAGAGATTATAGAAGAAACAAAAAAACGATTAGATAAGGGCTGGGTATCCTATGAAGACTCTTCTCCTATTCTATTTCTCAAATTAAGAATAGAAGGAAATGATAATTTTTCTGAAATCAAACAGATAGTAATTGATGAAGGGCAAGATTATTCCTATATGCAATATCAAATATTCAAGATACTATTTCCAAAGGGAAGCTTTACAGTCCTAGGAGATATTCATCAAACAATTGGGAAAACATTGGGGGATTCATTCTATGAAGAAATTGTACACATTTTCAACAAAAAAAGCTGGGCAAAGGTATTTTTGGACAAAAGTTATCGTTCATCCTATGAAATCAGCAGGTTTTCAAAGCAAATACTAGATTTAGACCAAACATGTGTAAGTTTTGAAAGAATGGAGGAAAAGCCTAAGATAAAAGCCTATGAAAGCATAGAAGATATGGATAGAGGAGTAATAGATGGATTAAAGGTATTGCTAAGGGAGGGATATATTTCTATAGCAATCGTCTGCAAGACATATAAAGAATGTGAAGATGTTTATAAAAGGTTAAAAGCTTTTTTAAAAATCAATCTAATAACATCAGAAACAGATGAGCTTGAAAGCGGCATTGTGATTGTTTCAAGTTATATGGCCAAAGGATTAGAATTTGATGCAGTTCTTGTGTATAACGTGTCCAGTGAAAATTATACAAATGAAATAGATAAGAAATTGCTCTACATTGCATGTACCAGAGCCCTTCATAGGTTAATACTTACTTATGTGGGAGAAAAAAGTATCCTAATTCCTGTAGAATAAATTTTGAGCTATAAAAAAATCTATTATTTGACAGTAGAATAGAATTCCTCTATAATTTAAGTAGCATATGCCATTTAGAGGAGGGGTTTGATGAATGTTTATATTCTATACGCTATGACTGCTTTATTATCGGGAATATCCTTTTATAAAGATAGAAACAAAACTAAAAAGGCATTTATAAAAGCATGGAAATCCTTTGAAAATATTCTTCCAGAGTTTCTTGGTGTGATTATTCTTGTAGGTTTGTTGGTAGCTTTATTGAATCCACAGGTTATTTCAAGTATTATAGGGGTCAAGTCAGGATGGGTAGGGGTTATTCTTTCTGCAGGGATCGGTGCCATTACACTGATTCCTGGTTTTGTTGCCTTTCCAACGGCTGCAGTACTCTTGGAAAATGGTGCTGGATACATGCAGATCGGGGCCTTTGTTTCTGCATTGATGATGGTAGGGATAGTAACCGCACCGGTAGAGATCCGCTATTTTGGGAAAAAGCTGACAATTGCTAGAAATCTATTGGCATTTCTATTTTCTTTCTTGGTAGCTTTTATCATTGGAAAGGTGGTAGGCGGCATATGAAGTTAATGAAGCGCTATCGATTTTTTTTAGTGACTATCGGTCTGCTGGGTTTGATTACGATCTTAGAAAGGGATTTAGGGGTAAAAGCTTTGGGGATTGTGGGCTTTAGTTTTAGAGAGATGCTCTTTGTGATTCCCCCAGTATTTATTTTGTTAGGCCTTCTGGATATTTGGGTGCCCAGAGAAATGATGATGAAGTATATGGGAGAAGATTCGGGAATGAAGGGAACGATCTTAGCTATTATACTGGGATCAGCCGCTGCAGGGCCATTATATGGTGCCTTTCCTGTGGCCGCAGTATTTATGAGAAAGGGTGTTAAATTTGGTAATATATTAATTTTTATTGGCGCATGGTCAACCACTAAGATTCCTATGTTTCTGTTTGAGCTTTCAGCTTTAGGTATGCCCTTTGCATTGACAAGGCTTGCTGTAAATATACCAGGGATTATTCTAATTGCCTATCTATTATCTCTTATGATTCCCCAAGAGGAAGTGAAAGAAATTTATGAGAAGGCTGAATCCTTATAATAAGCTAAGAATAGGATGATAGGAGATCCATTTCTCAAAGTAAAACAGAATGTACTTTGAGAAAGAAGGATTATTAGATATCAGTGTCAAATCATTAATAAATAATAGGGATTATTATGGTGAAGAATAACTAAAATGAATGCGTAAGTTTATACAAGTACAAGACCGTTATAAGGCTGGCAGAAAATTATAAGGAGGGCAATGAATGCCAAGACCCATTAAAAGTAGAAGAATCGAATTTATCCCAGAAAATACAGGCTTCATGCCTTTAGAGAAAAGGTGCGGACTGCGAGAGATTATTCTTAAGGTAGAAGAGTTAGAAGCCATGAGGCTAAAAGATATTGAGGGTTTAAGTCAAGAAGAATGTGCAGAAAAAATGATGATTTCAAGACAGACCTTTCAAAATATAATTGATAGTGCTCGAAAAAAAGTAGCAACAGCCTTGATTGAGGGTACACTCCTTCGGGTACATGGAGGACACTATACCATGCCCCACTGTAAATTTAAATGCAGATCCTGTGGAAATCTATATGATATCCAGTATGAACAGGATAAGCGCATCTGTCCTATTTGCGGAGATGATAGAGTTGATTGCAGTAAGAAAAAGGATTGTTGCCAAAGAAATAGAGGATAGTATCAAGCAAGAAAAGTGCCTTAGAATAGGTACTTTTCTTATTTATTCCAAAAAATAGAAAATAAACTTGTGTAGACAAGTGAACATGTGATAAGATATGGATAGGTGATAAAAAGTTCAATTTAGAAGGGAAAAAATATGGAGGAAATTAATAAAAAGAGTTATCTGCCCTATTATCTGCAAATAAAAGATATATTAAAAGAAAGAATTATGAATAAAGTCTATCTGCCCAATATGCTGATTCCATCAGAAAATGAGCTTTGTGATGAATTTCATGTAACAAGAGCTACCATTCGGAACGCTTTATATGAATTAAAGAAAGAGGGGCTGATTCAAACGGAGAAGGGAAAGGGATCTAAGGTAAGCCCTCCCAAAATAGAGCAGAGTTTATTGAAATTTTATAGTATTGGAAAAGAGCTGAAAAACTTTGGAGAAAATGCTGCTTCCTATACATTGAGCAAGGGAAGGATAAAAGGAACCATGGATATTGCCAATAAACTAGAAATAGCCGAAGGTACAGAAGTGTTTGAAATTGTTCGAATAAGATTCTATGATGAGGAACCTTTGATATTGGAAACGGCTTATATTCCAGTATCCCTAACTGCAGACCTGTTGGAGCAGGATTTGGAACAGGCTTTTATATATGACTTGCTTGAAAACAAGTATGGATTAAAGATAATAAAAGCAAAGGAAACCATAGAGCCTAAGATTGCTAATGAATACGAAGCAAAACATCTAAGACTTGGAGAATATGTTCCTGTATTCTATACAGAAAGAATAACCCTCACCTATGCTCAGAAGCCCATAGAATTCAGAAATAGTGTTATAAGAGGAGACAAGTTTAAATTTTATACAGAGCTGTATTAGTACTTTGTGATGATAAGAAAGATAGATTCTTGTATAAAAACAGAGGATTATATCCGTTCTAAAACTTATTTTAGAGCATGGATATAAAGAATAAATAAAGGGAGGAAAAAGATGAGAGAGTTTAATGAAATTGAATTGTGGAAAAATGTAACCCAAGAGGAGTGGAATGACTGGCGTTGGCAGGTCAGAAATCGAATTACCACTTTAGAAGACTTAAAAAAGGTTATTCCTCTAACACTTGAAGAAGAAGAAGGAATCAAAAAATCCTTAGAATTGCTGCGAATGGGGATTACACCATACTATGCTTCACTCATGGACCCAAAGGATTCCGATTGTCCTGTGAGAAAGCAGGCAGTACCTACCGTCTGTGAGACCCACATAGGGGCGGGAGATATGGAGGACCCCCTTCATGAGGATAAGGATTCACCAGTACCAGGACTTACCCATCGGTATCCTGATAGAGTATTGCTATTAATCACCGATATGTGTTCCATGTATTGTAGGCACTGTACTAGAAGAAGATTTGCAGGGCAACAGGATGATGTTCTCCCCATGGAGCGTATTGATACTGCTATCGAATATATTCGCAACACTCCAGTAATCAGAGATGTACTCTTATCTGGAGGGGATTGTTTATTGGTGGATGATGAACAACTAGAGTATATCATCAGCCAGCTAAGAACTATTCCACATATAGAAGTTATTCGTTTAGGTTCTAGAACTCCTGTGGTATTACCCCAACGAATTACTCCTCAATTGGTGAATATGCTCAAAAAATATCATCCTATCTGGCTGAATACCCATTTTAATCATATAAAAGAAATGACTGATGAAGCACAAAAAGCTCTGGCTTTATTGGCAGATGCAGGAATTCCCCTAGGCAATCAATCGGTTCTTTTAAGAGGAGTAAATGATTGTGTGCACATTATGAGAGAGTTGATGCATAAACTAGTTAAAAATAGAGTTCGTCCTTATTATATTTATCAATGTGACCTGTCTACAGGAATTGAGCACTTTAGAACACCTGTAGCGAAGGGGATAGAGATCATTGAAGGTTTAAGGGGACATACATCGGGGTACGCTGTGCCAACCTTTGTGGTAGATGCGCCTGGTGGTGGAGGAAAAATACCTGTTATGCCTCAATACTTGATTTCACAGTCTCCTGAAAAAATAATTCTAAGAAATTTTGAAGGCGTTATAACCACTTACACACAACCAGAATCTTATCAGGACAAATGCACATGTCCAGTTTGTCAGAAGGAGAGGGAACATAAGATGACTGGTGTGGCTGGATTACTGCAAGGAAATCAGGTGGCTTTGGAACCTGAAGAATTAGAAAGACATCAGCGTGGAAAGCATTAAAGAATATAAAGAAATAAACGCTTAATCCTGTTTTAAAGGAACGGGGGAACCAATCTTTGGGGTGAATCCCTATATGGGTAGGGTTAATCTTCTTTCGACCCGAATCCGGCAGCTAACCTCGTCAGCGTAGAAAGAGGAAAATGTATTTAAATCCATAATGCATTTTCCTTGTAAATAATCTAAAATATAAGGAGATGAAAAGATTTATGGATTTACTTCGTGTAGATGAAGTTGTTAGTAAGAAAGAAAATGTAATCCGTATGAATCCCATAGAGATTCGTGAGGCGGTAGAAGAAGATTTGTCAGCGATTTATAATATTGCTTGTTCTGTGGGATATGAGCAGAAGGATCCCAATGCAGGCTTTTTAATGGATGATTATACAGAAAAACCTCAATACTATCATGAGTTTTTTCAAGAAAAAATACAGAAGCTAGATCATTTTTATATTGCAGAGTCAAAAAACGTATTGGGTTTTCTGTTAGCCTATACCAAAGAGGAATGGCTAGAGGAAAATCCTACATGGATGGAAGAAGTTTACTGGAACCCTGAGTTTGATAGACAGGATATAGAGAATTTTATTGTTGTAGATAAGATAGCCGTCATGGCAGAACAGACTGGAAAGGGAATAGGAAGCATACTACACAAGCACCTGATTCATTCTATAGAAGAAGAAGGAATTGAAGACATCTTTCAAGAAGTAATTATCAGTCCTACACCCAATTTAGTTTCCCTTGCCTTTAAAAATAAGCAAGAATTTTCCTTAGCGGGATTTAGATATGAAAATTATGATGATAAACTATACACCGATTTGGTTTATCACAAAACAATATATGATTCTAAAAACAACTAGACAAAAACCCTGTTGCAGGAGAATATTCTTCTGTGACAGGGTTTTTTGTCTAGTTGTTTTTTTTTCTACTTGTTCACACTTGTCTGACAAAAAACATAGTATAGTATGGAGAAGATAAAGAGGGGGGATTGAAAATGTCTACAGAGTATAAACAGACCGATTGCCCGCAGCTGCCTGGTACAGTCGTACGGATTAATATTCCAGCGGGAGCTGTGATTAATGTGTTGAATATATTTGAAATTACTACACCTAGTGGAATCTGTCTGATTGTTAGAATTCCTTTGCTAGGGGGAAGAGTGAGTTTAGGTACCCTCACAGATGCAATTAAAAAAGCAGGAGGAACCATAGAAATTCAGCAATATTAATGACTCTACTTTTATCTAAAAGTCCTCTATAGGGAGGATTTTTAGATTTTCATTCAATGCCATATTGTCCTGGTTGTTCCTTGCTGCTATCCTTTTTTGAGACATATAACTTCCCAGAGGAATCTAAACCTGCATAAAAAACATTTCCAGGATCATGAATACCCCAAAGCATTAGCTGCTGAGTAAGCCACTGCTCATCTTTCTGAGCATCTCTCAAGTTTTCTTCTAGTATTTTGCCATCTATGATCAAATCCTTTGTCAAGCCTTCATAGGTGGTTGGAATATCCAGATCCGCAGGCCTTACTGGCCTTTTCTGAGATTTGGGAAGTACAGTAAGCTTTCCATCATATTCAATTAATGCAAATTCAACATCGGAAATGTTAAAAATGTCTTTTTCACGCAGCATCATAGTCAATTCATCAACGGTATAACGTTCTTTTAGCAAATTTTCATTTATAATTTTTCCATTCTTAATGACAACAATTGGTTCAGAATCAATTAATTTGCGAAACTTAATAGATTTTATATGAATATAATCAATGAGTATTGTTAAAATAGCAAATATACATAGGGCCACAATACTGGAAAGGATGGAATTATAAGGCCCTATGGCAAGACCTGCGCCAACAGAACCAATAGTAATCCCCACAACAAAATCGAAAAATGTCATCTGAGATACCATTTTTCTACCCATGACACGGGCTAAAACTAAAATAAGAAAATAGGCTATAACAGTACGGATAATGGGTTGAATGATGTGGTGGGGCATAGGCAGACACCTTCTTTTTATATTTGTTATAAACCTAAGATGCTCATTTTATAAAATAGATATGTGAAATAAATATAAAAACTTAACCTGATGCAAGTATAATACTTGTCACTCTTGTCCTTCCTGAAGCATAATATGTACTAGGAAAAGAGAGGGGGGATAATGATATGTCCACAAATGCAAACCTAGGTTGTAAACCACCAATTCCTAAGGATGGTTGTCCTCAGCTTCCTGGAACCCTATTGCGTATCAATATACCAGCAGGAGCTGTAATCAATCTTCTTAACCTCATTGAGATTACATCACCAAGTGGAATCTGCTTGATAATTCGAATTCCTGCCCTTGGAGGACCTCTCAGCTTGGGTACTTTAACAAATGCAATTAAACAAGCAGGCGGTACGATTGAATATCTATAATATTGAGAAAAAACAAATAGGATAAGAGGATTCTTGATGAATTCTAAAAACAGGTTGGGCCTTTATGGCGCAACCTGTTTTTAGTTAAGAAACAATACCCACTATGATAATAAGCGCAGTATTATGCACTTGAAAAAAAGAATTAAAACTTTAAATTTTTCAAATATTAATAGGAGGATTGGAAATACTGTTAGTGATATTACATAGATGGGAGGAGGAATATAATGAAAAATATCGCAACAAAAGAGCTAAATTATTTAAAGGATTTTCTGTCATGGGAGTTATTAAGTGCAAAAAAATGTTACCAGTATGGACAGCAGGAAAGTGATCAACAAAGAAAACAAATATTCATGAATGCAGCCAGCACCCATCAGCAAAACTATATGAACTTGCTAAATTATGCAAATCAAATCAATGGCAATCAAGGAGGGCAAATGAACTAATGAATACGGAACAAGTTATCACTTCAAAAACTGGCGTGCAGAAAATAGGGAAGTCTGTATCCAATGAATTGCCTCAGGTTAAGGATCCAAGTATAAATGTGCGAGATAAGTTAAATGACATATTGCTTATGGAGAAACACAATCTAGTAAGTTATCAAACAGGAATCAATGAAATGATTAATGATGATTTAAGACAAATTGTAATTGGAAATAGAGAACAAATACAACAAATACATACACAATTTTTTGATGAATTATTTAACCTAGGAGAATATCAAGCAAATATCGCCATGCAAAAGGAAATTCGTGATTTAGTAGATATCTTTACAGGTTACCAAGCTCAGTTTCCATCCCAACAATAAATTTTTGAGAATACTCTAAGATTCTTCAATTTCTCAAAATCATAAGGAAATATAAATAAGCTCCTATCTCTTAATATATGAGAGATAGAAGCTTTTGTTTTTAACAAATCAACTAGCACATCGACTTAAATTAAGACAGATATTAAGTATTTTAGCCTTTTTTTATTTTTCTACAGACTTACTCATTTGTAAGATATTACATCATCCTAGATAGTGATTAATTTCGAATAGAAGGAAATAATAAGGATGAGGTGATAAAATAATGAAAAAAATAATCATACTATTAGTTTCAACACTACTCCTATTTACAGCATGTGCTCCAGGAACACCTCAGCGAAGACCTACAGTACCACAGCAGGATCTAGAAACCAATGAATCTTCAATTACCCAAACAGAGCCGGTAAGAAACTGTAGAATTACTGCTAATGCAGTAGATGTCAAATCTGGTGTTGGAAGAGATTTTAGAACCATTGGAACCTTGAGACGCAATGATGAGGTAGGAGTACTGGATCAGGTAGGCAATTGGTATGTAATCCAGCTCAATGACAACCAAGTGGGTTGTATAGAGACTGCCAATGCTACTCCCATTGTAAAAGAAGGAGCTGAACGACAAGGACAAGAAGTTCAGCAGGCTCAACAACCACAACAGCCGCAGGAAGTACAACAACCACTGCAGGCGCAGCAAGGACAACAGGCTCAGCAAACTCAGAGAACACAGCGAAATCAACAGACACCTAATACTGTACAGCAGACACCAGCTCAAACACCGGCCCAAACCAACAGGTTGGGTACCCAGGAACAACAGATGGTGGATCTAGTGAATCGAGAGAGAACAAAAAATGGTTTATCTCCACTGAGTGTGGATCTAGAGTTAGCTCGTGTAGCAGGAATTAAATCCCAAGATATGGTAGATAATAATTATTTTAGTCACAATTCACCAACCTATGGAAGTCCCTTTGATATGATGAAAAAATTTGGTATTAGCTATCTCCATGCGGGGGAAAACTTAGCAGGAAATACAACTGTTGAAAAGGCCCATACGGCATTAATGAATTCTAGTGGACATCGACAAAATATATTGAGTCCTAACTTTACCCATATAGGAATAGGGGTAAGAACCAGTCCCAAATATGGCTATGTCTACACCCAAATGTTTATTAGTAAACCTAGATAAATTTCAATTATGACAATTAAAAAATCCATAGAAGCCAATTAACTTCTTGGATTTTTTGAATTTATAACTATGGTTTAGTTTTTGTAAATTAGTCGTAAATAACTAACAATAACATCATTGATAATTCTACTAATGGATTGAACGTTGGGATCATTTAGATTAAACTGAGATTCTTCTATGATCATGTACATACCCTTTCTTAAATTATCAATCTCTTCCAGTAAATCCAATGAACGTATCATGATGGAACACCTCCTACCCATTATTTTATGAAAGCCTAGAATAAAGTAGAAATACAAAAATTATGTTTATGAGGAGGTGTGGGCATAACAATACTCCTTTTTCCTTTGCCTTTTTACTAATAATATCAATAGTTTTTGTGAATTCCTTTTCCCATTCTTTTTGCTTATTCTGTGTTCCCATTTTTTCTGTTATCATCTGAGTTTGTTCTACGAGGTTCTGATAGGTATTGGTAGTAGCTACCTGTATTATTTTTTCTTGAGAAATATTACTAGCCTCCAACATTTTCTTCATAAAGGGCTCATAGCCTGCAAATACAATCCAGTAAGCAGATTGAAGGAGTTGTATATCGCTTGGCTTAAAGTCATATTCTGGCGGATGCTTTAGTTCAACAGGGGCAATAATTGTAACGTTTTCTGGTCTTTAGAAACAATGAATCTTCATGATTCTATCAATGTTTATAGGTTGCTTTTCCGTTTTTGTACAGTTAACTGGATATCCATAGTATAGAAATAATTGGTAATTATGTCAATGGATTAACAAATTGAGAGGGTAGATAAAGGGTAAAAAGCGGTTACATATATTTTTAGATATCTAGAAACACTACAATTAAAAGCGGCATGGGGTATAGACTTGTAAGTAGTGAAGAACTTGGATATCCTCATGTATTGATAAGAATTTTATGTAGTTAGAGGGTAGGAGAATAAAAAGAGATGGGTTATGTAGAGGATATTAGAAAAGCCATGGGCAAAAAAGCACTTATATTAAATTCAGCGGGGATCATTCTGTTGAATGATTCTCGGGAAGTACTGTTGCAATTTAGAAGAGATACAAATAACTGGGGATGGCCTGGTGGTTATATGGAGCCTGGTGAGACCTTTGAAGATACTATAAAAAGAGAAATGAAAGAAGAAATGAAAATAAGGCCAGAGAATCTCAGACTTCTGGGAGTTTACTCAGGACCATTATTTTATCACGAGTATCCTAATGGGGATAAGGTATATAGTGTGGTGGCCTTGTATACAGCAGACAGGTTTTGGGGAGAAATAAAACCAGATAATAAGGAAATCAATCGGGTTGAATTTTTCCAACCCGATAAAATACCAGATAATACAACAAAGGTAACGAAAATGCTATTAGAAGAATACAATAATTTTAGTTTATAAGAAATTATATTCAGTAACAAGTTTATCTCTGCCAGTTGTTTGATCCTTAAAGTATTCATAAAAGCATAATCCCATAAAACCTGCAGATACATTATAGACTTCTTTGAAACCTGATTGTTGTAGAAGTAATGCAGCATTATAGCTTCTTTGACCGCTGCGACAATGAAGATATATAGGTTGTTCCTTAGGAATTTCATGGATTCTTTCCCTGATTTCACTTAGAGGAATGTTTTTTGCTCCATGAATATGCCCTGCTGCGTATTCTGTTTTTTCTCTTACATCAATGATACAAGCACCCTGCTGAACAAGCTCCCGTACCAAGGAGCTATGGACTTGCTTGAAGGAGCCATGTAGTAAATTTGAGGCAATATAACCCGCATAATTCACCACATCCTTAGCAGTTCCAAAAGGGGGAGCATAACACAACTCAAGCTTCTTAAGATCCTCTACCGTACCACCAAATTGAAGGACTGTAGCAATTACATCAATTCTTTTATCCACATTTCCTTTTCCTATGGCTTGAGCACCTAGAACTTTTCCTGTGGGTTTCTCAAAAATTAGCTTAAAGTGCATAGATTCACAGTCAGGCATTAATCCAACTTTATCATTGGGAATGATCTCAATGGTATCATAATCAATATTCATGGACAAAGCTTGAATCAAACCTTCATTCAGTCCTGTGGCTGCAGCGTTATAATCAAATACCTTTATGACAGAGGTTCCGATGACGCCATTATGAGAAATAGGCATACCATGGATATGATCGGCCACGCTCCTTGCCTGTTTTTGAGCAGGACCGGCCAGGGCTAATTTAGTAGGCGATCCAGTCAGTCGATGATATACTTCAATAGCATCTCCTACAGCATAGATATTTTGATCACTGGTTTGATAATTTGGATCTACTTTAATTCCTCCAGTTTTTCCAATCTCTAGCCCTGCTTCTTTTGCCAACTCTACTTCCGGGATGACACCTATAGCCATTATTACAATTTCAGCATATACTTTTCTTCCTGATTCTAGGGAAATTCTATCTTCTTCAAAAGCAGTAACCTTATCTCCAAGAACCAATTGGATACCGCGGTCATAGATTTCCTTGTGCAGAATTTGAACCATATCTTCATCGAAGGGTTTTAATATTTGGGGAAGAGCTTCGATGAGGGTGACAGAATAACCAGCTTCTTTTAGATTCTCTGCAGCTTCTACCCCGATAAAGCCGCCCCCAATTACGGCTATGTTTGTAGGTTTTGTTGTATGTATGCCATTCATTAGTTTTTGAATATCAACTACATTTCTAATGGAGAAAAGATTTACTTTATCAATGCCAGGGATATTGGGGATCATGGCCTTTGCCCCTGGAGAGAGTATAAGATTATCATAGGATTCTCTATATTCTTTTTTAGTTTCTAAATTTTTCACAATTACTTCTTTTTTTGCCCTATCGATAGATAGCACCTCATGATTTACCCTGGCTTCGATGTTGTATTGTTTTAAAAATTTCTCTGGTTTCATGAGAATAAGGTCATCGGCATCTTCAACAATACCACTAAGGTGATAGGGCAAGCTGCAATTGGAAAAAGATACATGGGGTCCCCTTTCAAACATGATAATTTGATTTTTTTCATTTAATCTTCTAAGCCTTGCTGCAGCAGAAGCACCTCCTGCAACACCGCCTACAATCAATATTTTTTTATTCATCTAGAGTCCTCCAATTTCATTTTGATTTTCATAAGGGATGAGGTATATTATAACATTATTATAATATAGCATATGCCATTTCAACAATAAAAATCTGTTATACTCTATAAGACTTTTAATTGGGATTAGATACTTTTTGATTTAAATAAGAATTGGCTGTGTATAAATAGAAGAAGGTGCCCAGTGTGGATGGTAAAAAAGCCCTATAAAAAAATTAGGACGAAGGCCATAAAAAATTAAAATTTATAGGAAAAAAAGCCGATTAACTAGGATAGGGAAATGTACTTTAGGGACACTATTAATCCAGAGGAGAGATAAGGATGGCAGAAAATAAAATATTATTAGAAAGTGGAACCAATGAATTAGAAATCGTTGAATTTAGTATTGGAGAAAGTGTATTTGGAATCAATGTAGCAAAGGTTAGAGAAATTATTAACTCCACTAAGGTTGTTGGAATTCCAAATTCTAGCCCCTATATGGAGGGTGTTTTCCAGCTGCGGGACAGGATTGTACCCTTGATCGATCTTGCCAAATACCTCGGATTTCCAACAATGGATAAAACCATTGAAAATCGGATTATTGTTACTGAGTTTAACCAGTTATTTTGTGGCTTTCATGTACAAGCTGTTTCCCGAATACATCGAATTTCTTGGGAGAATATAGAAGCTCCAAGTGCTTTGACCACTTCACAGCAAGGTGTAGTAACTGGTGTGATAAAAATGGAAGAACGTATGATATTACTATTAGATTTTGAAAAAATCGTCTATGATATTGCCCCTTCTACATCTATGCAGCGCCATCGAAAGGATGCGTCGGGTCATAAAAGTCATTTGAGAAAAGACAAACAAATTATGATAGCAGAAGATTCAGAGATGCTGCTTCAAATGCTTACACAGCTTCTGCAGGAGGCAGGATATTCTAATCAAATACATTTTAAAAATGGAAAAGAAGCATGGGAGCACTTAGAGGCATCAGCAGTCAATGGTTCAGAGAATATAAAAATGCCAGATTTAATTATTACAGATATTGAAATGCCTAAAATGGATGGACACCATCTTACAAAAAGAATTAAAGAAAGTCGTGAATTCTCTTCTATTCCTGTAATTATTTTTTCATCTTTAATTAATGAACAAATGTATGGGAAGGGTGTGTCAATAGGTGCTGATGAACAGGTTTCAAAACCTGACATTGACAAGTTAATAGACATGATAGACAAGCATATTTTATAATTGCATAAATTACCCCAATTTCATTTTATATTGCTTACTTTTATGATGAAATTACCTTACAAAAAGCCAACAAATACGTTGGCTTTTTATTTTGATAACATACAAAAAAGATATTTAAAATAGTTATTGGCATTTGCCAAATTATTATGTATAATATAAATAGCAAATGCCAATAACTAATCTCGGAGGGATTAAAAATGGAAATACAAAAAGAAAAGGTAAATGAGTTTTCAAACATCAAAAAGGTAGTAGCGATTATGAGTGGAAAGGGGGGCGTGGGAAAGTCCTCTGTAACTTCTCTTATTGGTGTAACCTTGAGGAATAAGGGCTATAAAGTGGGCATATTAGATGCAGATATAACGGGTCCAAGTATCCCTAAGGTTTTTGGTATAAATGGAAAAAGGGCTATGGGAAATGGCAAGGAGATTATTCCCATTGAAACAACAACTGGAATAAAGGTAATCTCCATAAATCTACTGATAGAGGAGGAAGATGCCCCTGTAGTTTGGCGAGGACCCTTGATTGGAAATATGGTCAAACAATTTTATACGGATGTGCTGTGGGGAGATTTGGATTATTTGTTAATAGATTTGCCTCCAGGAACGGGAGATGTGCCTTTAACTATTATGCAATCCTTGGTGTTGGATGGAATTATTGTAGTTTCCAGTCCACAAGATTTAGCCAGACTCATTGTTACAAAATCGGTCAATATGGCAAAGATGATGAATATACCTATATTGGGAATTGTAGAAAATATGAGCTATTTTGAATGTACTGACTGTAAGAAGAAGCATTATTTATTCGGGGAGAGCAAAATGGAAGAAATTGCAAAGGCTATGGAAGTGAATTTCATTGGCAGATTGCCTATTGATCCAGAGCTGGCAGCATTAAGTGACGAAGGAAAGGTAGAATTATATGAAAAAATGAATTTATCTTTCCAAGATGAGTTTGGAAATCCTATTGAAAAAATTATGGGGGGACTTAACACATGAAAGTCTGTATCTCTTGTAGTTCCAATGGAAAATATGCTTTGACCGACAGTCGATTTGGAAGATGTGCCTATTTTGCTTTCTACGATACGGAAAATAAGGATTTTAGCTTTATAGAAAATGACAGTACAAACCATCCTCAAGGAGCTGGAATTGCTGCGGTTCAAAAGATAGTGGATGCCTATGCAGAGGTGGTAATAACCGGCAGTCTTGGACCAAATGCTATGAAATTTCTGCAAGCTTCCAATATCAAGGCCTATAAGATAGAAGAAGGCAATGTTTTACAACAGATTAAGCTATTTGAGGAGGGAAAGCTTAAACCCATAGAAGAAGCGGGCTCGGGAAAGGCTGGAATGGAAAATAGAATGGGGAAGGGCTGGTAACATGCACATTGCGGTCTTAAGCGGCAAAGGAGGGACAGGCAAAACCACGGTAGCTACCAACCTTTCTAAAGTGATGGGATATCGGTATGTAGACTGTGATGTAGAAGAACCCAATGGGTTTATATTTTTGAAGCCAGAAATCTTAGAAAGAAGAGAGGTAAGTGTACCTGTACCACATATTGTTCCTGATTTATGTACCCATTGTAATGTGTGCGTTGAGATTTGCCAATTTAAAGCATTGGCAAATACACAGAAAGAGATTTTATTATTCGAACA
This sequence comes from Thermotaleaceae bacterium, assembly GCA_040797825.1. Taxonomy (GTDB): domain Bacteria; phylum Bacillota; class Clostridia; order Peptostreptococcales; family Thermotaleaceae; genus Geosporobacter. Next base: position 18,333 of record JBFNEZ010000007.1, on the reverse strand, counting down.
GATGTGTCATGGATGTGGTGCCTGTACTTTTGTATGTCCTGCGAAGGCCATTGGAGAAAAGGAAAGGACTATTGGTCAAATACAAATAGGAAGTTATCAAGGCACCGAATGCTATTGTGGCATTCTAAATCTGGGTGAGCCAATGGCAGGACCTATTATCAGTCAGTTAAAGAGATTTTCTGATCAACAGAATACCATTTTTGATTGTGCTCCTGGAAGTTCCTGTAATGTTGTGAAGAGTATTATAGACTGTGATTATGCACTGCTTGTCACAGAACCTACCCTTTTTGGAATCCATGATTTAAAAATAGCTGTGGAGTTGGTACAGCAAATGGGTATACCCCATGGGGTAATTATTAACTGTGTAGAATCCAATGAAAACATTATAAATGACTATTGCCAAAAAGAAAAAATCTCTATTATAGGCTCCATTCCCTTTGATAAAAAGATTGCTATACTTTATTCTGAAGGAAAACTATTGGTAGAGCAGACAGATTATCATGACCTATTTTATGGAATTGCCCATAGGCTAAAGGGGGTAACCCAATGCAGCTAATTGTTATCAGCGGTAAAGGCGGAACGGGAAAAACTACTGTTGTCGGCTCCTTTGCCTATCTCAGCCAAAACAGCATTAAAGGGGACTGTGATGTAGATGCAGCTAATTTACATATTTTATTCAATGGAGAAGAAAAAAGCAGAGAAAGCTTTATCGGAGCAAAGGTGGCTTACATTGACTCAATGAAGTGTATTCAATGTAATTTATGTAGTCAGGTATGCAGATTCTCTGCAATAGAAGAATTTCATGTTCAAGAGCTAAGATGTGAGGGTTGTGGTGCTTGTATCAGTCAATGTCAGCAAAAAGCCATATCTCTAAGAGATGAAGTTACAGGAGAAACTATCCTTACACAAACGAATAGTGGACTTTTATCAAGGGCAGAGATGGGAATCGGTGCAGAGGGTTCTGGAAAACTTGTAACCAAGGTAAGAAAAAATGCCCTAGAGAATAGAAGAGAAGATGAATGGATTATTTTAGATGGTTCTCCTGGAGTAGGGTGTGCAGTGATGGCCTCTATCACAGGATGTGATGCGGCACTTATCGTTGCAGAGCCTACACAATCAGGTTTTCAGGACTTTTTAAGAGTGTTGGAGATTGTGATTTACTTTGGTGTAAGGCCCTTTGTGTGTATCAATAAGTATGATATCAATGAAAGGATTACCTATGAAATTGAAGAGTTCTGTAAAGAAAAGAAAGTAAAGACAATAGGAAAGATACCTTTTGATCCTATGGTTAAAAGAGCTATTAATGAACGAAAAGCAGTGGTTGCTTATGAAGAAAGTGCTGCTGGTAAAGAAATTAAAAAAATATGGAATGAATTAGAAAATAGTATAAGGGAGGCGTTTTAAAATGAAAGTTGCAATTGCAAAGGATGGAAGTGTGGTATCAGGACATTTTGGACATTGTGAAGGCTTCGAAGTATTTCACTTGGGGGAAGGAAAAATAGAAGGTCGGGAGTTTATCCCAAATCCAGGTCATAGACCAGGATTCTTACCTGTTTTTTTATCAGAAAAGGGTGTAAATGTTATTATTTCAGGAGGTATGGGAGCTACTGCCCAAGATTTATTTGCGGAAAATAATATTTCTGTGGTTGTGGGTGCACAAGGAAACTTGGAGGCTGTAATAGCAAAATATATGGAAGGAGAATTAAAGTCTACGGGAAGCATTTGTGAAGAGCATGCCCATGAAGGTAGCTGCAATGGTTAAGCAGAGTGAATTCACTCTGCTTTCTTTAGTTTTTTGCAAGACCATAGCAAAGGAATTGAATGAATGTGTTTTATAAAGTTTACTTCAGCACTGAGTACCCCCAAAAGTACGAGGACTGCACCTAGATAGCCTTTTGGAGTTAAAATTTCACCAGTAAAAAAGAATGCGAAGGATGCTGCAAAAACTGGTTCCAATGAAAAAATCAAGCCAGTATGGGTGGCTGTTGTATATTGTTGGGCTACAGCTTGTGCAGTAAATCCAATAGCACTACACAATATGCCTAATCCTAAAACTGCGATCCAAGAATTATATGTATTAGGAAGCTTAGGGATTTCAAAAATCCATGAGAACAATAGTCCCCATAGGCTGGTAAAGCCCAGCTGAACTATTCCTAGAGAAAGAGAATCTACATTTTTAGTGAGTACGCCAGTTACCACGATATAGACCGCATATAGGAAAGCGCCTAGGATGCATAGTAAATCTCCTTGGTGAATAGCCAGCCCGCTGGTTAAGGTCAATAACCCAATTCCTGTTATTGCTAAAAGGGAAGCGATTATTAGTTCACGCGGGGGTACTTTTCTGTAAAGAATGGATGTAAGCAAGGGTACAAATATAACTGCTAAGCTCACAAGAAAACCAGCGTTAGATGTTGTTGTAGACTTGACACCAAAGGTAATGGCTGTGAAGACCAAAAAAAGAAGAGAGCCTAAAATAAAAGCATAGCGAATGGTTGTCAAATCGATTTTTAGCAAACGCTTGGAGAATATCAGAGCAGCTATGATAAAGGCAATGCCAAAGCGTAAGGCGATCAGATTATACTCCTGTAAGCTGTCCAAACCCATCTTCATAAATAAATATGAGGAGCCCCAGAATAAAGTAACTACAATCATCATCAAATCGGCTTTTAATTGATTTGTCATGAGTTAGCCTCCCTTTTTTTCATCAATTTATATTGTCTAACCTTTAGTATAAATGTATAATTTGTATTAGTAAAATGAATATTTAGAATATATTTAATGAATAAAATTCATATAGAGGAGAATAACGATGACGATTTCCAGGTATGAGATATTGAATACTGTCGTAGAATTGGGAAGCTTCACGAAAGCGGCGGAACTACTAAACCTAACCCAATCAGGGGTGAGTCATGGGATTTCTAGCCTGGAAGCAGAGTTTGGTTTCACATTGCTTACAAGGGATCGGTCGGGGATCAGCTTAACCAGTAATGGTGAACATATTTTAAGATATGTCCGTAAGGTACTGCAGTGGAATGAGCAGCTGAAACAAGAAGTAGCTGCCATCAACGGATTTGAGATAGGAAGTCTACAGATTGGGAGTTTTACTAGTGTTTCGACTCAATGGCTGCCGGAAGTTATCAAGGAATTTCAACAAAACCATCCTGCTATTAAGATTAAATTCCTAGAAGGAGATTATGATGAAATTAGCCAATGGATATCTACTGGCAGAGTTGATTTTGGCTTTCTTTCCCTGCCTACATCTAAAAATTTTGAAGTACTTCCTCTTAAAAAAGATAGGATGCTTTGTATTGTACCTAAAAATCATCCTTTATCAGGCCAAAGAACTATTACCTTTGATCAAATTGAAGAAGAACCCTTTATTATGCCTAAATGGGGGAGTGATAATGATATAGTCCGAGTGCTAAAAGAGAATAAAAGCATACCCCAAATCGAATATGAGGTGATGGAAGAAGCTGCCATTATGGCCATGGTACAAAGCAAACTAGGAATTAGCATATTACCGGAAATGACTCTTTTTCGTGGTTCTGAGAATATCTCTACTATTCCTTTAGAAGGAGATTATTATAGACTGATTGGTATAGCCGCTTCTTCCCTGAAAACGCTCTCGCCTGCAGCAAAAAAGTTCATTCAGTGTTTACTAGAATGGATGGAAAGAGGAAGGCTGCTGGATTATTAAAGCTAAGGGTCATTTAATTAAAAAACTCACAAAGAAAGGGAATTCCATAAATATAAAACCCTATAAAAGAAACACTAAATATTAAAGATTAGGTTTTAAAAAATAGAAATGGAGGGTTTTTATGGATTTCTTTCTCAGATCTGTTATACTTGTTATTTCTGGAATACTTGTTTTGAGAGTAGCAGGGAGAAAATCAATCTCTCAGATGACCATAGTGCAAACGGTTATCATGATTTCAATTGGAAATCTAATCGTTCAGCCCATTGCCAATGAAAGTGTATGGAGAGCAGTGGCCGCAGCAGCCGTTTTTGTATCTGCAACTATTTTAATAGAATATTTACAAATACAATTTGATGGTGTTGAAAAATTTTTTACTGGAAAATCTAAAGCAGTAATTGTAGACGGTCAGCTTGTACCTGAGACCATGAAAAAAATAAGGCTTACAGTAGACCAATTGGAAATGAGGCTACGGCAAGCTGGAATCAAAAATATATCCGATGTAAAGACCGCTACCATAGAGCCTAATGGGCAATTGGGCTATGAATTAATAGAGGATGCAGAGCCTCTTACGGTAGGGCAATTTAAAATGTTGATTCAAGAGCTTAATCTAGTGCTCCAAAAGGATATGGGCAACCAGGGAACTATGAAAAATCAGGAAAATAATATTTTTTCTGAGGTTAAAAACAATCAACATTCCTCTCAAATACCAAAAGAATTACACTAGTACTTTTTTTCTTTTTCTTCTTCATAACATTCATTCTTTGAATAAAGCAGATTAAATAAATCTCCATGCATTAATTCATCAGTAATAATCTCTGTAAGCATATTGATATGTCTTCTATCTTGTAGTGCAAATAATATTTTTCTGTGATTTTTAATTGCCTCTAATTGAGCTAACACTGCTCTCTTTAGGCCATCACAATAAGAACGAGGTTTCATGAACGGTTTTTCTTGTAACGGGGATAACACTTGACCAGTTAGCTCCCTATATATTTGTTTGATGAATATATAATGCTTTGCTTCAGTATCTTTTATTTTTTTGATGATGGTTTGATCTTCCGATGGAGCGCTGCTGATAAGATAATCATAAAATTGAGATTTTTCCCTTTCTCCTTCCACAGCTTCTTTCATTGCTTGCAAAGCTAGTGGTAAGTTATGCGGATAGGTATAGGGATCTTGAGGAAGCATTGGCGGATGATTGGGCATAGGTGGGCGCATATATTCGTTTCCATAGGGATAGGGTCCATAATACTGCATGATTTGTCCTCCTAACATATCATTTTCTAAATAATAATTTTACAACAATAGTAGTATATGATAGGAAAACTAGAGTGTGCAGATAAATTATACTTTTTATGTTAGCCTATAGTCACAACTACGTCTAATATTTATTGTGTAATATTTATATGAGGAACGATGTCCCCCATCGTTCCTCAAGATCATGAAATCCCATATAATTCTTTAGCTGTATGGGTCATTTTACCGATATCCACACAGGTACCATAGGTTAAGACAGGAGGAATACCGAGCTGCTTGCATACAGCTTTTAGGCCTTCTCCACATTCATCAGCAGCCTTGGGATTGGTTAATCCGGTATATTCCATTACACTGGAAGTACAGCCGCCAGAGAGCACCAATATATTATTTTCAATCAAGCCCTTTGTAATCTTGAAAATATTGCTGCCGCCTTGTCCATATCTTGCAGTGGTACAACCAACAATAGTTGCTATTCCCCGGATATTGCCATTCGCAATCTGTTCAATTAAGGGTTTGAAACTGCCGCCTAAGGCTTTTTTTACAGATTCTGTACTAAAGCCTACCATGCACTCCGACACATGGGGTGGAATATAGGTTTTTCTATTTTCAGATTTGCGTTGCTTAAAAGATTGAATAGCCATATCTAAAGCTTTGCCTGCTTGTTCATTCATCTTCTCAGGGACAAAATCCAATGTTTCTGTGCCTTGAAGCTTAATGACAGGGTGAGTACTCAAGAGCTTGGTGCCAAAACGTTTTGCAAAAATGGGCATGGTGGGCACTGTACAATTGTAATCAAACATAAATAGATCAACCACACCAGTAGCCAGTAGGTATTCTTGAGAAAGCCATTCACCCTCTTGACCACCATAGCCCTTTTGATTATGCATTCCTTCATAGTTAATAAGCTGTTGTCCTTCACATACATGACTGAGAATTTGAAAGCCATCGGCTCCTGCTGCCTTTGCTTTTTGCTGCCACTCTTCAGAAGATGCTAAATCAATGGCAACATGAGCAAGGAGAGGCATATGGCCATTGGTAATGACATTGATCATATTCTCTTTTAAAAGGCCCATATTCTGTTGCTTCATGGTGATTTCTTGCGTACCCATTAATATTTCTTGAATAATGTCGAGGAGAAATAGACCTTGGTATTCATTGGCTACACCAAGGCGAACACTATTTAGCAGAAACTCTACAGGATCGGAAGTGAAGTTTGTCATACAACGGGTTTGAGCGTAAGCCACTTCACTGTAACCACCTCCAGGAAACAATCCCAGACTTCTCCATAGTTCCTTTCTCCTTGTAGGTGCAAAGGCTTCTACGGTTTTAGACTCTATATGATAGGGAGCATGAATATCATTCATTACCCAGCCAGCAAAATCTATAGCTAGTTGATGAATTGGTTTATCTGCATCTAGTCCAGCCATATCGGCATACTTCTTTAGTTTTTCTGGATCTCTGATTTTTAATCCGCTTTCAGGGTGTTGACCAGCTGTTTTTAAGGTTCTTGAAGCTTGATGACAATGGAAGATATTGGCCGATGTACCAATGGTAACATGACGATATACGAAGTTTCTTGATACCATAGTGTGGGCATCTACTCCACAGACCCCGCGAGGTGCCTTTGCACTGATACGGCAAGGGCCATTGGCACATAGTTGACAAGACAGACCCTCGATACAGAATTTGCACTGGGTAGACTGCTGTTGGCTAAAACGATCAAATACATTGCTCATGCCAGCATCATGAACTACTTGATACATCTCTCGCATTGTTGGATCAATAATGACATTTAAAGGATAACCTTTCTTTGATTGGTCATCTTTCTTGATATGTTCTCTCTGCCATTTGTGTACTTCTTCCATATCGGGCATCTTTTCGATAATATCATAATCGATTTTTATGCGATTGTGAATATCTTCATGAAGGCTTGGATCATTATAATCTTTGTCTGTTAGATCAGCAGAAAAGGTTTTATTATCACCTCACATTCTTTCTGCACTGCGTTCATACGATTTTTGTACATCTTTATCAGACATGAGTAGACCTCCTTTATCAATGGTTTTTATCTTTCATATTTTTCCAACCAATAGTAAAGAATATACCATAAGAATTTAATTAAAAAAGCTAGTATATGAAAAAGTAGTAATTTTTATAATAATGTGGAGAATTTTCAACCTATATTTTATTGATAACTGCACATAATAGTTTATGTAGGCATGAAGCTTACCAAACTGTAAATAGGGAGGATTCAAATATATGCATAACAATATGGGAAATACTCCTAACTTAAAGAACTCCAAAGCAGTAAACCAACAAGAACTCCAGAATGCAAAACAAGACATGAATAGTAACATGGCTACAGGACAAGGAATGATGAACAATATAACTGCAGGGTTTAACAGTGATAATGCTTCAAGTCTAAATAGCTCTACCGCAATTGATCAACAAGAAGTTCAAAAAGTAAGACAAAAAATTAAGGAAAGCGGTAGCAAAAGCTTCCAAAATACAGGATTGCAGTAGGTGAAAAAAACCTTGGAAAATATAAAATTTCCAAGGTTTTCAATGTTCATATCTGAAACTATCCTTGTGGGCGGTTGTTTATAAAGGTGATAGGTACTTGGCCGTTCATTGCTAAGAGAAGTCTTCTTTCTACTTCATACCAGTTAATCAGATTCCACCAAGCATCGATATATTCTTTACGTTTATTTTGATAATCCAAGTAGTAAGCGTGTTCCCATACATCACAGACCAGAATAGGTATCCCGCTCCATTGGGTTAGATTTTGATGTTTTTCAGCCTGTAGAATTTCTAAGCGCCTCCATGTGGGCTGCCATGTTAATATTCCCCAGCCAGAGGCTTCAACTTCTTCAGCGGCCTTTTTAAACTGTTCCTTAAAGTTATTAAAGCTGCCAAAGTAGCCATTTATCTGATGCATGGTTTGAGGACCAGGCTGCCCCCCCATTCCTGCAGGAGCCATATTCGTCCAGAAAATACTGTGTAAAATATGACCTGAGCCGTGAAAGGCCAGCTCTCTTTCCCAATGTTTTATTAATGCATAGTCGTTCTTTCTTCGTGCCTGGACTAAGCTGATTTCAGCCTTATTGAGCCCATCTACATAGGATTTGTGGTGCTTATCATGATGAATTCTTAAGGCCTCTTCGGTAATAATAGGTTCTAGGGCGTTGTAGGAATAAGGCAGTGGCGGCAACTGATGTTGTCCTGGCGGGATCATTGTATTTTGCATGATATTCATCTCCTTCTAAAAACAATATGGTTATCATAATATTCTATTCTTAGGGCCCTGAATTGATGTACATATGCAGACATTGAAAAAAGGATGATTAAAGAAAAAATTACCACCTTCCTATTTGAAAATTTTTTGGAGTATTGGGAGGATAATACTTAAATACATCGAATTGATAATTAAGAAACTTTGTAAAAAGCTGTACATATAGGTAGAATTAAGTAGAAAAATGTCAAAATGCAGTGTTAATCCAGCAAGTTTATTATTCCAATTATTAAAACGAAAGAGAGGAAGTTGCCTATGCAGAAATTATTTTCTTTACTTATGCAATATGCTGTGTATTGGATGTCCTTCATAATATTCTTAATCATCTCAAATCTTCAAGCTGTCGACTTAAAACTTGTCAACACTATTTTTCTTTTCTATATTATTCTTCTCCTAATGTTCGATTTGTACAAAACTCTAAAAAGACGAAAGACCACAGAAAACTTAATAAATGCCATAGAGGAAATGGCCAAAGGAAACCTTTGTATTGATATCTCTATTGGAGAACGTACCAAAAGAAATCTGAATAAAATTGAAGCCCATCTGGAGCAGTTAATCAAGAACTATTATGAGATAAACTATGATATTAAAAAGATTGATGAAAGACAAAAACAAATTCTATCAAAATATAAAGAGATTGCTGTATTTTTTATTACGGATAACTCAGGACAGCAGATATACAATTCTATAGGTAAAAATTATATGCACACTGCTGATAGAGACTATTTTAAAAATGCAAGGAGCACAGGGAAGGCTCAAACATCTAACATGGTGGTTTCAAAAACAACAGGAAAATTGGCCATTGTCATAGCAGCTCCTTATTATCGAGATAAAGAATTTGCGGGTGTATTTGCAGCTACTATTGACATGCAGGCTGCCAGTGTTCCAGAAGAAAAATTGGGGAATGCATTGTTGGGTACAGCAGAGAATCTAAAAGGACTCATTCGTGCTTCTCAACAATCGGCTCAGCAGGTGTCAAATTCAGCGATTATGCTGTCTACTATCGCTGAACAGTCGGCAGATGGCTCTGAAAGCGTGGCCGTTTCCTCTCAAGAAGTGTCTAAGAGTGCGGAAGAACAGCTTACAGAGGTATTGAGTGTTACATCGGCGATTCAAGAAGTAGCCGCCAGTATACAAGAAGTATTAGAGAATGCAGAAGAAATTAATCGTATAGGTGAGCAGGCGAATAAAAGTGCTCTGATTGGTGAAAAGGATGTTAAGGAAGCAATGGAAAGCATGGTTGAACTAGAGAAAAGCAGCCAAAAAACCAATCTATCCTTAGTGGAAATCAATAAAAGTTCTGCAAAAATGGACGAGATCGTAAAAACCATTCAGTCTATTGCGGATCAGACCAATCTTTTAGCTCTCAATGCATCTATTGAAGCCGCAAGAGCTGGAGAAGCAGGAAAGGGTTTTGCCGTTGTAGCCAATGAAATTCGAAAGCTTGCTGAAGATTCTAAAGAATCTACCATGCAAATTAATAATCTAATTCAAGAAATTCAGGATAGACTAAGTGAAACAAATCAGGTTGTCAGCGAAGAAAGTAAAATTGTGCAGAAGGGTGCCAAAACAGTGAAGCAAGCAGGAAAGGCACTAAATGAGATAATCGAATTTGTAAATACCATCAATGAAGAGGTTACTGCTATAACAGCATCTATCAATGAAGTTGCCCAGGGAAGTCAAAATATAGCTTCATCTGCAGATATTATTGAATTAAAGAGTAAAGAGGTTTCACAGGAAATACAAAACGTATCTGCAGCAGCAGAAGAACAGACAGCAGCAATGCATGAAATAGCTACTGCCAGTCAAAATCTAACTGCACTGTCAAAGGATTTAAAGGAGATGGCGGGACAATTTAAGGTATAGAACTTTCGCTGTTATCCGCAGTATTTAGCAAATTTATCTATAATTTACAGAGTAAAGGAGTAGACTCAACGTCTACTCCTTTACTCTGTAAATTATAGATTTTTATGGCATAGGATCAAAAATCATTCTTTTAGCTAAGCGTGTCTTGGATTATCAAAGCTAGGGGGAGTTGGATCAGGAGCACTGAAGAATTTTCCAGGTGTAGATAGATCAAAATATAGTTTTGAATCTTCAGTAACACCAAAATCTTTATTAGAACCCTGATCCTGCACTCTATTTAGGGCTTCCCTAAACAATGCATTATGAGCTTCCTCACGGTTAAGTAAAAAGTCAATGGTTTCTCTTACATATTTGTCTTTGATTTGTCTGTGAAGATATTCGTAGACTACCTTGGCCCGTTGTTCAGCGGCAATGTTAGAGAGCAAATCGGCGGTGATATCTCCAGTTACATTTACATAGTTCCCTGTAAAAGGTTCTCCAGATGCATTAGCCAGCATTGGGGCTAGTCCTGTCAATACATGGGTTTCTACTTGTCCACCAGTAGTTTTGCTATAATCAACCTCATGACCATTTAGCAGATTAATGGTTTGTGCAACCATTTCCATATGACTCAACTCTTCTGTTCCTATGTCCATGTAGAGATCCTTAATTGCGGGATCCTTAATGCGAAAACTTTGAGACAGATATTGAAGAGCTGCTTTTAACTCTCCATTCGCACCCCCTAATTGTTCCTGTAGTAAAGCTGCATACTGAGGATTTGGTTTTTCAACTTTTACTTCATGCAATAGATTTTTTTCGTGTCTAAACAATGCTATACACCTCCTAAGCCTTAGTATGTTACTAAAATTGTACAATTATGTTCATTCGAATCAGATTGGAGAGAATTGAGCAATTATATCTGAATATTTGCAGTATATCTTGTATTCAATATAACAAAATCAGACAATATTCGAGAGAGGGAAAAGGTGTATTATGTAGAAATAAGAGGAGAAACAGATTAATATTGACAATTAGGGGGGATGTCTATGGATTCTGAGATTAAGAAATATGAAAAGCCATTGCCTACTATAGAAGGCAAAAACGACGAGGTTGACAGTTTGGTTAGTCTTGCACATAAGTACATTGCAGAGAAACCTAAAAGAGCATTGGTTATTGGGAAAAAGGCATATCAGCTGGCTAAAAGAAATAATTATCTTTTAGGCATAGGAAAAAGCGCTTATGTGATTGCTTTTGCAAATAAAAATTTGTCTCTTTTCGATGAATCCATGCCCTATTTATTAAAAGCTTTAAATATATTTGTCCATATAGGGAATGAAAAAGAGGAAATGATCACAAGGAATCTACTGGGAACGAATTTCTTCTATTATGGAAAATATGAACAAGCCTTGGATAATTATCAAAGGGCATTGAAATTAACAAAAAAAATCCAAGATCAAAACTTTGAAGCTAAAATATTGAACAACATAGGAGAAATATACCGTGAATTAGGAAAAAGTCAAGATGCACTGAGTTGTTATTTTTTAGCATTAGAAATAAGTGAAAATATCGATGAACAAAACAATATTGCTACTATTCTTATGAATATTGGGCAAATCTATCAAGCCCTCGATCAAGATCAAAAAGCACTAAAGTATTATGAAAAAAGCCTTCCAATTAGTCGGACTTTAGAAAATAAAACTGTTGAGGGTGAAATAATCAATAAAATTGGTCAAGTATACGAAGGCGCTAATAATTTTGTTGAAGCATTAAGTTGTTATCAAAATAGTTTAAAAATACTAGAGGAGAGTCAAAATAGTTTCTATATAATTGATGCCCTGGTAAATCTAGGAAACCTATATATTAAAATGGGAGATAATAAAAGGGCATTTGAGTATCTTCAGAAAGCATTGCTGCTGGGTGAGAAAATTTCAGCGAAAAAAAAGGTAAGTATGATACATGAATATTTATCAGCCTTTTTTGAAAATAGCGGAGATGATAATAAAGCCCTACACCATTATAAAATATACCATATTTTAGAAAAGCAAGTGGTAACAGAAACCCTAGAACAAAAACTTAATATCACTATAATGAATATGAAGACGGAACAGGTTTTGAAAGAAGCTGAAATATATCGATTAAAAAACATAGAGTTAAGACAAAAAAATAAAGAAATTCAAATGAAAGCCAAAGAATTAAAAAAAATAAACAAAAAATTATTAGAAATAACTCAGGAAAATGAAGAACTATTAAAAAATACTCTAGAGTGTGATCGTTTAAAAACAGAATTTTTTTCTACTATGTCCCATGAATTAAAAACACCTCTGAACATTATTTTTAGCACTATTCAATTAATGCACTATATCTACCTGCAATCTAATATGGTGGATATGGAGAAAAATTTCTCTAAGTATTTACATATTCTTAAGCAAAATAGTTATAGATTATTAAGGCTTATTAATAATATAATTGATATTACGCGGTTGGAAGCTGGATATATGCAATTAAATTTTAAAAACTATAATATTGTTAGTCTCGTTGAAAATATTACTTTATCAGTAGGAAGTTATATAGAGAGTAAAGGGATGCGTTTAATATTCGATACAGATATAGAGGAAAAGCTGTTATCCTGTGATGCAGATAAAATAGAGCGAATTCTACTAAATCTTCTTGCCAATGCAGTTAAGTTTACAGAATCCAATGGATGTATAGAAGTCAATATACAGGATAACGGGGATACCATAGGAATCGTTGTAAAGGATACAGGTATCGGCATTCCGAGGGAGAAACTGGATGTAATTTTTGAAAGGTTCAGGCAGGTGGATGGTTCCTTGACTAGAAATAGAGAAGGCAGCGGCATTGGTCTATCCCTGGTAAAAACTCTTGTGGAAGCTCATGGAGGGAGTATAGCGGTAGAAAGTGAACTAGGAAAAGGAAGTATATTTACTATTGTGCTACCTGTAAAGACTCAGGAAATGAATGGTATGGTAGCAGAAGAAACTGCAGTGTCTATAGAGATGAATGTGGAGAGAATACATATAGAGTTTTCAGATATATATTCTTGAAAGTTTGCCACTTGATTCCATTATATGTATGATATAGAATCAAAAAGAGATAGGAGGAACGATATGCGATATACAGTAGATAAAGCGGTATTTGACATAAACCCAGAGGTAAAGTTTGGTATCATAATAGGCAAGAATATAAAAAATTCGGAGACAAGATCAGAAGATGGGCTACGCTTAAGAAACGCTGAAAGTAAGATGCGGGAGGTCATTCATGGGGATAAAGTTAGAGAAATACCAAATGTATCTTGTTATAGAGAAATCATGACCAAGTCAGGAATCAACCCTAATAAATTTCCACCTTCAGTAGAAGCCATGTTTAAAAGAATCCTCAAAGGGGGACAGTTGCCATTTATCAATGCATTGGTAGATTTATGCAATGCAGTATCCATAGAACAGGTGATATCTTTAGGAGCCCATGATTTAAAGGATATCCAGGAAGATCTTCAGGTTCGATTTAGCAGAGAAGGAGATAGATTCCTTCCTTTCGGCGCTGCAGATTATGAAAGGGTAGATGAAGGAGAGCTGGTTTTTACCAGTGGGAATGTTGTTCAGACAAGAAAATGGATTTGGAGGCAAAGTGAGCTTGGTAAAACTACTATTCAAAGTAAAAATATTTTCTTTCAACTAGTAGGATTTGATGCCAATGAAGGTGCTACTTTATACAAGGCTATGGAAGACATCGAAAATTTGATTGTGGATAGATTTGAGGGGTCATGTGATAAATACATTGTAGATATAAATAATACATACATTAACTTTTAAAGCCTATTAAAAAACTGTTAGATTTTATAAAATCTAGAGAAGTTTTTAATAGACTTTTTATTAATAGAAAATATATTTTTCAATAAAAGGAAAATTAAGGTAATGTGGCGAACCTTATTCAAGAGATAGTAACAAGCAATAAGGAGTGACCGGATATGATCGATTATCTAGAATCAAATGACATGATTCGTGAATGGGGAAAATACAAAATTGCCTTAAAGGAAAATCCTCTTATAAGACCTGTTACTGTAGAAGCTTGGGAAAGATGCAGGAATCTGGGTCTAGAGCCAGATAGGCTTAAATTTCAATATTTAAGTGAGTATCAACTTAAGGAAGTATTGCGAGAAAACTCAATTTTAATTGAGATTGCAAAACCCTATCTAGGACATCTAGCTATGAGCTTAACAGGTATACCCTATATTGTAGCATTGTCAGATAAAAATGGATGGATTATAGATATTAGAGGGGATATAGAAGAATTTGGAGGAAAAGCAGCAGGGATACGCCTAGGTGCTAGTTGGGCAGAGAAAAATATTGGAAATAATGGCATTGGGACATCATTGGCTTTGCAAAAACCAGTATTTATATATGGGAAAGAACATTTCGGAACAGCTTACGGATCTTGTGCCTGTATTGGTGTTCCTATCCGAAATAATGGCCAAGTCATTGGTGCTATCCATGTGGGTGTTCCAAATCAATATGGTCATCCTGCAAGACTACATTTTGCTGTGGTATGTGTACATTCCATTGAAACTACCATTTTAAATGTAACGTCCAGTCCTTTTGGAGTTTCTTCTGACATAAAGTTATCAACAGCTTCAGAACTCATTGCAACGGCAGTCCATGATCTTAAGAATCCTTTGGCAGTGATAAGAGGATTGGGTGAATTGGGAAAACTAGCGTCAGATAATAAGGATACCCGCTCCTATTTTGAGAGAGTCATAGCACAGGTAGACGAAATGAGCAATCTTGTTGTTGAGCTTTTAAGCATATTTAAGCCCGAAAGTCTTAGTCCAAAGAAAGTTAATCCTGTTATCCAACGAGTATTACAAGAATTTGAACCTCAATGTAAGTCTAAAGGAATTACTATAGATTTTATAGCTGATGGTGATGCATATGTAAATATGTCCGAAAGTCTTTTTAAAAGGGCCGTTAAAAATCTTATCACAAATGCAGTACAAACCATGGAAAAGGGAGGTCTAATTGAAGTCAAGACTCAATCAAAAGAAGATTATGCAATCATTTCAATTAGAGACACTGCTGGGGGAATACCTGAATCAATAAAAAATAATTTATTTGAGCCATTTACTTTTAGGAGAAGCGGAGGAACTGGTCTTGGGCTTTTTATGGTATACCATGCAATAACAAATACCCATAGAGGTAAAGTATGGTTTGAAACGAAACCGGGAGAAGGGACCACATTCTATATAAAGCTCCATGGTGTTAATCAAAATGAACAGGTATTATTTACAGAAAATTTATAGGTTGATTCATAAAAGTGTCATAAAGGTAGGAAATGCGATATAGGCGGGTTGCAAAGTTTGCAACCTACGTGGAGGCACATGCCAGAAAAGAAAACCTATCCGGTTATTACTTATAAACCGTAGGGAACGCATCTTATGCGTTCCGTCATCGGGTATCCAACAGAATGGTACACAGAGCGGACAGCAGGTCTGCTGCACCTACATTTACAATGCAAGGTTTCT
Organism: Thermotaleaceae bacterium; assembly: GCA_040797825.1. Taxonomy (GTDB): domain Bacteria; phylum Bacillota; class Clostridia; order Peptostreptococcales; family Thermotaleaceae; genus Geosporobacter. The sequence continues at coordinate 2,709 of JBFNEZ010000007.1, read as the reverse complement.
GTAGGGGCTGCAGACCCTGCAACCCGTCCTATGTCACTTTGAAATCATCATGGAATAGAATTCAACAATAGGGGAGAACGTATGATTAAAAGACTTAATCTCAAAGAAGTAGAGACAGCAAAAGAGGTGCTTGCATTACAGAAAGCTTCATATAGGGTTGAAGCTGATATTTTAAATTACTATGAAATGCCTCCTTTAAAAGATTCTATCCATAGCTTAAAAGCATGTGATGAGATTTTTTATGGATACTACATCTATGATATTTTAGCAGGAATAATTTCGTATAAAATCATTGGGAATATTTTGGACATTTATAGAGTTGCAGTACATCCTCATTTTTTTAGAATGGGAATAGGAGGAATACTGCTTAATTATATAGAAAATGTAGAGGAAAATATAACTAGAATAATTGTGCATACGGGTAAGAAGAACCTGCCCGGGATTAACTTGTATTTAAAAAACGGATATCAAATAATAAAGGACATTGAACTCTGCAAAGGTATCTATTTAACAGTATTAGAGAAACTACTATAACAAAAATATAGGAGGGTGATAAAATGGCAGAGATTAAATACGAAGTGAAGAAAACCTACGGAACGCTTTCAGAATCTGCAAAGGGATGGACAAAAGAGCTAAGAAGCATTAGTTGGAACAATCGTGAGCCCAAATATGATATAAGAGAATGGGCTCCCAATGATGAAAAGATGGGTAAAGGAGTCACATTATCAAAGGATGAAATGAAAAAACTAAGAGATTTATTAAATGATATGGAATTATAACATTTATATTTAAAGCTTATGTGTTATAAATATTTTTGTGTATAGATTACTATCTTCCTCTCATACTAATAATGAGGTGATAGTTATGAAAGAATATAGCAAAAATTTAAACAAAATCCATATAGATGGACTACAGAATTATTACGAGGTGGAAGCAGGTATAATACCTAGTGAGGAAGATATACAAGAAACGATAAATAGATTGACAAGAGACAGGATTGATAAAGATATACAAGAATAAGAAAAATTAAAATACTAACAGAATTTCCTTATTTTAAGGCTGCTTGGAAGAAGCAGCCTTTTGTTGTGTAACGTAAACCCCCGGTTCTACCGGGGGTTTTCTATATACAAAAATAACAAACTGCTTTAGCAGCAGCCTGTAAATGTAAGCAGTTGGCGAACCAGTCAATGAGCCTTAAGGCTCAAGCGAGTAACATGCCCTTCTAGGGCTGAACAAACTACCCGCTGAGAGTATAGTATATTGAAGTGTTTAGGCCTATGGATTATAATAGTATTGAAGGAATATTTTGGAAGGAGACCGGTTGTGAAAAATAAAGCTAAAATATTAATTGTTCTTGTAGTTTTAGGGATTGTACTGATAAGCGTTATTTCTTTGTACAACAACACTAGAAGAGATTCATTTCTTGATAGGGTAGACGGCAAGATATACTATTTAAAGAGAGAGGACGAAATATTAAAATTGTATACATCCGATGCAAATCTTAAAAATGAAAAATTAGTGTATAGTCACTATAAAAAAGGCAAGATAGATGACGAAAACTATAATGACAATGTTACTGATTTCAGATATTACCCAGAGAGCCACGTTATTGAATTTGAAGCAATGTATAATGGACAATGGTCTATATTTAGGATGGATGAAGGTGATGCTGAACCTCGATACATCAAAAACGCAGATGAATTTAAAATACTAGAGGATTATAGAGTAGTAAGTCTTGATGTAGATTATGTTCATTTGGAAACAGACAAACTTAAAATATTTGACAAGGAGGGGTCAATATTTTTAGAGGAAAATGGGGAAGTGAAGTGTATAAAAAAATATAGAGGATTTGTTAAAAGTGATATAAGAGGGCTCGTTGGCTATATTCCTCAAGGACTCTCTCCAGATTCAAGATACTTGATTTATGGTACTACAGGAAGTTTTACAGGAATCGGCTATTTTCTAGGAATAAATAAGTATAAGCGCTACATTATGGATTTAGACACCTTGAAAAGCCATGAATACATTAATGTTGAACGAGTACAGTGGGTTGATGAATAAACACAACTAGTTAAGACAGACTACTAAACAGCATATTGCTATATAGGAGGCACATGTGTGGTAGATTTGATAAAATATAAAGCGCAAGCTAGTAGATTAATAATAGGCATAATCTTTTTTTTAGGGAGTGTTTATTTAGAAACAAAGAATTTTTTGCTATTTCATACACTCATGGAGCTTTTTTGTGTTTTTATTTCCTTTGCTATGGCAGCAGTGGCCCTAAATACCTATAGGCTCAGTTCGGAGCAATTTGGAAGCTTTCTAGGGTTGGCCTATTTTTTTGTAGGATTTTTTCTTTTGTTGCACACCATTACCATTCCAGCATTAGGGGTTATACCCAATAGCAGCGTGAATATGTCTATCCATTTTTGGCTTGCTTCAAGATATATGGAAGGCATATCTATTTTAGCTGCTTGCAGATTGCTGCAAAACGAGAAAATATATAAGACAAGAATAATAAAATATCTCTATCCCCTAATTACTGGAGTTTTACTGACGGCCATAGGCTATTGGAATATCCTTCCTATAAGTTATTTAGAAGGCTATGGGTTTACGGACTTTAAAGTTTTAAGTGATGGTGTGATTCTGATATTATTTGGAATATCCTTTTTTCTATTTATTAAAGAAAAGAAGAGTATTGATAGAAAA
>JBFNEZ010000006.1:0-54123 GCA_040797825.1 Thermotaleaceae bacterium | reverse complement strand
GTGTATAAAAGTGTGTATGTGAAAGGCTTTTCCACATATCAACAGTTTTATACTATCATATCAAAAAAGACATGGGAATTCAATCGGAAACCAAAAATTATCCACAATAAAAGAAAAGGGGGATATTTTTATCCACAAAAAATAAAGCTTCTTGACATTGCTAGTCTGCAAGGATATAATTATTTAGTAAAACCTTAAAAATGGGTGAATCATCTTTTTTAATATATAGGCAGTTTTTGAAGGGGGTGTTTTTAGTGAAAAGAACTTATCAGCCAAAGAAAAGACAAAGAAAAAAAGAGCATGGTTTTAGAAAAAGAATGAGTACAAAATCAGGAAGAAATGTATTAAAAAGAAGAAGATTAAAAGGCAGAAAGAGTTTGTCTGCATAAGGCCGCATAAAGTGGCCTTTTTCTATAAAATATAGAAATATATCTAGTGAATATTAGGATATTCGAAAGAAGGCCATTGGATGGATGATTTAATGCGGTTAAAGAAGAATACAGATTTTAGAAAGGTCTACGGAAAGGGATCCTCACAAGCCAATCGATATCTGGTGATTTTTGTGCTTCCGAACAGACAAGCCTACAATCGAGTAGGATTTTCAGCCAGTAAGAAGGTTGGAAAAAGTGTTATTCGAAATCGTGTAAGAAGATTAATGAAGGAAAGTTTTCGTAAATTAGCAGATAAGATAGAAAAAGGCTATGATATCGTTTTTATTGCTAGAGTAAATGTGAAGGATGCTTCTTATTCTGAGGTAGAAAAAGCAATGCTCCACCTGTTGAAAAAGTCAAAGCTCTTATCAATAGGTGATAAAGTATGAGCCGTTTGTTGATTTTATTGGTCAAGGTATATAGAAGATATCTTTCGCCTTTAAAAGCACCTAGTTGTAGATTTTATCCAAGCTGTTCCCAATACGCTCTAGAGGCATTAGAAAAGTATGGAGCGATTAAAGGGAGTTATTTGAGTATAAAAAGAATATTAAAATGTCATCCCTTTCATACAGGTGGGTATGACCCTTTAAAATAGAGTGATTGGGGGTAAATGTAGTGTTTGGAAAACCTTTGGGAATGCTGTTGAATTTTTTATATGGATTAATTGGAAACTATGGAATTTCCATTATATTCTTTACGATTATTGTTAAATTAATCCTAATGCCGTTAACCTTTCAACAGTTGAAGCAAACAAAGCTAATGGCAGATTTACAGCCAAAAATGAAAGAACTTCAGAATAAGTATAAGAATGATAAAGAAACCCTAAATATAAAAACCATGGAGTTATATAAGGAACATAAAGTTAATCCTGTTGGGGGTTGTTTGCCTCTTCTAATTCAAATGCCAATCATTTTTGGGTTATTTGCAGTGTTAAGAGAACCTGTAAAATACATTACCGATCCTAGTTTTGTTCAAGCAGTCAATGAATCTTTCTTGTGGATTCCAAATTTAAGTGAACCAGATCCGATTATATTACCTGTTCTAGCTGGTATTACAACATATTTTTCTATGAATAGTGCTTCTAATGCAGGAGCAGCTCAAAATCCTAGTATGAAGACCATGAACATGATTTTTCCCTTTATGATTTTGTGGTGGGGAAGAAGTTTTCCGGCAGGTTTAACCCTGTACTGGGTTGTGAGTAATCTTTTCCAAGCGGGACAGCAATTCGTAATACAGAGGGTTGGAACACCTAAGGAGGAGTCAAATTAATATGAGATTCGTAGAGAAGTCAGGAAAAACCGTTGCGGAAGCGGTAATTTCCGCCCTTGAAGAACTAAAGGTTACGAGAGACCAAGTAGAAGTGGAAGTATTAGAGGAGCCAAGTAGAGGTATTTTTGGACTAATCGGTACCAAGCAAGCAAAAGTAAAGGTTGTGGTAAAAGACAATCCTGAGGAGATGGCTGTTGCTTTTTTGAGAGATGTATTAAAGACCATGGAAATAAAAGCAGAGTTTAAAACAAAGTTAAAGGGTGACAATCTCTATATTGATGTATTTGGACCAGATATGGGTGTACTTATTGGAAGAAGAGGTCAAACACTGGATTCTATTCAATATTTAGTTAGTTTGGTTGTCAACAAGGATCGGGAGAAATATTTAAGAGTATTGGTGGATACAGAGGATTATCGTCGCAAAAGAGAACAGACATTGATTCGGTTGGCCAATCGATTGGCTCATAATGTTAAAACCAATCGAAAGGAAATTGTACTTGAGCCTATGAATCCCTATGAACGAAGAATTATTCATGCAGCCCTTCAGAATCATCAGGGTATCGTGACAAGAAGTCAAGGAGAAGAGCCCTATCGAAAGGTTGTAATTTCACTAAAGTAATGTTAAACCCAGTAGTCACTACTGGGTTTTATTGTTCATTAAATAGTTATATATCAAATACTTTTGTTATCCTTTTGATATAAAATTGGTATAATAAAGGATAGAGTTTTATCGGTAAAAAACACCATAATTTGATACTATAGATGAGGTGATAATGTGATAGATGATACAATTGCAGCTATTGGTACTGCCCCAGGAGAAGCTGGTATAGGAATTGTGCGTATGAGCGGACCTGAAGCGATTGCCATATTGGATAAGGTTTTTGTTCCTAGTAGAGGAAGCAGCATATTAGAATATGCAGGGAGAAGATTAACCCATGGCCATATTGTAGATCCACAGACAAAAAAGAAAATTGATGAAGTCCTTGTTACCTATATGAAGGCTCCCTATACATATACAGCAGAGGATGTAACGGAGATAGACTGCCATGGTGGGATAGTACCAGTACGAAAAATACTTGATTTGGTTTTACACCAGGGAGCTAGGATGGCAGAACCTGGAGAATTTACAAAAAGAGCATTTTTGAATGGAAGAATCGATTTGGCTCAGGCAGAGGCAGTAATGGATTTAATTGCGGCCAAGACAGATGTAGGCTTTCATGTAGCCCTTGAACAACTGGAGGGAACACTTTCAAAGGATGTAAGGAATATAAGGGAAAGCCTTTTAGAGATGCTGGCCCATATTACAGTAAATATTGATTTTCCTGATGAAGATATTGAAGAAATTACCTATAGTGCATTAAAAGAGCAAGCTGAAAAAATTAAAGTAAATATTGAAAGTCTGTTAAAAACAGCCCATACTGGAAAGATACTGAGGGAGGGCTTGAGTACAGTAATTATTGGCAAGCCCAATGTGGGAAAATCATCTCTTATGAATGCTCTATTAAGAGAATCGAGGGCTATTGTAACGGATATTCCAGGTACAACCCGGGATGTAATTGAAGAGCTGGTAAATATAAGAGACATACCCCTGAGAATTATAGACACTGCAGGGATTCGGGAAACTGAGGATATTATTGAAAAGATAGGTGTAGAGCGAAGCAAAGAGTTTTTTAATCGTGCAGATTTAATTATATTTGTATTGGATGCCGCTGAGCCCTTGGCTTACGAGGATGAGCAAATTATGGAGCTGTTAAAAAGCAGAGATGTGATTGTACTTATGAATAAAATGGACCTACCACCTGAACTGGATGAGAAAGAAATACAAAGACGATTGCCCCAAAAACCTATTATCCCTATTTCTATTGCAGAAAGAAAAGGACTGGAGACCCTTGAAGAAACCATCGTTAAAATGGTTTATGGAGGAGAGGTCAAGCATCAAGATCGTTCTATGGTTACAAATGTCCGACATAAAAATGCCTTAGACCGTGCCTTCAACAGTATGGAAGATGCCAGTGCCGCCATAAGCAAGGGCCTTCCCTTGGATTTCATAGAAGTTGATGTAAAAAATGCCTGGGAGTTTTTAGGTGAGATCACTGGAGATACAGTGGGAGAAGATCTAATTGACAAGATATTTGCCAATTTCTGTTTAGGAAAATAGAATTGACAGTAAAAGGAGGAAAACGCAATGCGGGATAAATTTAAAGCAGGCGCCTATGATGTAATTGTGGTTGGTGCTGGACATGCAGGTTGTGAAGCGGCCTTAGCCACAGCCAGAATGGGCTGTAAAACTCTGCTTTTATGTATAAATTTAGATTCAATTGCCATGATGCCTTGTAATCCAGCCATTGGTGGAACTGGAAAAGGGCACCTGGTAAGAGAAATAGATGCTTTGGGAGGAGAAATGGGACGCAATATCGATAAAGCCTTTATCCAAAGCCGGATGCTCAATACAGCCAAGGGACCAGCTGTACACTCTTTAAGAGCACAAGCTGATAAACAGCGTTATCATATTGAAATGAAGAAGGTTTTGGAAAATGAAACCAATATTGATCTAAAGCAAGGGGAAGTTATAGATATCCTTTTAGAGAATAACCAGGTAAAAGGACTTTTGATGAAAACCGGTGCCATCTATGATGCAAAGGCGATTATCTTAGCAACAGGAACTTATTTAGGTGGAAAAATATTTATTGGAGCTGTTAATTATGAAAGTGGACCCAATGGCTTAGCACCATCTAAGGAATTGACCAATAGTCTTAGACAAATAAAATTGCAAATGCGAAGATTTAAAACAGGGACTCCAGCCCGTATCGATAAAAAGACCTTGGATTTTAGTAAGATGGAGATTCAGCCAGGGGATGATGTGATTGTACCCTTTTCTTTTATGAATGAATCCCTCCATCGAGAACAGGAACCCTGTTGGCTTACTTACACCAATAAGAATACCCATGAGGTTATTCTTCAGAATATTCATCGTTCTGCTATGTATGGTGGCGACATAGAGGGCACAGGGCCAAGATATTGTCCTTCTATAGAGGATAAGGTGGTACGCTTTGCAGATAAGGAGCGTCATCAGCTTTTTATTGAGCCTGAGGGGATAGAGACCAATGAGATGTATGTGCAAGGAATGTCCACAAGTCTGCCTGAGGATGTGCAAATCTCCTTTCTTCGAACGATTTCTGGATTGGAAAATGTAAAAATCATGCGTCCCGCCTACGCCATTGAATACGATTGCGTAGATCCAACCCAATTAAAACCTACCTTAGAGTGTAAGGATATAGAGCTTCTTTTTTCTGCAGGTCAGTTTAATGGGACATCTGGTTATGAGGAGGCAGCTGCTCAGGGGTTGATAGCAGGAATTAATGCAGCGATCAAGTTACAAGGAAAAGATCCTTTTGTTCTGGATCGTTCAGAAGCCTATATTGGGGTGTTAATTGATGATCTTGTTACAAAGGGAACCAATGAGCCCTATCGGATGATGACCTCTAGGGCAGAATACCGGCTGGTTCTTAGGCAAGATAATGCGGATCTTCGGTTGACAGAAAAGGGATACCAGGTTGGCTTGGTAAAGGAAGATCGTTATCAGGCATACATAAAACGTAAAGAAATGATCCAAGGAGAAATGGAGCGAATAAGAAATGTATTTATCACGCCAGACAAAGGAAACGGCTTTTTAGAGAAAATGGAAAGTGCTACTTTAAAAAGCAGCATTAGTCTTTATGATCTATTAAAACGTCCAGAATTAACCTATGAAAACCTTGCAGTCATTGATTTAGATAGACAGCCTTTACCCTCACATATCATTGAACAGTGTGAGGTGCAAATTAAATATGAGGGATATATAGACAAACAACTTAAGCAGATAGAGCAGTTTAAAAAGATGGAGAGTAAGCGTCTAGATCCTGATATAGACTATCAAAATATTGAGGGATTGAGGCTGGAAGCCCGTCAAAAACTGATGAATATCAAACCACTTTCTGTAGGGCAGGCCTCCAGGATATCTGGAGTTTCTCCGGCGGATATCTCTGTGCTAATGATATATCTGGAACAACAGAGAAGAAAGAAGGTTGATGATCGTGAATAACTTAGAACTGTTAAGGGAAGGGGCTAAAGAACTGGGCATAGACCTTTCAGAACAACAGGCTTGCAAATTAATAAAGTATAAGGAACTGCTCCTTGAATGGAATGAAAAAATCAATCTCACAACCATTACAGAAGAGAAAGATGTGATCATCAAGCATTTTTTAGACTCTCTTTCTTGTTTTAAAGTATCCTATTTACAGGATGGATTAAAGGTAATTGATGTAGGTACAGGGGCGGGATTTCCAGGGATACCTTTGAAAATTCTTTATCCAAACCTAAAGCTGAGTCTCTTGGATTCTTTAAACAAACGACTTGTTTTTCTTCAAGAGGTATGTAAGACCACCGCTTTAGAAGATGTTGCTTTTTTACACGGAAGAGCGGAGGACTATGGAAACAATAGGGTTTATCGGGAACAGTACGATATAGCCCTAGCAAGAGCTGTAGCAGAATTGAATGTATTGACTGAATATTGTTTGCCTTTTGTGAAGGTGGGAGGATATTTTATTGCACAGAAAGGGCCTGCTGTTAAAGAGGAAATTGTTAGGGGACAAAAATCTATAGAAATCCTAGGGGGAAAGGTTATTGAACAGATAGATATTCCCTTGCCCTTTAGTGAGATCACTCACAATATTGTGGTAGTGAAAAAAATAAAGCAGACCCCGACAAAATTCCCGAGAAAAGCGGGAACTCCGACGAAAAAGCCACTTATATAAGTCGTTTCGTAGAACTATTTGTTGATCGATAATGAAACGAAATTTAGAATAATAGCAGGAACAAAGGCATTTGTGAAGAATAAATTAATTGTAGCATTGAGAGCATCTGTGAAATCAAAGGGGAAGATAAACATGATGAAAGAACAAGAGATGAAGATATTGCAAATCCCTGTGGGTTCAATACGCCCCAATCCCTATCAGCCAAGAAAAATATTTGCCAAAGCAGCTTTAGATGAGCTTTGTGAATCAATTAAAGTATACGGTGTATTACAACCAATTAGTGTACGGAAAATCGGGCAGCAAGGCTATGAGCTAGTTGCAGGAGAGAGACGGTTAAGAGCTGCAAAAATGGCTGAAATAGATACAATTCCAGCGATTGTTGTAGAAATAGCTGATCAGGATTCAGCTGTACTGGCCTTAATTGAAAATTTACAAAGAGAAGATTTGAACTTTATTGAAGAAGCAGAAGGATATGCCCATTTAATTAATGATCACAGCTTTACCCAACAGGATATTGCAGAAAAGGTAGGAAAAAATCAGTCTACTATTGCCAATAAGCTAAGGATTTTAAAATTATCCCATGAAGTAAAACAAATGCTCTTAGAAAACCAATTAACAGAGAGACATGGAAGAGCGCTTTTAAAGTTGCCTGATGAAAAATTGCAATTAGAGATTCTACATGAAGTAATAAAGAAAGATCTTAATGTAAAGAAAACAGAAAAATTAATTGCAGATACCATGGAACGGTTAACAAAGGAAAAAGAACCAGAAAAGAAACAGAATATAAAGAGTGCTTTTAATTTTAAAATTTACTTAAACACCTTAAAAAACGCTTTTAATGCCATCCGTGAAACTGGATTAAATGCAGAATATAAACAATTGGACAAGGGAGATTATGTGGAAGTAGTTGTAAAAATACCTAAGACATGATAAACTCAGGGCTAAAGGCTCTGAGTTTTTTCTTTTCTATACTTTTCCCAAAAGGGTAAGGATACCGATAATAATAAACGCGGCTCCGGCCCCTAATTGTAGGTAGTGGGGGGGGATGTACTTTGTAATATGGGTTCCTGCTACTACACCAAGAAGGGCACTTAAACTAAGGGCTAATGTCGCTCCGATAAAAACACCGAATCTAGACTTTGTTTGTGTGGCTAACAGCATGGTTTGAAGCTGTGTTTTATCACCTAATTCTGCCAGGAAAACCATCCAAAAGGCAGTCATAATGATTTTTAACATTTTTTAGTTCCTCCTTATGTGGATGTGGGCCATGAGATTTATGGATTCAGCATATCATGTATTCGAATCAAAGGGGGACCTGGCCGTATATAGAAGAATAGATTTTATCAAATAAGGATAAATACAGGATTGTAAAAAACTCTTTTATATTATATTCATTAGATTCCATTCTATTAATTTTAATATTTTTCTATATCCTTTATTTTCAAGAAGGAATCAAAGGGGACACAACGAAATTAGTATTTACCGAAAAATTGAGAGGTGATTTGGTTGGGAAAAGTCATTGCCATATTTAATCAAAAGGGTGGTGTTGGAAAAACAACAACTAATGTCAATATAAGTGCTTGTCTTGCTGCGAAAGGAAAGAAAGTACTCGTTGTTGATATTGATCCCCAAGGAAATACGACCAGTGGACTAGGTATTGATAAAAATAGTTTAGATTATTCCATATATGATTTAATCCTTGGCAGTGTCGATATAAGAAACTGTATCCTTCAAACCAGTCAAGAAAATTTATCTATTATTCCTTCCAGCGTACAATTAGCAGGAGCAGAAATAGAACTAACAGAAATGGAAGAACGTGAAAAGCCTTTAAAAAAAGCGCTCAAGGGAATAAAAAATGACTTTGATTATGTTTTTATAGATTGTCCACCTTCCTTGGGATTATTGACTATTAATGCCTTAACAGCTGTAGAAAGTGTCTTGATCCCTATTCAATGTGAGTATTATGCCCTAGAGGGAGTTAGTCAGTTGATGAATACCATTGAATTGGTTAGAAAAAATTTAAATCCTCAATTAGAAATACAAGGGGTTGTCCTCAGTATGTTTGATGGGAGGACCAATTTATCTATTCAGGTAGTAGATGAAGTAAAGAAGTATTTTAAGGGAAAAGTCTATACCACTTTGATACCAAGAAATGTCCGATTGGCAGAAGCACCCAGTTATGGCATGTCTATTATCGACTATGATCCCAAATCAAAGGGAGCAGAGGCTTATATTGAACTGGCAGAAGAATTCTTAGATTTAGAAGAGGATGTGATCTAATGGCCAAAGTAAAAGGAGGCTTGGGAAAGGGTTTAAATGCCTTGATTCCAGACAGTACAACTACTGGATTACTAAAACCATTCCTAGAAAAAGGTGATGTTCAGAGGATTTCAATCAATGATATCCAACCCAATAGAAATCAGCCAAGAAAGTTTTTTGATAAAGAAAAGCTGGATGTATTGGTCGAATCTATCAAGCTTCATGGGTTAATCCAGCCAATTATGGTCAAACCCCTTGAAAAAGGATATGAAATAGTTGCTGGTGAGAGGAGATGGAAAGCTTCCAGAGAAGCTGGATTAAAGGAAATTCCTTGTATTATAAGAGCCTTGGATGCGCGGACTGGATTGGAAATCGCACTTATAGAAAATCTTCAAAGAGAAGATTTGAATCCTGTTGAAGAAGCCAATGCGTATAAATTGTTGATGGAAGGTCATGGATTGACACAGGAGCAATTGGCCCATGCAGTGGGAAAAAGCAGACCCCATATAGCAAATACTGTGAGACTATTAAATTTAGAAGATAGATTGCAGCAAATGTTAATCAAAGAAGAAATCACCAGTGGTCATGCAAGGGCCCTGTTGCGTATTGAAGATAAAGAAAAGCAGTGGGAGATTGGACAAGCTATCTTTAAAAATGGACTTTCTGTAAGAGAAACAGAAGCTTTAATGGATAATATGTTGGCAGAGAAGGAAAAAAAGGAAAAAAAGAGTAGAACAAAGGACATTTATTTGGCCTCTATAGAGGACGCTTTAAAGCATGTTTTAGGAACGAAGGTAAGTATCAATAAAGGCAGGAATAAGGGTAAAATTGAGATTGAATACTATAGTGATGAAGATTTAGAACGACTAATTGAGTTGCTTCAAAAGGTTTAAAGGTTTCACAGTTCTTTGTGAAGCCTTTTTGTTTATCCAAAAGGATAGTACTTTCCATTTATATGTTGTGGACAGGTTCTTCGCTTTATAATATGATAAAAGAGAAACGTTGTTTGTATTTTGAATAATATATGTGCATATAAAATAGAACAAAGGAAATGAGTGATGCCCATGGAGAAAATAATCTATCAAGTAGATGCTTTTACAGATATACCCTTTGGGGGAAATCCTGCAGGGGTTGTACCCGATGCTACTGGCTTGACGGATCACCAGATGCAGTGCATTGCTAGAGAAATGAATCTTTCTGAAACAGCCTTTGTAATAAAAAGCCAGGGGGAGACAGCCGATTTTCAGGTTAGATTTTTTACCCCTGCTCAAGAGGTACCATTATGTGGACATGCAACTATAGGGGCTTTTTTTGTGTTGGCCAAGAAAGGGTATATTGAAGGCACCCATGGTGTAAAAATAGTAAAACAAAAAACCGGTGCGGGAATACTACCTGTAGAAATATATTTTGAGAAAGAAGAAGTTGCCTATATTTATATGACCCAATCAAACCCTGAATACAAACAAACTTTAAAAAACCTTGATGAGCTTGCTAAAGTGATGGGCATACCCATTGAGGATATTGGCCTAAATAAATTAGATATACTTCCACAGATCATATCTACAGGATTATCGGATATTATTATGCCTGTAAAATCCTTAAGGGCTTTGAAAAAGATTCAGCCCGATTGGAATGGGCTTGCTGCTTTTAGCAATCATATGGGGGTTATAGGTGTTCATGCATTTTCCCTTGAAACGGAAGAAATAGGTTCTACTCTTTCTTGTAGAAATTTTGCACCAGGGGCAGGCATCAATGAAGAGGCTGCCACGGGAACATCTAATGGAGCTCTAGGTGCTTATCTCATCAAAAACAGCATTTTTGATTTAAACAAAGAGAGGGTTCTTATTTGTGAACAAGGCTATTATATGGATAGACCTAGCAAAATTCAAGTAAAATTAGAGGGCTGTAAAGAAGATTTTGTTGTAAAAGTAGGGGGAAAAGCTGTGATCACCCTTGAAGGAGTTATGATGGTATAAGTCGCTTAATAAGCGGCTTTTTTCATTTTGATAGGAAAGTTCTACTTTTCTATCAAAATGAAAAAAGAGGGGTTGAAGGGGATAGAATTCCCTGCCGTGCTAAGGACGTTTTTAAAATAATTTTTTTAAATAAAAAGGATTTTATAATAGGGAAATAGAAAAGCTAAATAGGAAGGAGCCGATGAAAATGATTTTTACTAGAAAATCTTGGACTTTTTCTAGGCATATCTGTTTATCCCTGATTTTATCGAGAATTATAAAAACAATAAAAAGTTTTTTAGGTGTTGGACACCCCCATGCCAGTATAGGAATTATTGGAGGTGCTGATGGACCTACAGCCATATTTATTAGCAGCAATGCTTTAAATGGAAGTACCTTCAGGTGGTTTTATGGAATGATTTCTCCAGAAATTATTTTTTTCATTTTTTGCTTGCTATCCTATCGTCCATTAAAGTATCTTTTGAGAAAAAAACACTAAAAGGAGGTGAGCATAATGCGTTTTGCCTTGTGGATACAAGGTGTCAATATATTGCTTATTGTCGGTATAATATACATTCTTTCCTATTTCATTTTTGTTTTTCCTAAAAAAATGAGAACAAACTCGGAAAAGCTAGAGCAAATTGAGATAACTTTAAAAGAAATCAGCAAAAAACTTGAACAAAATAAATAAGTTTTTATTGTTGCGAAAGTAAGCAAATAGAGAAAGCTTTTGTTTCACGTGAAACAAATTTTAAAAATCATTTATGCTGAAATTAACTATTGGTAGTTCTGAGGAGTCCGTGTATAATTGATTTATAAAATGAAGATAATAGACAAAAACTCGCAGGAGAATAGTGAAGGAGAAGGTTTATGAAAACAAAATTAACTGAATTATTGAATATTGAATATCCTATTATACAAGGAGCTATGGCTTGGGTATCTGATGGGAAATTGGCAGGAGCCGTTTCCAAAGCAGGTGGTGCAGGGACCATTGCAGCCGGGGGAAGAACGGCCCAGTGGTTAAAAGAGCAAATCGACATTGCTAGGAATATTACGGATAAACCCTTTGGTGTGAATATCATGCTTATGGCTGATAATTGTGATGAAATTGTAGATGTAGTTTGTGAATCAAAAGTAGCCTATGCTACTCTTGGAGCAGGAAATCCGGTTCCTTATTTTGAAAAGCTGCAACAAGCAGGGGTGAAAGTTATTCCTGTTATTCCAAATGTAAAGCTGGCTAAAAGGGTAGCTGACAAAGGGGCAGATGCACTGATTGTAGAAGGCATGGAAGCGGGAGGACATATCGGAAAATTGACTACCCTGGCCCTTATGACACAGGTCATTCCAGAGGTAAATATACCAGTGGTTGTGGCAGGTGGTATTGCAGAGGGAAGAGGATTGGCTGCAGCCTTAGTAATGGGTGCTGCTGGTGTTCAGGTCGGCACAAGATTTTATGCCTCTGAAGAGTGCACGGCCCATATGGATGCAAAAAATAAAATTGTGGAAGCTATAGATACAGACACTGTTATTACGGGAGCTTTACATGGTCATGCGGTACGGGGAATTCAAAATAAAATGACCAATACATATTTAACCCTTGAAAAAGATGGCGCTTCAGAAGCAGAATTAGAGAAACTGGTAGTGGGCACCAGCAAAAAGGCTGCTGTAGAAGGGGATACAGAGTGGGGACTTGTGCAGGCTGGACAAAGTTTGACGGTCATTGATAAAATAGAAAGCTGCCAGGTTATCATCAAAAGAATGGTAGAGGAAGCCAAAGCAGCTTTAACAAAGGCTCAGCAGCTTGTTTAAAAATATAAAAGGATTTCGAGGGTGTTTATCCCTCGAAATCCTTTTATGTTTGTGGGTATAGGAACTATGCTATAATAGAAATATCTGGAATTGATATAAAAGAATGAGCAAATGAAGCTTGTCTAAGAAAGAGAATGAATTAATATGAAATCAGGCATTGTAGTCTTTAACTGGACTATTATCTTTCAACTATTAAATACGGGGTTGTGGATTGCAATAATTTATTTTGTTTTTAAGCTGGCAATTAAACTACCTAGGCGAATTAAAAAGAGTGAAGAAAAAATAGAAAGGATGGAGCGTATGCTAGAAGAAATCTGCAAGAAATTAGATTGAAAACATTGAAAGAGATCAGAGCAAGTAATGGTAAGGAGGCGGTATTATCATCATCATCAGAACAGCCTTAGCTATTATTTCATGTGTTATATTTGTTTTTGGTAGCTTTGCATGGATATCGGGGTTTAGATTATATGAATCTGAACTATTACCAATAATGGGTTCTAGCTTCTTGAGTTTGATTTTATTGTTTATTTATTGGAGCTTAGGGTTTATTAAGCCCTCAAACATACCAGAAAATAAGCTGGTTAGAACGTTATCTATGATGGGTTTTGGAGGGAATATAGTTTTATTTTTATTGTGCATATTGATTCTTATTGGATTTGGTATTATTCCATAAAATAAGATTGATAATAGATTTTTGTACCCCCTGCTGTGAATGAAGCTTTCTAAAAAAAGAAGAAGTAAGTATTGAGAGGAGGGTAAATATGCAAATTCCGTGATTTATCCTTATAGGACCCATTGTATTAACCTATATACTCTACAGACTGATTATAGAACATATAGATGAACGGTTTGAAGAATTAAAGAAGTGGCTGCAAGAGGGCAAACCCCTACCGTAGGGAACGCATCTTATGCGTTCCGCCACTAATCCTGAAAGACACACAGGGCGGGCAGCAGGGTCTGCTGCCCTACATCTGTCCATAAAGTCATGTTGTTGTAGGGAGAATTTAAGGAGGGATACAAGATATTGATAAAACGCTCATTGAATGGATAAAATCTAAGCTTAGATAAAACATTATTAATATAATCATTTTCTTGTTTATCAAATATCTTGTTGGTAAAATGGAATGCTTGAAATAGTAATATTTGATATAATAAAAGAAAAAAGTTTCACGTGAAACAAAAACCTGCGGATACATCGGAGGGTAAATGACATATATTATAACATGCAAAATGAAGATTAAAATCTATAAAGAGGTGTTGGGATGATTTATCTAGATAATGCGGCAACAACCTATCCAAAGCCAGAAGCCGTGTATCAAGCTATCGATAGGTGTATGAGAGAATACAATGCCAATCCTGGACGTTCAGGACACAAGATGGCACTTTCTTCTGGAAGAGCTGTCTATAAAACAAGAGAACTTCTTTGTCAATTGTTCAACATAGAAAATCCCATGCAGATTATTTTTACTGCCAATGCAACGGATTCATTGAACTTAGCATTAAAAGGGCTATTGAAAGGGGGCGATCATGTAATCACAAGCAGTATGGAGCACAACTCTATGATTCGTCCAATTATGGCTTTAAAAGAAATAGGCGTAGAAAATACAGTAATAAACTGTGATGAAAGAGGTTGTTTAACAGCAGAACAGGTAGAAGCTGCTATTCAAAACAACACAAAGCTGATTGCCATTACCCATGCTTCTAATGTAACCGGTGGTCTTATGCCGATTGAAGAAATTGGAAAGATTGCGAAAAAACATAATGTATATTTGCTGGTAGATGCAGCCCAAACAGCAGGCGTTTATCCTGTTGACGTAGGAAAAATGCATATTGACCTGTTAGCAGCTCCAGGACATAAAGGATTAATGGGTCCCCAAGGAACAGGCATACTTTATATTGCTGAAGGTATTGAACTAAGGCATATGAAGGAGGGGGGGACGGGCAGCAAATCAGAATATTTAACCCAGCCAGAAATGCTGCCCGATCGTTATGAAAGCGGTACGCCCAATACCCCTGGAATTGTAGGACTAGGTGCTGGGGTAGCCTATATACTGGAAGAAGGAATAGAAAAAATAAGAAGACATGAGGAAGATTTAACGGAATTTTTCCTAGAAGAACTAAAAAAAATGAAAGGAATCAAGATATATGGTCCACAAGATTCAAAAAAGCAAGCTGCAGTAGTATCTATAAATCTTGGAGAAGAAGATTCTTCTGAAGTTAGCTATGTTCTGGATCAGGCCTTTGACATTGCTGTCCGAGCAGGTCTTCACTGTGCCCCAATGGCCCATAGAACCATTGGAAGCTTTGAGCAGGGAACCATTCGATTTAGTATGGGGTACTTTAATACCTCAGAGGATATTCAAAAAGCTATTGAGGCCATAAAAAAGATAAAGGAAGAATTGCTCACAGATGAATAGAACTGCTAGAAAAAAATAGCATGTGAATTCCCCACACATGCTATTTATTTTTTATTCTATCCATGAGATAATAGAGTCGAAAGATATAAATCTGGAATGGATAGAGGGGATTTTTAAATGAATCAGGTATTTGCTTTTATTCAAGAAAATATTGCGCTGTTGGTGATCTACAGCGGGGGATTAAACCTTTTGGCCTTAGTGATAATTCTTATTCAAGCTATGAAATTATCAAGATTAGACCAAAAATATAGGGAATTGTCAAGGGGTGTAGACAATAAGAGCCTGGAAGAGATCGTGCATAAATACTATGACAAAATAGATCAAGCAGAAATAAGAGTCAATCAAGTCAACAAAAAAGTTGAGGAGATGGATGAAAGATTACAAAAGAGTGTTCAAAAGGTTGGGGTTGTAAGGTATAATGCCTTTGATAATACCGGTGGAGATCTCAGCTTCTCTATTGCTTTGTTGGACGAGCATCATAATGGGTTTATCATGACCAGTATTTATGGAAGAAATAATAGTGCCATGTATGCAAAGCCTGTGAAAAAAGGTAAGTCTAGTTATACTCTATCTGCAGAAGAGCTGCAGGCATTAGATAGAGCGAAAAATAATACCTTAGATGAATATGGAAAAATGATTTCTTAGGAAAAACTATGAAAACTTTGTTTATCGTTAACCCTACTGCAGGAAAGGGAAAGGCATTGAAACCCTTAGGATATATCCATCAAAAATTAGAAGAAAGGGAGATTTCCTTTGATATAAAGATTACAAAGGAAAAGGGTGAGGCAGAAAAAATAGCTAGATGGGCAGCTGCAGAAGATTATGAAAAAGTAGTGGCCCTTGGTGGGGATGGGACCATCTATGAGATACTCAATGGGCTGATTGGTAGAAAGACAGCTTTGGGTGTAATACCTTTAGGAACAGGGAATGATTTTGTAAAAACCATGCATATTCCTCACAATATAGAAGAAGCCTTAGATATAGTAATAAGAGGACGAAAAAAGCGAATAGACTGCGGAAAAGCAAATGAACGGTATTTTATGAATGTGGCCAGTATTGGACTGGATGCAGAAATTGTACAGAAAACAGAAAGCATAAAGCAATATATTTCAGGCCCTACTGCCTATGTGGCAGGGGTCTTTAAGACCTTGTTTCAATATCAATTTCAAAAATTAGCAATAGATATAGATGGGCTTCGGCTAGAAGAAAAAATTACTCTCCTTGCTATAGGAAACGGAAAATACTATGGAGGTGGCATGAAGGTAACACCTGATGCACAGATAGATGATGGATATTTTTCAATCTGCCTGATAAAAGAGCTTGGAAAATTGAAAATATTAAGTCTGTTTCCAACCATATTCACAGGAGAGCATATAAAAGAGCCTGTGGTAAAGCTGTATAGAGGAAAAGAAATAAGTGTGAGGAGTGAAGGGCCTTTGCTCGTAAATGTAGATGGTGACATTATTGGAAAAACTCCTGTTATATTTGAGTTGGTGGAAAAAGCCATTGATGTGATTGTGCCCTAGGAAATACATAAATAAATGAAACAGGAAAAATTTTGGTATAAAGATACTTCCTTCTAGTCATAATACTCCTAGGAGGTGGTATGGATGCCAAAAATCATTGCAATTCAAAGCGGATTAGAGCGTATTGGAAAAGAACTAGAAGCAAGAGGATATGAAGTCGTTCATGAAAAATTTGAAGGATTTGTAGATGCCATACTATACGACAGTGATAGAAGTCCATTGAGCTATTTGAACAACTTTGACAATGTAATCGATATGGATCGTGGAGCTTTGGTTATCAATGCAAGGGAACGAGGTATCGATGACATTATATTTGCCATAGAAAGAAGAAGTTATGAGTCATTATTTTAATTTTAGAGAAATTAAATAAAAGAACAGTCAAGATTTAATGAAATCCAGACTGTTCTTTTTCTGTACTTTTAGAGAATTTCCAAAGAGCGTATTGAAAAGCTTCAGAAACGGTATCAGCCATTTTCATAACTAAGTTTAATCGGGTATTTTGCAGGATGATATATTCCATAAAACCACCTAAATTAACGATTCCAGTAATATGAATATCTCCAACTGGAGGCAGATCCTTGTTAACACCAGCACCTGGCTTTAACGGACCATGACCCACAGTAACAAAACCCACTCTTTCCAGCTTGCCAAGACAAGCATCAATAGCAATCACAAAGGGATTTTTATAGGTTTTGTAAACAAAATCAATAGATTCTTTTAAGTTTTTTGCATGTACTGGCTGATCGAGAGTTCCATGTACATAGATGTTGTTGTAACGCCGCAAGCTCTTATCTAATTTGTAGCCAATAAGTGGTCCAAGAGAATCGCCTGTAGAGCGATCGGTGCCAATGCACATGATGACCAGATCCCTTGCAGGGCTTCCATAATAATGATTGAGGTAGTCTATGAGAATCCTGCTAAAATTAGAAGTAGCCATGGGAGCATGGATACTGACAGAGGAATCTTTTATGACAGGGATTGTATTCATTCTGAATATGTCACTCCTTTTTTGCCTAATATTGTTTAGTTTTACCGAAATTAGTTTATAAAATACATTATTAAGGACGGACTTTTTTTAGAACTAGAAATTTTAGCTGAAAAGAAGGAAAAACTATAGTAAATTTTATTAGCAAGGAAGTGAAGTATGAAATGAATTTTAAATGCTATGATACGATTGTAGTAGGTGCAGGCCCAGCGGGAACAACAACAGCAAGAAAACTGGCTCAGGAAGGTCAAGCCGTACTGCTAATTGATCAGGCTAATTTTCCAAGGGACAAGCATTGTGGAGGACTTATTTCTATAAAAGCATTAGAAGCTTTAGACCTTGAAATCCCAACAGAAATTATTTACAACTCTATTTATCAAATAACTCTCTACAGTCATAAAATGAAGTCGTCTGTCTATGACAAGGGGAATGTTCTGGGGGTGACTGTTGATAGAAAAGAATTTGATCAATATTTACTCACTAAAGCCATCGGGCAAGGGGTAAACTTTTATAAAGAATCAAAATTTCTATATTTAGAAAAAGAGAAAGAAGGAATTAAAGTATTTACCTCCCAGGGAGTATTCAAATGTAAAACTTTAGTGGGGTGTGATGGTATTCATAGTAAAATTAAAAAGTATGTGAACAAGGATAATTTTCTTAATGACTATGCAAAGGGGTTTGCAGTAAGCCAACTAATTGGCACAAATGGAAATATTCCAAAAGATTTCAAACTGTTCAGCCTACCCATTCCCTTTTCAATGGGATGGGCTATTCCAAAGGGAAATGAAGTGAATGTAGGATTGGGTGGTCCTGCATTTTACAACAAAAAAATCATAAAATATATGTCTAAGTACGTAGAAGATATAAAAAATATATATCCAGGGTCCTACCATAGAAATAAAGTGAGAGCCTCTTTTTTACCGGCAGGAGGCTTTGTTAGAAAAATACAAAGAGATAACATTCTGCTGGCAGGTGATGCGGCAGGCTTTGTAGATCCCCTTACAGGAGAAGGCGTTTATTATGCCATTATTACGGGGAAGCTTGCAGCGGAAAAAATTATTTCAAATAGGCTGACAGATTATGAGGAAAGCTGCCATAGATTTTTTCATAAACAACTAAGAGATTCTCTCATTTTTAACTTGATTAGCTATAAAAAAGGATATACGGAGATTTCTATAATGCGAGAAAGGTTATGCCGGAAATTTGGAAAAATGATACAAGATTATGGGATTTTTTAATAGGATAGAATAAAAAGGAGTAGGCTAAAGCAAGGAAAAATATTGTATAATGAGAATATCACAAAACAGGGGGAAAAAATGATGGCGTATCCCAGATTAGAGATTAATTTAAAAAAATTATATCATAATGCAAAAATGTTGGTAGAGCAATGCAAAGCTGAGGGGATTGCAGTGGCAGGAGTTACGAAAGTTTTCTGTGGGGATCCCATAATAGCTCAGGTACTGATAGATGGAGGCATTGCTATGCTGGCAGATTCTAGAATACAAAATCTAAAAAAGCTTCAGACACTATCGGTTCCTAAAATGCTTCTAAGAATACCCATGCTTAGCGAAGTAGAAGAAATGATAGAATATGCAGACATTAGCCTTCAATCAGAACTGGCGGTTATAGAGAAAACTTCAAGGATTGCTTTAGAAAAAGGCAAGGATCACCATATCCTGCTCATGGTTGATTTAGGAGATTTAAGAGAAGGCTGCTGGGAAGATGAGATTTATTCCCTATCAGAAAAGATCGTAAAACTAGGTGGCGTTAAACTGAGTGGAATTGGGACAAACTTTGGCTGCTATGGGGGAGTGATCCCAGAGGATCACAGTCTACAAAGGCTGGTAGAAATCAAAAATAAAGTAGAAGAGAATTGCGGGATTACACTGGAAATTGTTTCTGGGGGCAACTCCAATAGCCTTCATTTGCTTTGGGAAAACAAAATTCCTAAGGAAGTCAACCAATTAAGACTGGGAGAACCAATTGTATTGGGTAAGGAGGATGTTTATGATGCAACCATTGAAGGCTTTTATGACAACGGCTTTCGTCTGTGGGCAGAGATCATTGAGATAAAATCAAAACCTTCTGTACCCATTGGAAAAATAGGGGTCAATGCCTTTGGATATGTGCCCACCTTTGAGAATAGAGGAATTCGAAAAAGAGCCATTGTTGCTTTAGGCAGACAGGATATTTTATTGGATGGCATAAGTCCTGTGGAAAAAGGTGTTTTGGTACTTGGAGCCAGCAGTGACCATCTTTTGCTGGATATTGAAGAAATGGAGAGAGAACTGAAGATAGGAGATATATTAGAATTTAAAATGAACTATGGAGCACTTCTTGCTGCCATGACTTCTCCTTATGTACATAAAATTTATGTGAAATAGTCTTTGATTGAAGGAATAAGCCTATACAAGAAAATAGTTAAATACCAGGTAAAATCTAAATATAAAATATTTTACACATAAAAAAATATTTTTGTAGTTGACAAAATCATTTTTCTTGAATACAATTGTATAAACTTTCAAAATATAAATGCAAAGGTGAAAAGGTGATCAGGATGTTAGAGAATATTGGAAAGGGATGCAAACTTTATATCGGTTTTTATTTTTACTGGGGCTTTTACTTTTTTAGCGCTGGGTTTTTTGCATGGAAAAATAATCGATATAGAACAACCTTTCTAAGAAACTCCTTGTACCCTTTGGGTGCCTAAATCTAAATGTAAAAAAGTATAATATACCATACTTTTTTTATAAAGAGACTCTTAGAAAAGAGTCTCTTTTTTTATTTATCTGTTTTGGGAAAAATATAAAAAAAACTAGGAGGAATTTATTATGGTAATTGTAATGAAGCCAAAATCACCAGAAGAAGAGGTGCTAAAAATGGAGAAAAAAATGGAAAGCTTAGGCTGCCAGGTTCACAGATCCCAGGGAGAAGACTACTGTCTTCTAGGTATCATTGGCGATACGCGAAGGATAGATGTGGGGCAAATCGAAGCAAATCAACATGTAGAAAAGCTTCTCAGAGTGCATCATCCATTCAAACTAGCCAGCAGAATGTTTCATCCGGAAGATACCATCATTAAGGTGGATGATTGTGAAATCGGGGGAGGCAAGGTTGTTGTCATGGCGGGACCTTGTTCCGTTGAAAGTGAAGAGCAGTTGATGACCATCGCAAGAAGCGTAAAAGCCAATGGAGCTCAAATGCTTCGAGGCGGTGCTTATAAGCCTAGAACATCCCCTTACAGTTTCCAAGGAATGGAAGAAGAAGGCTTAAAGCTATTAAAAAAGGCAAAGGAAGAAACAGGAATGCCTGTGGTAACAGAAGTAATGTGCGTGGAGACCTTCGATGTGGTTGAGGCTTATGCCGATATATTACAGATAGGTGCAAGGAATATGCAAAACTTTGCTTTATTAAAAAAGGCGGGGAAATCCCAAAAACCTATACTGCTAAAAAGAGGTCTCAGTGCCACCATAGAAGAATTGTTAATGTCTGCTGAATACATCATGGCGGAAGGAAATATGAATGTTATTTTGTGTGAAAGAGGGATACGAACCTTTGAAACCTATACAAGGAACACATTAGACATCAGTGCCATCCCTGTGGTCAAAGAATTAAGTCATCTTCCTATCATTGTAGATCCTAGTCATGCAGCTGGAAAATGGGCCATGGTAGAACCACTATCAAAGGCAGCAGTAGCCGTAGGAGCGGATGGACTGATAATTGAAGTGCATCATCAGCCAGAAATAGCCATGTCAGACGGTGCCCAGTCTCTAAAATTGCATAAATTTGAGAAACTAATGTCTTCTATAGAAAAAATAACAAAGATAGATTAATAGACCCTCAGAAAGGAAGCAAATTAAAATGGATTTTTTTAAAAAGATTACAATCATTGGAATGGGATTAATAGGCGGGTCCCTTGCTTCAGGACTAAAAAACAGAGGCTATGATGGAGAGATAACAGGGTATGATGTATCAAAGGAATCTCTAACAGAAGCAAAGGAACTAGGAATTATTGATAAAAAAGCCTATAGCTTGAAAGAAGCTGTAGAGGATGTAGATCTAGTGATATTAAGTACACCCATTGCTGTATATGAACAAATCCTAAAGGAAATTGGGCCCTGGCTGAAGGAAGAAACTATTCTGACAGATATGGGCAGCGTAAAG
Organism: Thermotaleaceae bacterium; assembly: GCA_040797825.1. GTDB lineage: Bacteria > Bacillota > Clostridia > Peptostreptococcales > Thermotaleaceae > Geosporobacter. Next base: position 32,515 of record JBFNEZ010000006.1, on the reverse strand, counting down.
AGCTGTGTAGGCAGTTTGATTCAAACACATATTCCCGATAGCATCCAGTTTATTGGAGGGCATCCTATGGCTGGCTCGGAGAAGGGTGGTTTAAGAGCCTCCAGCCCAACCCTTTATGAAAATGCATATTACTTCCTAACACCCTTAGAAAACACAACTAAGAGGACCATTGACAAAATGGAAGGTTTTGTTAGTCTGTTAGGAGCCTATCCAGTGATTGTAAGCAGTGAGGAGCATGATAAGATTGTTGCAACCATCAGCCACATTCCTCATTTAGCAGCAGTATTGCTTGCCAATATGGTAGATTACAATGGAGGTATCCATAGCATTCCCTTTGTAGGGGGAGGATTTCGTGATACTACCAGAATTGCCTCGGGAAATCCTAAAATGTGGAAAGATATATTTTTTTATAATAAAAGTCAATTGGTAGCAGGCATGAAGGGCCTTGAAGAAATGCTTGGGGAATTCAGAGAGCTTATAGAAAGAAATGAAGAGGAAAGGATACTAGAATTGTTGAACAAAGCCAAATTTATCCGAGACAGCATACCTAAGCGAGTGCCTGATTATCTGCCGCCTCTTTATGAAGTTATCATTGATGTTGAAGATAAACCTGGTGCCCTGGGAGAATTAACCCGGATTATGGGAGATAATGATATGAACATTAAAGAAATAGAAATCCTTCATGCAAGAGAAGGGGAACAAGGAGCCATTCGTATCGGCTTTGCCTCTCTAGAAGAACAAAAACAAGCGGCAGATTTACTCCGTGGGAGAGGATTTTTCAAAACATATTTGAAGGGAGAAAGAGTATGATGCTGACTGTGAGCCGTGCCGAAAAAATACAAGGAAAAATTCGTGTGCCAGGAGATAAATCTATCTCCCATAGATCTGTGATGCTTGCCAGCATTGCAAAAGGAAAAAGCATAATAGATGGGTTTTTACCTGGAGAAGATTGTCTGAGTACCATCGACTGCTGTCGTGGGCTAGGGGTGGACATTCATCGGGAAGGCACCCATGTAGAAGTAGAGGGCAGAGGACTCCATGGATTGCAGGAACCAATAGATATACTGGACGCAGGCAACTCTGGAACCACTATGCGTCTTATGTCAGGGATTCTGGCAGGTCAAGACTTCCTAACGATTATGACAGGAGATGGGTCTTTAAGAAAGAGACCCATGGCTAGAATTGCAAATCCCCTACGGGAAATGGGGGCTGTAATCGACGGCCGTAGTAGTGGCAAACTTGCTCCCTTGGCCATTAGAGGTGGACAATTAAAGGCTATTGATTATACCCTCCCAGTAGCCAGTGCGCAAGTAAAATCAGCAGTGCTGTTAGCAGGTCTCTACGCCGATGGAGATACCATTGTAAGAGAATCACAACTGTCTAGGGATCATACAGAACGAATGCTTTTATCCTTTGGAGCCAAGCTTGAAAGGGAAGAGGGCAAAATAATTCTTAGAAAATCGGAGCTTCAGGGACAATCTATAAAAGTACCAGGAGACATTTCATCTGCAGCCTTTTTTATGGCAGCAGCAGCAGCAATGCCCGGTTCTCATTTAATCATAGAAGATGTAGGACTCAATCCAACCAGAACGGGTATTATCGATGTGCTTCGGCAAATGGGGGCTCATATAGAAATTGAAGATAGTTATATCAGCGGCGGAGAAGAAATCGGCAGGATTGTGGTTAGAGGAAAAGAACTAAAGGGTATCACCATGACAAAGGAAATCATGCCAAGGCTCATTGATGAGGTCCCTGTTATTGCTGTCATTGCTGCTCTTGCAGAAGGAACCATGCGGATCACAGGAGCAGAGGAATTGAAGGTAAAGGAATCTAACCGTATTGCTGCTATGGTAACAGAAATGAAAAAACTAGGCATAGATGTGGAAGAATTAGAAGACGGCATGATTATTCAGGGGGGAAAACCTATCCAAGGGGGTTCGGTAGAGAGCTACGGAGATCATCGTATTGCTATGGCCATGGCTGTTTGCGGATTATTTGCACAGGCTCCTGTTAAAATAGAAAACAGTGAATGCATTGATGTATCCTTTCCTGGGTTTGAAAAGACAATTACAGAGATTACGGGGTAGCCTTATTGAGGGAATCGAAAAAGCATCATAAAAGCTGAGTCAACAGTGAAGGGGGAAATTATGGAAATTGGTTATTTGGGACCAGAAGGTTCTTACAGTCATGCAGCATCACAAATTTATGCGCCAGAGGCTATTGGTATCGGCATGAGCAGTTTTTCCGAAATATTTGAAGGCGTTGAAACAGAAAGATTGGATATCGGGATATTACCCATTGAGAATTCTACAGAAGGGGCTGTTACAGCGGTGATGGATGGACTCCTTCATAGGAAAAAGGTCAAGATAATAGACGAGCTTATCTATCAGATTAAGCATTGTTTATTGAGTAACAGCAAAACCATGGATAAAATAGCCTATGTTTTATCCCATCCACAAGCTTTAGGACAATGTCGGGAATTTTTCGCTAGGAACTATCCTCAGATAGGGCTTATTCCCTGTGAAAGCTCATCTCAAGCTTGCATAACAGCAAAGGAAAAGGGAGAGACCTATGGTGCAATTGCAAACAAGCAGGCTGGTGAAATTTATGGTCTCAATGTACTCAATGGCAAGATTCAAGACAATTTATTCAATCAAACCAGATTCATTATGATTGGTAGAAAAGATACAGAAATTACAGGAAAGGATAAAACATCTATTGTCTTTTCATTTCAGGACGATTATCCTGGAAGCCTTTACAGTATTTTACGGGAGTTTGCCGATGAAGATATCAACCTAACGAGAATAGAATCTCGTCCTGCCAAGGCAGAGATGGGTAAATATATATTTTACATTGATTTTTGCGGGCACTACAAAGAAGAAAAAGTAAATAGAATTCTTCAGCGTATTGAAAAGCTCACCAGCTGGATAAAGATATTGGGATCCTATCCCTTTGGGAGCCTTCGAGAATAAAAAATTACAGCTTCATGATAGAAAGTTATGAGTATGCTAAATTGGCATGAAAGGAAGGATTGATGACTTTGTTAAGGATTTTAACTGCGGGAGAGTCCCACGGAAAGGGTTTGGTAGGGATCATTGAGGGATTTCCATCGAATGTGCCCATAGATATTCAAGCTGTCAACGAGGATTTGGCAAGGCGCCAAAGAGGGTATGGCAGGGGAGGAAGAATGAAGATTGAACAGGACAAAGTGGAAATTATTTCTGGAATTCGCAACGGGAAAACCCTAGGAAGTCCGATTTCTTTCCTAATCAAGAACAAGGATTATGAAAACTGGGAGCCTTATATGGATGCAGAGGAAGCCGATGAGGAAACTAGAAGGATTACACAGCCCAGACCAGGTCACGCAGACTTGTCAGGGGCTCTAAAATATGGTTTTAAGGATATTCGCAATGTACTTGAGAGAAGCAGTGCCAGGGAAACAGCCGTTCGTGTAGCCGTGGGAAGTATCATAAAACAATTGCTGGCAGCTTTTCACATCGTCTCAGCCAGCCATGTAACAGCCATTGGGAAAGCAGGGATAGACAAAAAAGCATTTGATTTTTCTCAAATTCAAGAGGCAGATAAATCCCCCGTTCGCTGTGCAGAGAAAGCAGGAGAACAGCAGATGATAGAGGCCATTGAAGCAGCTAAAAAGGCCGGAGACTCTGTAGGTGGAATATTTGAGATTCATATAAAGGGAGTCCCCGTGGGGCTGGGAAGTTATGTTCAGTGGGATCGAAAGCTTGATGCAAAGTTGGCCTTTGCACTTATGGGCATACAGGCTATTAAAGGAGTAGAAATAGGTTATGGCTTTGAAAATGCCACAAGGCCAGGCTCTCAAGTCCATGATGAAATCTTCTATGAAGATGGAAGGGGATACTTTCGAGGAACCAATCATGCTGGCGGAATTGAAGGAGGCATGTCCAATGGCGAGACAATAGTAATCCGATGCGCCATGAAACCTATTCCAACCTTATACAGCCCTTTAAAAACTGTAGATATAGAAACAAAGGAGGGAATTGAGGCTGTGGTGGAGCGAAGTGACACCTGTGCAGTGCCTGCTGCCTCCATCGTAGGTGAAATGGCAGCTCTTACGGTTATTGGGGAAGAGTTGATTAGAAAGTTTGGTGGAGATTCTCTAGAGGAGATGGTGAATAGATGGAAAGCTTGCAAATCAATTTAGGAGAGAGAAGTTATCCCATTCATATTGCATCAGGTCTCCTTTCTAAAATAAAGGATCTGATTCCAAAGGCAGATAGCTATCTATTGTTGACGGATCAAAATGTAGACGGCTACTATGGAGAGAAAATTATTACTGCTCTAGGAGCTGGAAACTGCAACAGATATGTGATAGACCCTGGTGAAGAAAGTAAAACCATGGAAACAGTGCAAAGCATCCTTTCCTATATGTTAGATGGGCATTTTACAAGAAAATCCATTGTTATTGCCCTTGGGGGAGGGGTAGTGGGAGACATAGCCGGATTTTGCGCTTCCATTTATATGAGAGGAATTGATTGGGTACAGATACCTACAACCCTACTGGCACAGGTTGACAGCAGTGTAGGGGGAAAAACTGGAGTGAATATGCCCCAGGCAAAAAATGTTGTAGGCAGCTTTTATCAACCCAAGGCTGTGATTATCGATACGGATGTCTTACAAACCCTTCCCAGCCGAGAATTAATTAGTGGTATAGGAGAGGTAATTAAATATGGTATTATCTATGATTACGATTTCTTTTCTTATATCTATAAGAACTTATCACAGCTCTTTCAGTTGGAAAAGCCTGTGATTGAGAAGATAATTCATGATTGCTGCAGTATGAAGGCAGCGGTCGTTGCCAAAGATGAAAAAGAACAGGGGCTACGAAAAATTTTAAATTTTGGACACACCATCGGTCATGGATTAGAAGCGGTCACAGACTATAAAAGGTATACCCATGGAGAAGCCGTATTGATTGGGATGGTTCTTGAGGCAAAGATGGCATTGGATAGGAACTGGATTGACAAAGGGTATTTTCAAGAAATTAAAACAGTTGTAGAGGAAACGGGGATTTCTTTAGATATTTCAGAGTTAGACAGGAATCTTTTATTGGATAAAATGATGGGAGATAAAAAAAATCAAGGAGGGAAGATTTCTTTTATACTGCCTTCCGCTAAAGGTCAAGTAAGAGAACTGCTGCTGGAGAAAGAGGAAGTTCAATGGTAGTGAAAGGGGAAAGTAGGATGGGCACAAAAATAGATGGAAATACACATCTTTTTGCTGTAATAGGAGATCCTATTGCTCAAAGCATATCACCAGAAATGCACAATCGGATTTTTGAAAAAATGAATGCAAACAAGGCTTATATGCCCCTAAGGATTAAGCCTCAAGACGTAGAGGGAGCGATACCACTGCTTCGGGATAATTTTAAAGGCTTTAATGTGACCATTCCCCATAAACAGGAGATCATGAAGTATCTAGATGAAATAGATCAACGGGCAAAGGACTATGGGGCTGTGAATACAGTAAAGATAGAGAATGGCAAGTTAAAGGGGTACAATACCGATGGACTTGGGTTTGTGAGAAGTATTGAGAAGGAAGGGATTAAATTAAAAGATAAAAGGGTATTGCTTTTAGGGGCTGGAGGTTCTTCCCGAGTAGTAGCCTATGAACTGCTTCTAGGCGGATGTCATGTAACCGTATCCAATCGAAATCTGAAACGAGCAGAAGAATTAAAAAAAGAATTGATAAAAAGTACAGGAAATCAGAATATTGATGCCTGTGACTTAGAACAGATCAAAAAGGGTTATCATTATATTGTTAATGCCACACCGGTGGGCACCTATCCTGCAACAGAAGCCATGGCTATCTCAGAGGACGCCATAGGAGGAGCAGAACTGGTCTATGATTTGATTTATAATCCAGATCAAACCAAACTATTAAAGGCAGCAGCAGCAGGAGGAAGCCGTACAATCAATGGATTTCCTATGTTGTTTTATCAAGCGGTAAAAGCCCAGGAAATATGGCTGGGCCAACCAATTCCTGAGGAAGTAACAGCGCAAGTTTTTGAAGAAATGAAAAGCTATGTATTGAAAAAATTAGGGAAGTGATATTCCTTTTTTCCATAGAAGTCAGTATGTTGAAAGAATGTAATGGAGGGTTACAAATTGAAGAACATAGAAGAGATTCGGAAAGAAATTGACATGTGTGATGCTATATTAATTGAAGCTTTTGAGAAAAGAATGGAGCTGGTCCTTCAAGTATTGTCCTACAAAACACAAAAAGGAATTCCCATATTGGACAGTTCAAGAGAAGAGGAGATTATTGCCCATGTATTAAAATCCGTTAAAAATAAGGATTTCAACAAAGAAGTTGAAGAATTCATCAAAAATATACTCAACATAAGCCGAAAAGCTCAGTCAGTAAGATTATTTCCTTATAATATAAATTTAATAGGTTTTATGGGAACTGGAAAAAGTGCTGTAGGTATGAGATTATCAGAGCTTTTAAAAATGGAGTGCATGGATATAGATGCCTTAATTGAAAGAGAAGCAAAAAAGACCATTCTTGATATTTTTGAACAACAGGGGGAGAAATATTTTAGACAACTAGAGAAGGAAATGGTAAAAAATATAAGCGCTTATCAAAACACGATTATTTCTTGCGGTGGAGGTGTTGTACTGGAGCCTGATAATGTGAGACAGCTAAGAGAAAAGGGCAAGATAGTTTTACTCACTGCTGAACCAGAGGTTATTTATGAAAGAATAAAAGCAAATGGAAATTTGCCGGTTTTAAAAGGAAATATGAGCATTGAATTCATCCGAAAGAAAATAGAAGAAAGAAAAGAAAAGTATGAGGCTGCTGCAGATATCGCAGTGGATACTTCTAATAAAAATAAAGAGGAAATTTGTCAAGAAATCGTTTATAAACTATTAAAAATGCAGTCGTAGCAGGTCTTGTTATGCCACATACGGGACAGGAAACCTATCGGATTATTACACAAATTTTTACAAGAAAATTTTAACCCGTAGGGAACGCATTTTATGCGTTCCCTTATCAGCAGTCGTCGAAGGAAACCTAGGGTTTCCTTCGACGACAGCTGGCGCGATTTTATACAAAAATAAAAAACCCAGATAAAACCAGGGATTTTGAAAAACAATTTTAGATTTTTATAACTTAAACTGATTAACCACATCTTTTAACTTATCCGAGGAATCAGATAAAGCCGTTGCATTCTGAGCTACCAATTCCATAGAACTACTCTGCTGCTGCAACGATGCAACGGTCTGTTCAATACCAGCAGAATTCTCTTCAGAAATAGCAGCCACTTGATCTCCTGCTTCACTAATTTTTTGGCCATTCTCTGATATATTATTTAAACTAAAGGATACAGCATCAATTTTTTCAATCATGGTCAATACTTCTTGGTGGATAGTATCAAAAACCTCACCGGTTTGCTTAATCTGAGAAGATCCTGCTTCTATCTCTTGATAACCTACTTCTAAAGATTGTGTTACTAGTTTAGAATTGTTTTGGATACCGAGAACAATATCCGTGATCTCCTTAACAGAATTGGATACTTGCTCTGCAAGTTTTCTAATTTCATCAGCTACAACTGCAAAGCCCTTACCCGCTTCACCTGCTCTCGCCGCTTCAATGGCTGCATTTAAGGCCAGCAAATTGGTTTGTTCAGCAATTGCATGGATAACTTGAACCAATGTGGATACTTTTTCGGAACTTTCATCTAATTGTTGTACATTTTGTACCGCATTCTTGATGATTTGGTTGATTTGATTCATATTTTCAATAGAAGTGCCCATTTGGACATTTCCTTTTTGTACAACATTCAAGATATCTTTAGAAGAAGTTTCTAATACATTTTTGTTGGTATTTGCTTCTTCAATGAGGTCTGTCAATACAGAAATAGAATGGGCGATTTCACCAGCCGAATGGGCCTGATCCTCTGCTCCTGCAGACATCTGCTGCATGGTAGCTGCAATCTGATGGCTTCCTTCACTGACTTCATCGGCTATTTTTCTTAGTTCGCTGCTTTCCTGATCTACTGTTAAAGCGGACTCAGAGATTTGCTGTATCATCGTTCGCAGATTATGTATCATGGTATACATGGCCGAAGCAAGCTGTCCGATTTCATCTTTCCCATAGCGAACAGCTTCCTCAATAGCTAAATCTCCCTGTGCGATTTTCTCTGTGAGGAGAACAACTCCGTTTAAATTACGGGTGATCCCACGACTAATTAAATAAAGGGTCAGAATACCGAATACAGCAGCCACAAGAATAGAAAGTATCAATACAGTGATCGATTGGGCAATTACAGCGTAGGTATGAGAAATAGCTTGCTGACGATAGTCGTCTACCTGAACCTTTAGATTGTCAAAAAGTTGAGCCGTAGGATTTCTGAGGGAAGAGACCTTTACATATCCTGTGGTAGCTTCTTCGTGGTTTCCCTCTTGCATTTTTACTACAACTGTATTTTTAAAAGTATCATCCATTTGACTGTTATTCTTATTGATAAGATTAAAAATAAACTGCATTTCCTCCAAATCCATTTTAGGCTCTACTTGAGCCCGTAATGCTTCAAAATCCTTTGCTACTTGATCATACTCCTCTATTAAACTTTTTCGTTCAAGAGCCACATAATCAGAGATAATCAATTGCTTAGAGTTGAACAAAGAATTCATCTGGGTTAAAGCAATAGACCTTTCTGCAGTAATTTCGATGGTAGATATAGCTTCTTTGATTTGAGATAGAGAGGTACTTACAAAGCCTGTAGCCAAAACAAATAAAAGAATGGTAGTAATTAGAACAAAGGCGTATTTGAATCGAATACGGATATCTCTCCATTTAAAGATATGCAAAAAACATCCCTCCTTGTTTTTTTGTAGATACATATCATTATAAGTCATTTTTTGTAATAAAAAAAGGAAAAAAAGGATAAATGAGAGAAAATACCCAAAAAATATACTAAATGGATCATTAGACCAATAATAGACTATTTATGGATTGTTCATTTTGCTAGATTCTCTGTAATGATTCCATAAACTTTATCCAGTAAATGATTCTCCTCGTCCTTTGAGAGATTCGTGGTTAAAATTGGAGGAGAAATGGTCATTTTTACTGCAGTAGGCTTTATAATACTGCCATTGGCTTCCATGATGCGATAGGTTCCCTGGATGGTCACAGGCACAATGGGAACCCTTGCTTTGGTAGCCAGTTTTAGACTGCCCCTTTTGAACTCTCCTAACTGAGGACCCTTGCTGCGAGTACCCTCAGGGAAAATTACCAAGGAATAGTCCTCCTTTAGAATTTGTACACCTTCCTGGATGGCCCGTAGAGACTGTCTTGCATCTTTACGATCAATAAAAATACACCTTAACTTCTTCATCCAACTGGATACTAGAGGCATTTTTAGTAATTCAACCTTTGCAATAAAGGCTTTTGGTTTATCAATATAACCAATAAAGAGGGGAATATCAAAGTTACCCTGATGATTACTGACAAAAACAACAGGTCCTTCCGGAATATATTCATGACCTACCACTTCAACCGATGTTCCTGTAAGAGAGATAAGCCTTTTGGCCCAGGTTTGGGCAATGGGGTGAATGTATTTTTGCAAAGCTTTCTTCTTACCCTGTTTTTCCAACAGATTTGCTTTCCATAACTGAGGAAGTAAAACAATCATGTACATGGAAAAATAGAAGAACCAAAATATAGTCCGAAACATATAAAAAACCTCCTTGTAGAACTTACTAACCTTATATTATCATATCATAAAATAGGGGCATAATAGTAAGGTATAATTTCGACCCAGGAGGAAAACCATGGAGTATTTCATTTTAATAGCAGGATTTGCGTTACTAATTAAAGGAGCTGATTATTTTGTGGAAGGGGCTTCTGGGATTGCAAAACTACTGCGGATTCCCCCGATTCTCATTGGATTAACCATAGTAGCTTTTGGGACCAGCTCACCTGAAGCTGCTGTGAGTATTCGCTCTGCATTGAATGGAAATAATGGTATAGCTTTGGGAAACGTAGTAGGGAGCAATATCTTTAATGTATCTTTAATTATTGGCATTACCGCCATGATCAATCCCTTAAAGGTAGAGAGAGAAACGGTGAGAAAGGAAATTCCCTTTACTTTACTGTCCAGCATACTGCTGCTTATTCTTATATCAGATGTTATCCTGCAGGAAGGGAGCATCAATCTGATTACAAGAGGAGATGGGCTTGTCTTGGCTTGCTTCTTTTTAATATTTATGTTCTATCTTTTAGAAGTAGCGCTTCATAGTAGAGAGAAAGCAGAAGAGGAAGGGATGGGTGCAGCAACCATGGGAAAGAATTCACTCTTTACCCTAGGGGGTTTGGGATCGATTATTTTGGGAGGAGAGTTGGTGATCCGCAGCAGTGTATCCATCGCTACTGCCCTGGGTATGAGTGAGACCCTTGTGGGTTTAACCATTGTAGCTATTGGTACTTCCTTACCAGAATTAATAACCTCTGTTACAGCAGCATTGAAAAAAAAGAGCGAAATTGCCGTAGGAAATATTGTAGGGAGCAATATTTTTAACATTTTATTTGTCTTAGGTACCTCATCAGCACTTTATCCTATTGCGGTAGATTCAAAAATATTTTTTGATATAAAAGTGATGATTATTTATACAGTTATACTTTTGATATTCTCTCGAACCCATCATCGAATTAGCAGAGAGGAAGGTTTTATTCTTCTTGCAAGCTATCTAAGCTATATGGGCTACATCATTATGAGGAAGTAAGCCGTGGGGACGAGGCAGGATTATCATGAGACAACCTTTCATCAACATACAATGAAATAGTATGGAGGATGGGAGGTTTTTTTATGGAGAGGAACAATACATTAAAGATTGCAAGCATATATATTGGTACGGTTATCGGTGCTGGTTTTGCCTCTGGACAGGAAATTATGCAATTTTTTACAGTTTATGGAAAACATGGCCTCTATGGTATAACACTTGCAACGTTGCTATTTAGTTTCAGTAGTAGTTACGTTCTGCTGAAAGTGTATCATCGACAGATACAGTCCTATCATCAATGGATACAACCTATTTTTGGTTCTGGTATTACAAGAATTTTTGAGGTAGTATTGTCTCTATTGCTTTTATCGGGATACTGTATTATGTTAGCAGGCAGCGGAGCCTTACTTGAACATCAGTTTGGATTTTCTAAAATTGTTGGGGTTTTACTGATGAGTTTGGTAACCTTTATTACATTTTTATTTAGTATCCAGGGGATGGCATGGATCAATACCATGGTAGTTCCTCTGTTGTTTTTGGGAATTATAACCATGGGGGTATGGATATCCATACGTTGTGGATTTACTATGAGCAATGGTACGGGTGCAGTATTGAATACATATACAGGAAACTGGTTTACTTCTGCCTTACTATATGTAAGTTATAACAGCATTGGAGCCTCGGTGGTTATGAGCTCTCTCCTACCCCTTATCAACAATCCAAAGACAGCAGTAAAGGGGGGATTGCTTGGAGGCGTGGGACTAGGCTTGCTGGCTTTATTTTTATTGGTGCCCACCCTTATTCTTTATACAGATATCTCAGGGGTTGAACTTCCCATGATGGCTGTTGCTTCCAGACTGGGAGCCCCTATTCAAAGAGGCTATGGAATTCTATTGTGGTTAGCTATGCTGACAACGGCTATTTCTAACGGCTTTGTACTCATTCAAACCCTAGATCAACATTTACCTGAACAACATGGGTTCAATTGTTTCCTGTTTGTCCTAGCAGCGATACCTCTAGCAAATTTGGGCTTTAAAAATCTTGTTACGACCTTATATCCTCTCTTTGGATACTTTGGGATAGGCGTTCTTGTGTTTATGCTCTTTAGAAGGTAATTGGAATAAGGATAGGATCTTTGTTATTTAAAGGAATTTGTTTTTTTAAAGAGAATATACAGATAAGGAAGAAGAATATTTCGAGGAGATGCCTATGAAAAAGGAACTAGAAAAAGAGCTATCCAGACAGCGTAAGTTTTTTGAAAATATTTTATCGGGTATGAAGGACTGGGTGCGAGTAATTGACAAGGACAATAAAATAATTTTCTTGAATGAACCGATGAAGCAGCAGTTGGGAGATACAACGGGACAAGCGTGCTATAAAGCACTAAATAAAAAGGAACCCTGTGAGCATTGTATTACAAATCGTGCGATTTTTGAGGGAAAATCCCATACAAAAGAGGAAGTAGTGGGGGATAGTATCTACTCTGTAGTCAGCTCACCCATGTTTGATGAAAACCATCAGGTTTATGGTGCTGTTGAGGTTTTTCGGGACATAACCGATAGCAGGGCCATGGAGCAGAGGATACTAGAACAAAACATAAAAATGAAGAAAGATCTGAATTTTGCAAAACAGCTTCAACACAGAATTCTTCCGGAAAATAGAGTTTATTATGATGCCTTAAAGATTGCATCTGTCTATGTTCCCTGCGAGATGCTGGGAGGAGATGTCTATGATGTCATTGAAATCAATGAGGGCCATATTGGCATGTATATTGCCGATGTATCGGGACATGGGGTAACCTCTTCTATGATGACTATGTTTATTCGCCAAACACTGAAAAATTTGGGAGAGAAGGCCATTGATCCTGCTACTACCCTTCGTTACCTTTATCATAGATATCGGGAATTAAATATTGATGAACAGTATTATATTACTATTTTCTATGGGGTTTATAATAAAAAAGCCAAGACCTTTACTTATTCCAATGGAGGGCATAATTGTATGCCTGTGATTCTGGGTAGAGATAGAGTTTACCAAATATATATGGCGGGTCTTCCTATTTGTGGTATTTTCCAAGATGTACACTATGATAAGGAAGTGTTATCCTTACATTCTGGTGAAAAATTATTGTTTTTCACCGATGGGATTATAGAAGCTTTTCACAAAGATAAGGGGTTTTATGAAGATCGACGGCTTTTAAATCTGTGCAGGAAATATTTCCATAGGGAGATGGAGGAACTGATGGAGGTTATTCTTAGAAATGTACAGGATTTTACAGAATGTGATATCAAGGATGATATCGCCATGATGATGGCAGAAATTCTATAGAAATTGAAAGAAGATGGGAGGACTCTCATGGCAAAAAAAAGAAAGGCTAGACCCTGGCGATTTTTTATTATAATGCTTATAGGTGTGGGGATTATCCTTATGGGAAGTAGTACTAACTTTATAGAAAAAATAAAAAATCTAATGGGTTATGGGGAACTTGAATTTAAGAAAATTGGGACCATTCCTTTAAATAAAGCTGCCGTTCATCTTTTTAATCAGACCCTTATGGTCTATGAGCCATCCTCTCAGACTCTAAGAGCCTATGGTGTAGAGGGACAAGAACGATGGACCTTTGGAGAAAAAATTGAGAAACCTATTTTTTCTAGTACAATGAACCATCTATTTGTTGCTGAGCGGGAAAAAGGAAAAATTTATTGTATTGATTCTCAGGGACAGCTAGATTGGGAGATGGACTTAGAAAAGCCAGTACAAATGATCCAAGCTAATGATCGAGGATATCTGGCCATCTATGAGCAAGAAGAGAAAGGGACTATCTATATCTACGATCTGGAGAAAAAGCAAAGGGGAAAAATAGCCGTAACACAAGGGGTAGTAATGGATATGAACCTTTCTAGGGAAGAAGATATTGTTGCTTTGTCCATCATGAGCATTATAAATAATAAAATAGAAAGTAATGTAATCCTTTACAGCATGGAAGGGAAGCTTTTGGGAGGAAATAAGTACGATGGAGACATCATTGCAAGGGTTTATCCAGGAGCAGATCAAAAGATTATAAATGTAGGCGATAGAAAGTTGATTGGATTTAGCAAAGAAAAAGGACTTTTGTGGAATAAGGAGATTGATGGCTCTATTAGTAAAGTAGCATGGAATGAGGCAGGATATATTGTTTTGGGGCTGATGAATAATAAAAAGATGATTATCGATACAAAAAACAGAAATAGTGTTTCTATTTTTGATTTTCAGGGAAAGGAATTGGGCTCAACCATCCTTAAAGGGGAGGTTCTGGGGGTAGATACACGGGGAGAAAAGAGTATTGCTTTCACAGAAAGGACGTTATATCTCTTGCAGAAGGATGGTCTAGAACCTATAGAAAAGAAAATCAGCAATGACATTCAATCGGTACAGATGATCTCAGAAGACCAGTTGGCATTGGTGTTTCAGGAGAAGCTGGAGACGGTACAAATAAAATATAAGGATTAGCAGAGGTGAAATCATGAATTGGTTTGATATACTTGTGCTAGTGATTTTTGCGCTTTATAGCATTAAGGGCTGGAAACAGGGGTTTATTCTAAGCTTTTTCAATCTGATAGGAACTATTGGTGCTGCTGTTGCAGCAAAACTTTACCACCCTGTGGTTTCGAAGTATATCTTTGAACACCCTGTTTTCTTTGTGAAGTTACAAGAGTGGATAGGCTGGAAAGTAAAGGATGCTGCTTACCAAGAGGTAGCAGCTAGAGGTGATATTGCTTCAGATAATATATTCCAAATTCTAAAAATGCCCGTAGACATACAGAAGATTTTAATGGGTTCAGAAAAGCTGCAGGAATACAGCACAAAGGCAATGGAAGGCGTTTCTAGTTACATAGCCGATACTTTAACGAGGATGTTTATCAACGTGGTGAGCATTCTATTGATTTTTTTCTGTGTAAGAGTTGCCTGTACCCTTGTGGCACATGTTTTAAATGGCTTATTTTCTTTGCCCATCCTGCATCAGTTTAACCATGGGGGAGGTTTGATTTTGGGAGGCATCAAGGGTCTGGTGATAATATTCGTTTTGCTGCTGGCAATGATCCCATTGCATGCCATGATTGGTCAGGGGTTTCTGACAGAGGGATTGGAGGCGTCCATTATTGCAAAATATCTCTACGATCACAATGTATTACTAGGGATGCTGGGAAGTGTGTTTTGATAGTCTAAAGACATAGAAATAATTTATCATAGGAATGAGAAAAATAGAGAAAAGAAATAAAAAGAGTAAACGCATAACAGCTATAATAAGACTAGAGATAAATGTATGGAGGATAAGGAGGAGAAAAAATGGATAAACAGATTGATGCAAGAGGCTGGAATTGTCCAAAACCCGTTATTGAAACAAAAAAATTATTAGAAAATATACCGGAAGGAAATGTGACTACCATAGTAGACAATGAGATTGCCAAGGAAAATGTAACCAAGCTGGCCAAAAGCATGGATTATGATGTGGATGTGAAGGAAATGGGTGGAGATTATTATATTAATATTTACTCTGGAGAAGTGAGCAAGGAGCCCTTGCTTAAGCCGAAAAAGCTAAAGGAAATGACCATTTTAGTGGGCAGTGATGTCATGGGTGCTGGTGCTGAGGAATTGGGCAAGGTACTTATGAAGGGATTTATATATACGCTAACGGAATACACGCCCTATCCAAAGACCATTCTTTTTATCAATAGCGGTGTAAGGCTGACTTCGGAGGGTTCTGAAGTTATCGACTATCTGAGGCAATTAGAAAGCGAAGGCGTAGAAATTTTGTCCTGTGGAACCTGTCTAGATTATTACAATCTGAAAAATAAATTGATGGTAGGTGGTGTAACCAATATGTACACCATTGTAGATAAAATGAACAGTGCAAAGAATACAATTAAATTATAATGGAGAATAGAAATGGGATATGAAGAATTTTATGTAATTGCCTTTGAATCTACCCATCATGCCATGCAGACAGAAAAATATTTAAAAACAAAATTTTCAATTGAAACCATACCTACTCCCAGGGAGATCAGTGCCAGTTGTGGTTTATCTATTAAGTTTTCCAGGGATATTTTTGCCGATGTGACAGATATGCTAAAAAAAGAAAATAGAGGGTATCATGTATTTCGTGTGGAGCGAAAAGAAGGAAAAAGGCAAATTATCAAAATAACCTAAGGGAGGAGAGAAACCAATGAATGGTAGATTGAACAACTTGGGAGATAAGTTTCAAGGGGTGATATCTTTTTATACAGACACAGAAAAATTATCTACATATATGGGAGCCCTCATAAAGATTGTTCTTATTTTTCTGGCAGCCAAAATTACCATACGGTTTATGAATATAATCATAGATAAATTTTTTGAGAATCGTTCAAAACTAAGGCTGACAGGAGATGAAAGACGCTTTGATACCCTTAAGGACATCATCAAGAGTATTTTTCGCTATACGGTGTATTTTGTTGCTTTTACGCCTATACTTGAAACCCTTGGCATCAATATATCCTCTCTCATTGCAGCAGCAGGAATTGGGGGTCTGGCCATTGGTTTTGGCGCCCAGAACCTTGTACGGGATGTGATCACAGGGTTTTTTATACTCTTTGAGGATCAGTTTCATATAGGGGACTATATAGAAACGGGAGGGAAATCTGGTATTGTAGAAGAAATGGCCATTCGTGTGACCAAAATAAGAGATTTCAACGGAGATCTTCACATTATTCCCAATGGTGCTATTGATAAAGTAACCAATCGCAGCAGAGGAATTATGCGGGCCTTGGTAGAAGTCAGCATTGCCTACGAAGAAAACATTGAACGGTCTCTAGAGGTACTCAAAAATCTGTGTACTGAGATAGCCGAAGAAAATGATAAGATTGTAGAGGGGCCCACTGTCCTTGGTGTGAACAAACTTGGAGAGTCCGATGTGGTGATAGCCATTATGGCAAAGACTATTCCCATGGAACAATGGGCTGTGGAAAGAGAACTAAGAAAGCGGATTAAGGAACGACTAGATGAAAAAGGAATAGAGATCCCTTATCCTAGAAGGGTTGTTATACAAAGTGTGGAGAGAAGATAGTTTAAAAACCAAATTGTATTTGCGAAGGTCAAATAATATGTGTATCATAGAGTATATAAAATAAAAGGAAAGGTGAGCCATCATGCCCATGGATCTAAGAGTAGGGGACATTATTGAGGTAAAAAAAGGTCATCCCTGCGGGAGTAAAGAATTTGAAATTACACGTACAGGAATGGATTTTCGAATCAAGTGCGGAGGTTGTGGTCGAGAAGTATGGATACCAAGGGTAAAGCTGGAAAAGCGTATTAAAAAGATATTGGAAAGAAAGGAATCCTCCGGGCCTACAAACCTTGAATAAAGTTCTGCATACAGAGGAAAAAAGATAACTTTTAATAACCACAAATATCACATTCTCTTTAGATGATATACGATGAATGGACAAGACTTTCCCCAATATATTTTTTATGGAGGTGCTTTAGAAATGGCAATTAAATATGCAAAACGAATGGACGGAGTCAAGGCTTCTGAGATTCGAGAGCTGCTAAAACTGACTACGAGACCAGAAATCATATCCTTTGCAGGGGGATTACCTGCACCAGAGCTATTTCCTGTAGAGGAGATGAAGAAGATTGCTGTAAAGGTATTGGAGGAGGGAGGTCAAGAAGCCCTTCAATACAGTACTACAGAAGGCTTTCCGCCACTGAGAAAAAAGATCGCGGACAGAATGGAAAAATTAGGCATCCAAGCGAAGGCTGATGATATACTGATCACCAATGGATCTCAGCAGGGACTGGATTTTTGTGGAAAGATATTTTTGGACCCAGGAGATGTTGTAATTTGTGAAAGCCCAAGTTATATGGGTGCCATCAATGCATTTATGGCCTATGAGTGTGAATTTGCAGAAGTAGCCACCGATGATGAGGGGATGGTTATCGAAGAACTGGAAAAGATACTGGCGGCTACGCCAAAAGCAAAAATGATTTATGTAATTCCAGACTTTCAAAATCCTACGGGGAAAACATGGTCTATAGAAAGAAGAAAAAGACTTCTTGAAATAGCCGCAAAGCATGATTTACCTATTATAGAGGACAACCCCTATGGAGAACTCCGTTTTGAAGGAGAGATTCCCCCATCGGTCAAATCCTTCGATACAGAGGGCCGTGTCATATTTTTAGGTACTTACTCAAAAACATTCTGTCCTGGCCTTCGGTTAGGCTGGGTATGTGCATCGGAAGAGATACTTACAAAGTTTATTTTGGTAAAGCAGGGAGCAGATTTACAGACGAGCACCATCTCTCAGAGAGAACTAAATGCTTTTTTAGAGATGTACGATCTAGATGAGCATGTGGAAAAGATCAAAAATACCTATCGTAAGCGTCGGGATCTCATGCTGCAAACCATGAAGGAATGCTTCCCCCCAGAGGTGGAATATACCTATCCTGAGGGAGGGCTATTTACATGGGTGGTACTGCCCAAGCATCTAAATGCAAGAGAATTGATGGTAAAGGCTCTAGAAAAGAATGTAGCCTTTGTACCCGGGGGCTCCTTCTTCCCAAATGGGGGCAATGAAAATACCTGCAGACTAAACTATTCCAATATGCCTGAGGATAAAATCGTAGAAGGCATTAAGCGTTTAGGAGAGGTCTTTAAGGAAGCCTTGGCATAATGAAGATAGCCTTATCTATGGGAAGCGCAAAAGGACTTCTTTAGATTTAAAAGCATGTGCTCTAAGGTGTATAAATTTAATCCTTGCATAATATGGACACAACTGATATAATACTATGATGTGAGAATATACTCTCTGTCCTGCATAAGAGCAGGACCGAACTAGTCCATAGGGAGGTGGAAACGATGAGACAATATGAAACAATGTTCATACTGAAGTCCAATCTTGAAGAAGAAAAAAGAAACGAAGTAATCAACAAGTTCAAGGGCATCATTGAAACAGATGGTGAGATTGAAAGTGTAGATGAGTGGGGAAACAGAAAACTTGCTTACCCAATCAACAAGCTTAATGACGGTTACTACGTACTTGTTAAATTTAAGGCTGGTACTGATTTACCAAAGGAATTGGACAGAAATTTCAAGATCTCTGATGATGTTATTAGACATATCATCGTAAATCTTGAAGAAAAGTAATTAAAATGAACAAGGTGGTGTAAATATGAATCAGGTCACTTTAATCGGAAGATTGGCCAGAGATCCGGAGCTTCGGTTTACCGCAGGAAGCGGCAAAGCAGTAGCCACCTTTACACTTGCTGTAGATAGACCATTTGCCAAAGAAAAAGAAGCAGATTTTTTTCGAATAATTGTATGGGGCAAAACGGGTGAAAACTGCGCCAATTACTTGGCAAAAGGAAGACTTGTTGCTATTCAAGGCAGACTGCAAAACAATAACTTTGAGACACAAAGCGGTGAAAAGCGCTATACAACAGAGATTGTTGCAGATAGAGTGGAATTCCTTGAGTGGGGAAACAAAAACGACAATAGAGGATTTAACAATCCGTCCGATATAGACATCGATGGCTTCCAGGCTATTGAAGAGGATGACGATATTCCATTCTAGAAAAGGAGGGAAATAGAATGATGATGAAGAAAAGACGAGGCCGCAAAAAAAGAGTTTGCAGCTTCTGTGCAGATAAAGCAACCCATATCGACTATAAAGATATTAGAAAACTGGGCAAATATGTTACAGATAGAGGAAAAATTCTTCCAAGAAGAATTTCTGGAACCTGTGCAACCCACCAAAGAGCATTGACAATTGCTATTAAAAGAGCAAGAATTATCGCGTTATTGCCATATACTGCAGAATAATCCCAAGAGAGGTGAGAGATCACTTCTCTTTTTATTTTACCTTAATATAGAGGCTATTTTTAGCCATAAAAAAGGAAAAGGGATCTTTGCTACAGAATATATACAACAGAGAGGAATCTGCTATAATGTATATAAAGGAGGGGAATCAGGCAATGACTACAGGAGATGATAACAATATTGATGTTACAAAAAACATAAAAATAATCGAGTGGCTAAAGAGCGAGCTTTTGACTACAATTGCTACTCTCTTTGAATTATTGATACAAGGAAAAAATATAGGGCAGGAGGTATTGGTGGATGTATTGGCCAATATTGTCATGGTAGCCTACCTCTTAGGGAAAAGGCTAGGGATTAACTTTTCGACCATTGATATGAAAATTGAGGATAAAATCCGACTGGGAATCTTGGAGAGGCATAAGGTGGAAGAATGGTATGGAGATCTCTCAAATTTGAAACAATATGTCAGTAGAAATAGAAATTAGGAGTGATTGCTTTTGAATACTCAGGAAAAAACCAGAGCCCTCATTGAAGCTTCTCTTATGACGGCTATCACTTGCATATTTGCTGTGATTGGTACATATATCCCTGTACTAACCTTTATTCTTTATTTTATACCCGTTCCCTTCATTATTTTGGGCAAACGACATGGAATGAACTTTGTAATCCTTTCAATTATTGCCTCGGCTATTATTATAGGGAGCTTAACGGAGCCCATCTATTCTGTTTTTGTCGTTATTTTACCAGGGATTGTGGCCGTTGTAATGGGGTATATGATGAAAAAAGGATATTCCCCAGGAAAAGTATTGGCAGGGGGCGCTGTAGCAGCCTTGATTTCTTCGGGATTATCTATTGCTCTGGCTTCTGCCATATCAGGAATAAATGCCTTTGCTCAGATGAGTACCATGTTTGAAGAAGGAATAGAAATGTATATTGGGATTATGCAGCAGATGGATATTCAAGGAGAAAATATAGATCAAATACGAATAAGCCTGGAAAATACGGCTAAAATGGCAGCCATGGTGATTCCAGCTGCAATTATGATGTCAGCGGTTTTTCTCGCCTATATCAACTATGTATTGACAGTCTACATATTAAATCGGATTGGCTATAAGGCAGAAATGCTTCCTCCTTTGAGAAATATAAGGCTGCCGAAAAGCATATTAATGGGAACTTTTCTAATCATTCTCCTGACTTATTTGACTAGGTATCTGAATGTTGTAAACTATGAGACTCTTGTAGTGAATGTTTTTGTGATTCTTCAATTTATATACTTTGTACAGGGAATTGCAGTGATGTTGTATTTTATGAACCTGTATCAGCTGCGCAAACCCATGCGGGTACTTATCTTTGTATTTTTACTTTTTAATCAGATGGGTGCCTTCATCATTGCCATGCTGGGCTTAACGGATGCATTGATGAATCTGAGAAAGCTTGAGCACCAATAAGGATTAGGAGTGTAATAGATGGGAAATAAACGGTTTTCAAAATTGTTCATTCCCGATACTAGGATCCATTTATGGATTATGATGATTCTAGTTCTGGTGGTGACATATTATAACCCTATGATTGGCGCTATTGGTATTCTATTAATGATCTACCTGCTCTATCATAATTGGAAAACACAGCATGATCGCAAGGAAATGTGGCGTAAATATATTGAGGGTTTCTCCTCAAATATAGATGCAGCTACCCAGCATGCGGTACTAAATCTCCCCATTCCTTTGGTAATTGTTGAGTTTGACGGTAGTATCATCTGGTATAATTCCAGATTCAGTGAGATTACCGATAGTCAAGACTTACTAGAAAAAAATGTCGAGGACTTCATACAGGGGATTCAACTGGACAATATTTTGAAAGACAAAAAAGATATGGTAATTGAGGTAACAATTAATGATAGACAGTATAAAGTTCTTTATAATATAGTGAAAACAGAGGATTCTGAGTCGAGACACATCATTATGCTTTATTGGATTGACATTACAAGCTTCCATAACCTGAAGATACTCTACAACGAAGAGAGACTGGATATCGCATTGATTCAAGTAGACAATTATGATGATGTTATGCAGAGCACAGAAGAGGTAAAGCGGCCTGTTGTCAGTGCTGAAATTGATCGCAGAATCAATCAATGGACAGCGTCCATGAATGCAGTGATGAAGAAATATCAAAAAGACAAGTATATTCTGTTTTTTGAAAACAAGTATTTAGAGCGTTTAGAAGGCAGAAAATTTGCTATATTAGATGAAATCCGAGAACTGCAAGTGGGCAATGAAATACCCATTACCCTAAGTGTAGGGGTAGGGGTTAAGGGAAAGACCCCTCAGCAAAATGAAGAATATGCTCGAGCTGCTATGGATCTGGCCTTAGGGCGGGGAGGAGATCAGGCTGTAGTTAAAAAGATAGATACCTTAAGCTTCTATGGTGGAAAGACAAAGGCTGTAGAGAAGAGAAATAAAGTGAAAGCCCGTGTGATTGCCCATGCCCTGCGACAATTGATTGATCAATCGGGGCGAGTGCTGATTATGGGACATAAAATACCTGATATGGATAGCTTTGGTGCGGCTATAGGCGTTTATCGAGCTGTGAGAAGCAGAGGGAAGGAAGCTTATATTTTGCTGGAGGGTCCTAATCCTTCTATTCAAAATCTGTGGAATCGAATTAAAGAATATCCAGAGTACAAGTTTATTCAGTGTGATGAATTCTTAAATTTAGTAGACCAAGAGACCTTGGTGGTTGTTGTAGATACTCACAGACCTAGCTTTACCCAATGTCCAGAGGCTTTAGCCAAAGCAGAGCGAGTGGTATTGATTGACCATCATAGACGGGGAGCTGAGTTTATTGAAAATACGGTGCTTACATATTTGGAGCCCTATGCATCCTCGACCTGTGAACTAGTCACAGAGGTTTTACAGTATATGGAAGATAAAATGAATATTGAAAAAATAGAGGCAGAGGCACTTTTGGCAGGGATTGCTGTAGATACGAAGAATTTTTCATTTAAGACAGGGGTTCGTACCTTTGAAGCGGCTTCTTTGCTGAGAAGAGCTGGAGCAGATACAACCCATGTAAGACAGCTTTTTCAGGACGATTTAGAAACCTTTGTGGCAAGAGCAGAGGTGGTAAAAAGTGCCCAGGATATTGGTTGGAATATTGCTCTTTCCATATGCCCCAGGGGTACCCATAACGCCCAATTGGTGGCTGCTCAGGCTGCTGACGAGCTTTTAGATATACGAGGGATTACTGCTTCTTTTGTGCTGGGTTATCGGGACGGAGAAGAGATATTTATCAGCGGACGATCCTTAGGAGAAATCAATGTACAGATGATACTGGAACGATTGGGTGGAGGCGGTCACATGACCGTGGCAGGGACCCAGGTTAAGGATCAAACGATGGAAGAAACAAAAACGATGCTGCTTAAGGCCATCGAGGAATATTTTGAGGAAGGTGAAGTGTAATGAAAGTAATATTATTAAAGGATGTAAAAGGAATAGGAAAAGCAGGGGAAATTATTAATGCCAGTGATGGTCATGCTAGAAATTATTTAATTCCAAGAGGATTGGCAAAGGAAGCCACTGAGGGTGGTATAAAGGTTCTTGAAAAGCAAAAAGCCGCTGAAGCTCGAAAAAAACAAGAAGAACTTCAGGAAGCAAAGGCTCTTGGGGAGAAAATAGCTTCTCTGGTTGTAAAACTAAAGGGGAAGGCTGGAGAAGGGGGAAGGTTATTTGGTTCTATTACCTCCAAAGATATTGCAGAAGCATTAGAAAAACAACATAAAATCAAGATGGATAAAAGAAAAATCCAACTAGATAACCCTATAAGAGAACTAGGGGCAGCCTATGTGGAAATTAAAGTGTATCCAGAAGTAATAGCAAAATTGAGAGTAGAGATTGCAGCAGAATAGAAGGGAGATTTCAATGAAATCTTTAGCAGAACAACAGGCAATAGAAGCGAAAACAGAAAAGAACTACGGAGAAGTTTATAAAAATGGAGAAGTGGACCGTCAGGTAACTGCTCTTTATGATATTGTAAGCAATCTTCTTGGAAAGGATAGAATTTCTGAGAGATTGATCAAGTTAGAGGCTCAGGATTTTATTCACTCAGATAAAATTGAGGATAGAATTTTAGCTTTGCATCGGGTGGTTTTTAATTCAAAGGAACAATCTGTGATGCTAGAGGAAGGAGACCTTGCGCCCACCCTAAGAAACATAGAAAATCAGGTTGCCGATCTATTGGCCAGAAGGGCCGTTGAAAATCGTCTTGAAAAGGAAATGGCAAAAAAAATAGAAGAGAAACAACTCCAGTACATGGAGGAGATGAAACTACAAATATTAAAGAAGAATGCTGGGCCTGAAAATGCCTATACATTAAAGAAATTTGCCCATCTAGAAAAGCTGGAGACCGTCAAATTATCTAAATCAGCCATGGAGAAGTTTAGGCCTCAAAAGCTAGAGGACATTGTGGGACAGGAGCAAGCCATTCAATCTCTGGTATCAAAAATTGCTTCCCCCTATCCCCAGCATATATTGATTTATGGTCCCCCGGGCGTTGGAAAGACAACTGCAGCTCGATTGGCCCTAGAATTTGCAAAGAAGATGAGATATTCCCCCTTTGAGCAGGAGGCTCCCTTTATTGAAGTAGATGGAACGACCCTCCGTTGGGATCCAAGGGAGATCACAAATCCCCTTCTTGGTTCTGTCCATGATCCGATTTATCAAGGCAGCAAAAAGGATTTAGCGGAGACTGGCATACCTGAGCCGAAGCCGGGTCTGGTTACAGAAGCCCATGGAGGCGTTCTGTTTATTGATGAGATTGGTGAGTTAGATGATTTCCTTCAAAATAAATTATTAAAGGTATTGGAAGATAAACGGGTAGAGTTTGATTCTGCCTATTACGATCCAGATAATCCTGCAGTACCCCTTTATGTAAAAAAACTTTTTAGCGAAGGAGCCCCTGCAGATTTTATTTTAATTGGGGCAACTACAAGACAACCCCAAGAGATTAACCCAGCCCTTCGTTCTCGCTGCGCAGAAGTATATTTTGAACCCTTATCAGGAGAAGATATCGAAGAGATTGTAAAGCAAGGTGCTCAGAGACTCTCTGTTACATTGGATACAGAGGCTGCCAAGATGATCAGTCAATACACCATAGAAGGTAGAAAGGCCATTAACATTTTATCTGATGCCTACAGCATGGCTTTATATCAGGAGGGCAAGGAAGAAAGTCTCTATATTCATAAGGAACATATAAATAACGTCGTTCAGATGAGTCGGTTGGTACCTCATTCACAGAAAAGAGCCAACGATATACCAGATCTGGGTAAAGTGTATGGTCTAGGCGTTCATGGATTTTTGGGTTCTGTCTTGGAAATAGAATGTGTTGCTTTTAAGGCACCTGAGTCTGGAAAAGGGAGTCTGCGATTTAATGATACAGCAGGTTCTATGACGAAGGATTCCTTGTTTAATGCAGCATCTCTGATTCGAAAGTTGACGGAGGAAAATCTTAATGATTATGATATTCATGTGAATGTCATTGGAGGCGGGAATATTGATGGTCCTTCTGCAGGAGCAGCTATTGTAACCACCATTATCAGTGCTATACAGAAAAAATATGTACGACAGGATGCAGCTATCACTGGAGAGATATCTATTCAAGGAAAAATTAAAGCCATTGGCGGTGTAAATGAGAAAATATTCGGCGCCAAACAGGCAGGCATGAAAACCGTACTCATTCCGAAGGATAATTTAAAAGATATCAAAGCAGGCTTCACAGGTATAGAAATCATTCCTGTAGAGACCATTGAAGAAGTGATGGATATTCTTCTCTGCAGCTAATAGAAAGACCAGCATAAGGAGCCAACATGCTTGTGCTGGTCTTTGTTGAATTCGTAATAGATGGTTGTTATCAAGGGAAGGTGAAAAAAATGGACTTTTTTGGAAGGATACCACCCCACAACGTTGAGGCAGAGCAATCGGTGCTAGGGGCAATGATTTTAGACAAAGAAGCAGTGATTACAGCTACAGAGATGATCCGTGGAGAGGATTTTTATAAAGAAGCCCATCGAGAAATCTTTGAGGCTATTGTGGATATTTACAATCGTGATGAACCCGTGGATTTGGTCACTCTCTCCGAAGAATTGACCCAAAGGCAGACCTTAGAGGCTATTGGTGGAATATCATATATGGCAAACTTATCAGAGGCTGTCCCAACCACCACCAATGTAAAGTATTATGCTAAGATTGTAGAAGAAAAATCTATTTTAAGAAGACTGATTAAAGCTTCTGCAGAGATTTTGGAGAAGGGCTATCAGGCAGAGGATGAAGTAAATCAAATATTGGATTTAGCTGAGAAAAATATTTTTGATATTTCTCAAAAACAGTCTAAAGAGGGTTTTGCCCATATCAAACATGTACTGCTGGAAAGCTTTAACAAAATAGAGGAATTGTACCAAAACAAGGGCGGCATCACGGGCTTGACCACAGGATTTTCAGATATTGACAGAAAAACGTCGGGGCTTCAAAAATCGGATCTGATTCTGATTGCAGCGAGACCCAGTATGGGAAAGACAGCCTTTTCTCTAAACCTTTGTCAGAATGCAGCTCTAAAGGGAAATGCTTCAGTGGCGATTTTCAGTTTAGAGATGTCTAAAGAACAGTTGGTGCAGAGGATGCTCAGTGCCGAATCCCATATAGAGATACAAAAGATTCGTACAGGTACCTTAAGCGAAGATGAATGGCCTCGATTAGCAAAGGCCATGGGGCCCCTGGCACAGGGAAAGATTTTTATTGACGATACACCCAGTATTTCTATGATGGAAATGAAGGCAAAATGCCGTAGATTGAAAATGGAACAAGGACTGGATATGGTAATGATTGACTACCTCCAGCTGATGTCGGGAGATGGTCGTTCTGAAAGCAGACAACAGGAAATCTCGAGCATTTCTAGAGCGCTAAAGGGCTTGGCCAGAGAGATGGATTGCCCTGTGGTAGCTTTATCTCAGCTGTCTCGAGCTCCTGAACTTAGAGCAGACCATCGTCCTATTCTATCGGATCTGAGGGAGTCTGGAGCCATCGAACAGGATGCAGATATTGTTATGTTTTTATATCGAGATGAATACTATCATCCCGATAGTGAGAAAAAGAACATTGGGGAAGTGATTATTGCCAAACAGCGTAATGGATCCACAGGGGCTGTTGAACTGGCCTGGCTGGGCCAGTTTACCAAGTTTGCCAATCTAGAAAAGTTTAGAGAATAAAAAAATATTTTTGCACTAAAGATAAAGAAGGAGGAATAAGCCATGGAAGGATACAATGCATTGGAGCTATTGAAAATTGCTAAGGGGGTTGAGGAAGAGGGTTATCGTTTCTATACAGAAGCAGCTGCCCGATTTGATGAGGAGCATATCAAAAAAACCTTTGAATATTTAGCAGTGGAAGAAGCAGAGCATGTTTTGGTTTTTGAGAGGTTATATCAAAAGGTAGCCGAATCAAAAAAGGAGCAGGAGGTACAATTGGAAGATGAAGCCGTAACCCAATATCTAAAAGCCATTAGTGATACGGCTATTTTTAACACCAATGGTCTTACGAACTACAAAGTATCCCAAGTGCATACGGTGAAGGATGCCCTGCTCATTGGGTTGCAGGCAGAAAAAGATGCTATCTTATTTTATGAAACTATGCTCAAAAACACATCGGATCCCTCTTTACAGAAAGTATTGCAACGCTTGATAAAAGAAGAAGTAAAACATCTATACCATTTCAATATGCTTATTCAAGAACTAGGATAGGGATGTGAAGACCTATGTCAAAGGATAGGATAAAATATCTGATTATAGGGAATGGGATAGCAGGAACGACTGCAGCAGAAGAAATTCGCAAAATTGATGGTCACAATCCTATATTGATGATTAGCGATGAAGATTACTTAACCTATTATCGTGTAAAACTCTCCCATTTTATCAACAAAAAATACTCCTTAACTGAATTGCTTATTCATGATGAAGATTGGTATAAGGAGAAAAATATCCAGATAAAACTAGGGAAAAGAATAAAATCTATCGACATAAGGAATTGCAGCGTACAGCTTGAGGATGGGGAAAAAATTGACTATGAAAAGCTCTTAGTGGCTAATGGCGGCAGTGCATCTATCCCAGAGGTAATGGGAGCGGAGAAAAAAGGGATTTATGCCCTAAGAAATCTAGAAGATTTAGAAAAGGTTCAAGAGTATCTCTTAAATTGCAAGGAGGTTGCTGTCATTGGAGGTGGACTCCTAGGCTTAGAGGCTGCTTGGGCCCTTAAAGAATTAGGATTAAGAGTAAATGTAGTAGAGTTTTTCCCCTATTTATTACCGAAGCAGCTGGATTCGGAGTTGGCTAAACATGTGAAAGAACAGTTGGAGCAGAGAGGATTATACATACATCTTGGAGCCGCCGCCGAGGAGATTGTTGGAGAAGACAGGGTGGAAGGCATTGTATTACAGGATGGTCAAGTTATACCTGTAGATATGGTACTTTTCTCAACGGGTATGAAGTCCAATAGGGTGATTGTAGAAGGAACAAATATTCAAACCAATAAGGGTATTCAGGTCAATGCCTTTATGGAAACTTCTCAGGAAAATATTTATGCTGCAGGGGATGTGGCAGAATTTGAGGGTGTAGTCATGGGCCTGTGGTCCACAGCTATGGATCAAGGAAAGATAGCAGGAAGGAATATGGCTGGTATTCAGGAAAGATATAAGCCTTTGAAGCCAGCAACCTACCTTTCCATCGGCGGATTCTCTCTATTTTCTGTAGGAGAGATCGATGGAGAGCAGTTCAGTTTAAGCTATCAAGAGGAGACTGTATTTCATAAGCTTTTTATTAAAGATGGAAAACTTATAGGTGGTGTTTTGACCGGGGATATTAAAAAAATGGCGAAACTAAAAAAGGCTGTTAACGATGGGCTAGATGTTTCTTCTATGCTGCAGGAAGGTTTGAGTTTGCAAGAAGTTCTTGAAAAGCTATAGAAAATAATAAATAGACATCTATCTAGATGTCTATTTATTATTTAGGTATAAAGAGTGCATTTTTTAAAAGTTGTTTCAATATAAATTCATAAAGAGATTCATAAGGACGTTTATAGGGGAAGGGTGATGGGATGTATCTTGCAGTAGGAGAGAAGACAAAAATCCGTAATTTAACCCGTGAAGATGTGGAAAAAATGCAGCTTTGGAAAAATCATAGGGAACCATTATTTTTCCATTATAATTTTCCCAAGATGACAAAGGAGGAAGGTGATACCTGGTACAAAATCAAAACGGCAAAGTGGCAGAGAAAAAGCTTTGCCATTGAAAACATTGAGAAAGAAATCATTGGGTATCTCCTAATTCGGGATATACAATGGATTTGGAGAGACAGTGAGTTGGGCATTGTATTAAATCCAGCGTATATCAATCAAGGCTATGGCACCGATGCACTTCAATCCTTTTTAGAGTATTATTTTAAAAAAATGAATATGGTTTCAATTCATCTAAGAACGGCAAAATATAATGAACGGGGAAAGCGCTGTTATGAAAAGTGTGGATTTAAAAGTATTATGGAGAAGGATTTTCCCTTTGAGGACCAATATGCAGAAATATTTCATAAAGAATGTTATCCCCAAGCACAAGAAATATTTACCTATGTGGATGGTGTAGCGATGACCCGTTATATTATCATGAAGATGACAAAAAAAGATTATTTTCAGAAAGTAGAAGGCTTATCCACAAAAATAATGTTAAAATGTGAATAATTATGTGGGTATGTGGATAATTTCTGTTTATATCTAGCAGTTATCCACTAAATTAGTAAAGAATACTTTTGCTTAGAAAGACAAATATTAAGATTAAGTCTGATAAACAATCATAAAGGGAATCTTTGTACAACAGGAAATTACCGTTTGATTCTACTGAAAAAATGGTATAATGATAGTGTATTGATGAACACAGAAGAAGGAGGTTAGATAAAATGGCTAAAGTATCAAAAGATATGATTATTGCAGATGTATTAAGAATGGATAGAGAAACAGCACCTATTTTTATGAGACATGGGCTGCATTGTTTAGGTTGTCCTGCTTCATCTATGGAAAGCATTGCAGATGCGGCAATGGTCCATGGATTAGATGTAGATGGGCTCATAAAGGATCTAAATGAATTCTTTGAAAAAAAAGGTGAGTAAGATAGCAAAGGTGCCTAAGAGAACTTAGGCACCTTTTGTATATTTAGGGGGTCTTTTAAACATAATATGTGACATAAAAGGCTGTAGGGAAAAGGAGGCATCGCATTCATGAACTATGCTTTAAAAATGATTATAATATACGGATTAATATTTCTGATTTTTCGTACTCTAGGAAAGCGAACATTGACACAACTCACCAATTTTGACTTAGCAGTACTGCTGGTATTTGCTATGATAGCAGCGGAGCCCCTTATGAGTGCACAAATCTCTACCGCTGTTTATGGGATGCTCTTAATCGCTTTCTTACATTTTATATTGGTACGTCTTAGTAGAAATCAACGGATTCAGAGTATCGTTTTTGGAAGACCTAAAATTCTCATACAGAAAGGAAAAATATCAGAAGATTCCCTTCGTTCCGCCAAGCTTTCTATGTTGGATTTAATGAATGAACTAAGGCAGCAAGGATACTCTAATGTGGCTGATGTAGAATTTGCTATTATGGAAACTACAGGGCAAGTAAGTGTGATGCCTAAATCCGATAAGAGACCGCTTCAACCTGCGGATATAGGTTTAGCTGTTAAGCCGGCAGAAATTCCTTTACCGATAATTATTGAAGGAAAAATATTAGAGGAAAACTTAAAATATAGAGGGTTGGATACAAGCTGGCTTGCTTTAGCCCTTAAAACCTATGGTGTAGCTGGAGTGGAAGAAGTTTCTTTGGCTACGGTGAATAGCCAAGGTGTTATTCATGTGGATAAGTACAAATAAAAATATACTTTATCCACAGGACGCCCTTCAAAAGAGCACTGAATAGTCGAATAAAAAAAGAAAGTATATCCTAAATATTCGTATATTTATTGACGTAATAGGTGTATTCTGTTACTATTAGAAATGTAAATAGGACGAATAAGGTTCATAAACGAACAATATAAATATGAGGATGGTGTCGAGGATGTCAACGGTAGTAATCGTAGGCGCTCAATGGGGCGATGAGGGGAAAGGAAAGGTTATAGATTATCTGGCAGGAGAGTCCGATGTAGTTGTACGTGGACAAGGTGGCAATAATGCGGGACATACGGTAGTAGTAGGAGATAAGAAATATGCACTCCACCTGATACCTTCAGGCATCTTAAATCCTAAAACCATAAATATCATAGGAAATGGTGTTGTTTTTGATCCGGAGGGCTTTTTACAAGAAATAGAGAAGATGGAGGCTCAAGGAATTTCTACAGAAAACATTAAGATCAGTGATAGAGCCCACGTAATTTTTCCATATCATAAAGTAATAGATGCCTTAGCCGAGGATTCTAGAGGAGAAGAAATGATAGGAACCACTAAAAAGGGAATCGGACCTTGCTATATGGATAAGGTAGAAAGAAGTGGTATTCGTATCTGCGATTTGATGAATAAAGAAGTCTTTATAGATAAAGTTACAAAGCAAATCGAAAAGAAGAATGAAATTATTGAGAAAATCTATGGTGGAGAAAAGCTCAATAAAGATGAAATTATCTCCAAGTACTTAACTTATGCAGAAGCCATAAAAAAATATGTAGATGATACCAGTGTGCTGGTATATGATGCCATAAAGGCTGGAAAAAAGGTATTATTTGAAGGCGCTCAAGGAACATTGCTCGATGTAGATTTAGGAACTTATCCTTATGTAACTAGTTCTCACCCTATTTCAGGAGGATTTGCTGTAGGTGCGGGAATAGGGCCAAATATGATGGAAGAAGTGGTTGGTGTTATCAAGGCCTATACTACCCGTGTAGGTAAGGGTCCCTTTGTAACGGAGCAGGATAATCCTATTGGAGATAGAATCCGTATTGCAGGCCATGAATTTGGCACGACCACAGGGAGACCGAGAAGATGTGGCTGGTTTGATGTAGTCATGGTAAAATATGCTGCTCGTGTCAATGGTTTGACAGCGTTATCGGTGATGCTGTTAGATGTATTGACAGGATTTGACGAGATTTCAATTTGCACAGGCTATAAAATGGGAGATAAAGTCATTGAGAATTTTCCTGCATGCCTAGAGACCCTAGGAAAATGTGAGCCTATCTATGAAACCATGGCAGGCTGGCAAGAGGATATAACTAAATGTACTTCCTTTGAGGAGCTTCCTGTCAATGCACAAAAATATATAGAACGGATTGAAGCATTGATAGATGTACCTGTAAAAATTATTTCTGTGGGTCCAGGCAGAGATCAAACCATCGTAAGAGAAAAAATATACAGATAATAAAATAGACAACCATAAAGAAAGGGTAGCATGCTGTGCTATCCTTTCTTTATGGTTGTCTATGATTCAGCGGGCTGCAGATTCTTATATAACGCGGTATTATGAGCCCAGGTAGGGGCTGCAGATTCTGCTGCCCGCCTTATCTTGAAAAACAAAAAAAGAAGCATAGGACCTCTTGTCCTACACCCCTCTTTTATGTAATGGAGCTAGTGAAGGGAATCGAACCCCCAACCTGCTGATTACAAGTCAGCTGCTCTACCGTTGAGCCACACTAGCGAAAGTGGTGACCCATCCGCGGCTCGAACGCGGGACACCTTGATTAAAAGTCAAGTGCTCTACCTGCTGAGCTAATGGGTCAATTTTTTTCTCACAGTTATATATCATACAGGAGGATTGAATATGTGTCAATATAATTCGACAAAAAATATATTTCCAGATTTAACAATAAAGATGGAAGAAGTTTTGATTACTTCTCCCATCGTATA
>JBFNEZ010000005.1:0-59977 GCA_040797825.1 Thermotaleaceae bacterium | reverse complement strand
GATAACAGGAGAAATGTTGCTGATAATGGTATCAATTAGAAGTATTTCTTCTTCCTTTAAGCTGTCTGCTGTCTCTAGTACCACTAAAAATCCTAAGAGCGAGTCCTTCTTATAAAAAGAATTATCCTGGGATACAATTGGAGAAATTACCAAGCAATTGGATTCTCCAATTTCATAAAGGAGCTTCTCTTCAAAAAAATTGTTAACAGCTACTTTTTCGAAATCTTGTATCGTTTCACCCGCAAGAACCCTTTCCCATAAATTATTTAAGGTAACGCTAGTTTCTTTATTTTCAAATCCAATACTATGCATAATAGAATAGCTCCCTTGATTTCCATAGACAAAGAAAGCTTTTTTTACACCAAAATTTAAGGATAAAACCTTTAAGGTAAGATTAGATAATTCTTCAATACTCCTGCTATGATTGACCGTACGAATAATTTTATTTAAGGTAGCTATTATGTCATATTTTCTTTTTATTCGTTCCTTTTCAGTAAATACTTCTTTAAATAATAGGGCATTGGAAATAGCAATATGGGTAAAGGATGCCAAAGTCTCCACCAATTCAAAGGTGGCTTTATCATACAGTCTATCATTAACCGCCTCACTTAAGGTTACGACTCCCATTATTTCATCCTTTATCAATAAAATAACGTATTTGGCCTGCAGGGCATAGAATTCTTCCCAATTGCTAAAGATAGATTGAATCTTTTCTAAATCTTTCTCAAAGTCTAAAACAACTTGGTGAGACTGATAATTGCGTTCCTCTATATACAGCTCTGTGAAAAATTGGGAGTAATCAAACACATTTCGATAACCCAGCACTTTAATACTTCCTGAAATTGGATCGTAAACCCCAAAAGAGGTGACCTTACTGCAAGTAATCTCGCTGAATATATCTGTTGCCAAGGCATACAGTTTATCCAAGTTTACTTCAGAGAGCAAAGATTTAGCACTTTGATTAATAGCAAACAAATTAAATATTTTCTGATCTAATTCTCTGGTCTTTTCACATAGCTCATTTATCTGTTTACTATTTTCTAAGGAGCTGCGAAATAGTTTTGTTAGGGCACTGGCAATAACTAAATCATCTTCCTCTAGTTCTCCCAATATTTTTCCATTAGAAACAATAAATCCATAAAGATAGTCATGAATCACAAGAGGAATGACTATCTTTATTTCAAAACTTTCAAGCATTTCTTCCTTAAAAAAACTATCAAATTTGCTAGTAATAATATCCCCATGCAATACTGGTAATTCTTCTAAGGCTTGACTATGAGGAATACTATATTGTTTCACATTGTATAGTCTCGTACTTTTTAACCTATAGGTATCTTCCTCACGAATAAATAGTGCTGCGGAATTCAGCGTCAGAATCTCGTTGGTAAAATCAAAGGCATAGGCCCCTAATTGTTCTAGATTAAAACGCTGGGTAAAAAAATCAATAGCTTGAAGAAGAGCCTCATAGCGATACACCTTATGTATTGTACTTACATCTTCCAAATTTCTTCCCCCTTAATCAAAGATTAGCTGATTATCTACTGCATAGAAGGTTCCTGTGGTAATTTCTTTAATTCTTTTTTGAATGTTTTTTATTTCTAAAAAGGTTTGGGGATATGCTTTTTCAAAAATCGTTATTTCTCCTTCTCCTTTAGATGCCAATATTTTCATCAAACTCTTTCTTTCTTCCTCTAATAAAAATATTCTATTTAGCAACACCTCATATTTTTCATGATAACCTATATATTCCTCCGTACTCTTAATCTCCTCTGTACTAGATAAAGTTATCTCATAAATCTTGAGCTCTCGTTCGTATCTTTCTGCCTCCTCCAAAAGGCTTTTATAATTCACCAATACCCTATCCAGTTCTTGTTTAACTGCTCTCCGATCAAAGCCTTGGACTTTAATGGAGGTTTTTTTATCATAGATATTTCCAACAGTACGTAATGCAATTTTTGTTTTAGCTTCAATACTCCCTCCAATTGTCCTTCCATTTTTGGCCTCTACCACTACACTATCTGCCATCAAATGACTGTCTACCGCATAATATCCAATGCTGATAGTTTCCCCTGCCTTTATGGTACAATTATTGGCATACTTTACAAAAACATTTTGTCCCGCTTCAATATATGCCTTTCCTTTACCAGAAACGCCTCCTTTGATATATATGCTGCCTTCCTTTGATACAATCTTTTCAACTGCTCCAACCCCCATATCTCCCAATATGGAAATGTCCTTTCCAGCCACAACTGAAAACCCATCTTCAACAATCCCCTCAATAGTAACATATCCTCGAAAGTTAATATTCCCCGTTTCATAGCCAATATCTGTATGAATAATAATATGATCTACAACACTTATCTTCCCTTCTTTTATTTGTAGAGCACCATCTATCATAGCGGTTAATAGGACCTTATCATCTGTCTCTATTATTTCCACGCTGTTCTTGTCATATCTTAGAGTTCTATCCTTTCCAGCCTTTGCAGGTAGAAGATCCCCTTTTATATTCATTCCAGGCTCCCCAGAACGAGGCAAAACCTTTTCCCCTAAAACATCTCCCTTCTGCACATAACGAAACAGATTCATTTCATAGTAGTCTACACTGCCATCTTCTGTAATCGTAGGCCTTTTTTCTGGGATGTCTAAATAAATGATACTGGCATCGGTGCCATTTTTAGGAAGGGAACCTCTGGCAACTACTATACCTTTTTGCACTACTAATTCTTTATTAATAGCATCATATAATATTCCATGAACAACATGATTCTGTTCTAATAACTGCAATATTTCTTTTTTTATTCCTTCTTTATTGCCAATATATTCTTCTGCAGTAAGATTCATATGAACCTTTGCTTCCAGATTATCGGAAGAAATAAGGATCTCTATTCTAGGTTTTAACCTGCCAAACTCTACACTTTGTGTTCCTGGCTCCTCCAAGGCTTTCTTCAAGGCAAGGAAATTTGTCACTAAAATACGCGGATAATTTTCAATAATATCTTGAAAGTTCCGGATGGGGAAACCTGGAGCAAAAGAATTCACAAACAGTTTGCCTTCTCTTTCCGTGATAGAAAAAAACTCATTTTCAATTAATCGCATAAAAATTCACCCTTACCTTTCTCCTCAATTATTGAATATGAATCGAGAGAGTATTCATCATCCTCTTGTTATCATAATTTTCGTCATATTTAGGTAAATTTCTTAGTAGATTTCCAACATAAATCTACAATCTAGTACTATTGTCCGATATTACAGGGATATTTCCTCACAGAACAAAAGAGCAGACCCCCAATAATCTACTCTTTTGTTATATATCTTTTTATAAACTTTTAACAATACTCCCTTCCTCCAATTTCTCACTTGGTGAAAGAATTACCTCTTCTCCTTCATGAAGCCCTGCTAGAATTTCTGTCCGTCTTCGGCTTTCGATTCCTCTTTGAATTTCTCTTAGAACAGCCCTGGTATTTTCATTTACAAAGACATAGTCTTTACCATTTTGCTTAAATATAGCATTTTCAGGAATTAACAGTACATCTTCTCTGCTATTCACAACGATTTTAACATCCATATCATAACCTGGTTGAATACCTGCTGCTGTAGAGTCTATATCGATTTCCACTTTGACCCTTTTCTGCTCAATTCCTAAATCAGAAATCTTACTAAAGGCCTGGGGATGGATTTTTCGTACGGTACCCGCTACCCCTTCAATACCCAGATCCCTATGAGAAATCTCTACCCTATTCCCTATCTTGACTTTTCCTATTTCTGATACCAAAACATCACTTTCTAAATATAAGGATTCTTGGTCCCCAATCTCCATGATCTGGGTCCCAGGCTGAAGATAACTTCCAACCTCTATATTTTTTATCATCACGGTTCCCTTTTGAGGAGCGACAATCACAAAATCCTGCCCTTTGCTTTTTAAGGTTTCCATCTGAATATCTATCTGCCGAAGTTGAGCCTCATATTGAGAAATGATATTTGTTGAAACAGGCTTTTTTAACAGCTCTAACTCCAACTGAATGGATTCAAGCTCTGTAATCTCTAGTTCTAAAGCCATTTTTGCAGCATGATAGGCCTCATAACTAATAGCCCCTGCCTCATAAAGACTTTTATTGTTATTGTTTCTTCTTTCAGCTTCTTGAAGGTTTTTTTTCTGGGCAGCCAGCTTTAATTCCATTCTCTCAATTTCCCTATTGTCTATAGGCTTAACGGCTTCATTGTATCTGGCTGCCAGGTCAGCCCTTTTAGCCTCCAGCTCCATCATCTCCCGTGAAAGCTGCTGTCCATCGATTTTTGCCAATACATCTCCTTTTTGAACAGCGTCACCTACCTCCACCATAACCGCTGTCACCTTACCAGCAGTAGGTGCGAAAACATTGCTTTTATTCTCCGACACAACCAAGCCCAGTTCTTCCACATATTCAGCAATGTTTCCCTTTACAACAGCTGCCACTTCTACTTCCACTGCCCTATCTTTATTCATCATCCATAAAACACCTATTGAAAGAACTATAATTATTAGAGAAATTCCCATTATCTTTTTCTTCACTTTTTTCACATCCCTTATATATATTGAGATTACGATATTCTATTTTTTAAGGCCTCCATAAAATTCAAGTGATAAATTTTTCTAAGAGTAGCCAATTGAGCTAGGGTCACAAATAAAATAGTAGCCACTCCTGTTGTAATATAACTGCTTGGATGAATAATCAACGGAATACTCACCAAATCAATTGCAAGAGAATTTATCATCCCTGCACACATACCATATCCCAAAGGGATCCCCAGGAGAATTCCCAGTAAGGTCATAAGACTATTTTCTCTAGTAATCATTTTATAGATCTCTTTTTTATCAAAACCCATAACCCTTAAAGAAGAAAACTCCATGGTTCTTTCATTAATACTGATAAGAGTCACATTATAAACAATAGCAAATCCTAAAATCCCCCCAAAAATCATCATGATTCCTACAGAGTAAATCATCATATCCATAAATTCTAAAAAGCTATTTTTCATGTCTTGCACCGACTGTATCTGGCGAACATTTTTTACATTTTGGAGTTTGGATACTACCTCATCCTTTGAATTTACCATTACTCCCGTAATCAGACCCTGCTCCCCCAGTATTTCATGAAAGGTTTCCAACCTCACATAACCATTGGCACCCAAGTACTGTTCCACAATCCCCTTTACTTCTATCCACTCATCCGCTCTGTCAGGCATGAAGTTTTTTAAAAGAATTTCATCTCCTATGCCTACTCCTAGAGAATCTGCCAATCTTTCTGCCAATAAAATCCCGTTATTCGGTAAGAACACAGGTTGCCCAGATGGACTTTTAAAGTGGTAAAAGCTTGTATCCTGTGGTACACCTATCACACTGACAACCTTTTTCTTCCAACCATTTCTCAATTCAAAGGGAACCTCCACTTTAGGCTCTATGTGGTCCACCTCGATGATTTTTCTAAGTTCTCTTATGGCGTTTTCATTCATAGGACTGGCAAAATCAAGGGTATAGTCCATTGTTTGAAATTCTCCATATTGAAGCATAAATATGTTATTCCAAACGGAGGACATAAAGACTGGTACCATGGTAATCCCGTAAGTTAGGGCAATACCCATCACCAAGAGAATGGCCCTTTTCTTATTTCGGAGTATATTCCGAATCACCATCTTCCAGCTAAAGGAGATATGATTCCAAACCACTTTGACTTTTTCTAGCCAAATTCGCCCTCCTGCCTTCGGCGCCTCTGGCCGCATGGAGTCAGCAGGTAGTATTTTGAGAACACTTCTGGCTCCCATCAACCCAGACACCACACAGAACACCGTAGTAAGCAAGATGCCATATACAAAGTAGATATAATAGATTTTCATTTGAAACATGGGGATATTCATATACAAAATGTAAAGATTTGTAAAAGCACCTGACAGAGGAATACTTAGAAGCATCCCAATAATCGATCCCACAAGACCCATAGCTACTGAGAATTTCGTATAGTGCCCCAGTATGCTTAGATTGGTATATCCCAATGCCTTCATCACACCGATGGACATTCTGTCATTCTTAACAATTCTTGATAACATGATATTAATGATTACCGCTGCTACTACAAGAAACAATAGGGTTATAGCTGTTGCCATGGTATCTAGCTGATCCACTTCCTGCATCATCATACTATGGCTCAGTTGATCCTCTCTTTTGACTGTTCGTTTTACCCCATAGGGATCCAGTTGATCCTCTATTTCATCCACAATACTGTCTATTCGATAGAGCTGCTCCTCTTTGATTTTTATCATAACCTCATTGTAGCTTCCCTGATATCCCAGGACAGACTGGGCAAAGTCCTCAGTTACATAGAAGACTCCAAATTTTTCTGGTGCTGGCAGCAAGGCCTGTTCATTCTCCATAAGATAGATATATTCAGGACTCCCTACAATTCCTACTACATCCAGAGGATATTCTCTACCTCCAATATAGGGAGCAATTCTATCACCGGGCTTTATTCCTCTGGCATCGGCAAACTGCTGGAGCACGACAGTAGTCTTTGATTCTCCTTGGAGCTCGCGTCCTTCCAACGTATATAATCCGTTGATGGTATCGGGGTCCTCAGAAAGAGAAACTACCCTCACCCTTACTTTTTCATTGGGATCTTCCACCCTCAGGGGTACATCCGTACTAATCCTCCCTTGAGCCCCTTCTACCCCTTCTATTGTAAGGAGCTGATCAATGGCTGTCTTGGGTATTCGCACTACTTCCACAAAAACATCTCCAAAATTAGTTACTTCGTAATAATGAAAAATGGATTCATTTAAGTTATCAGCCACCATGCTGAAGGAAACGTAAATGGTCAGTGCCAATACGACCATAACTGCAATAGAAATAAATTGTCCCTTGGAATTTTTAATTAGTCTCAATAATCGTACATCTAATTTTTTCATCACCACTCAATCCCTTCAGGATGAATCGGACTCTCATTGACTTTCATCTCCACAATTTCTCCGCTTCGCATTTTAATCACCCGATCGGCCATCTCTCCGATAGGTACGTTATGGGTAATAATGACAATGGTTTTGTTGAATTTTTGATTAATTTCTCTCAATAGGCTCAGTATCTTGATTCCCGTTTGAAAATCCAGAGCTCCTGTGGGTTCATCACATAACAGCAAAGCTGGATTTTTTGCCACTGCCCTGGCGATGGCCACCCTTTGCTGCTCTCCGCCGCTCATTTGGGCTGGAAAATGATCCTTTCTGTCTTCTAGTCCTACTGCATCAAGTACCGCATCAATATTTAAGGCATTTTTACAAATCTCCGTAGCCAGTTCTACATTTTCTCTGGCGGTTAGATTGGCCATCAGATTATAAAACTGAAAAACAAATCCTATCTTTTCTCTACGATAGGCCGTTAGTTTTCTATCATTATAGTTGGTAATATCTTCCCCTTCCATAAAGACCTTTCCATCTGTAGGCAAATCCATTCCACCCAATATATTTAACAGGGTACTTTTTCCCGAGCCGCTGGGACCTAAGATTACAACAAACTCCCCTTCATACAACTCAAGGAATATCTCCTTGGCCGCCGTCACCGTCACCTCTCCCATTTGATAACGTTTACTGACGTTATCTACCTTCATTAATAGGTTTTTATCTGTCATTCTTTCACCCCATCTCTGCCCAAAAGGCCATATTTGAGAAAATCATAAAATTTTCCGATGGTTTCTTCTAAATCCTCCCGGCTATTAAAATACTTTGCATATTTTTCTCCAAAAGCCCCCACGATCATCAGCAGCATGTCTGTTACAAAGGATACATCTACCTTTCTGATTTCACCTTTCTCAATGCCTGTTCTTATAATCCCTTCAAACATTCTTCTACTTATTCTATATTTTTCTTCCATCAGCTTTTCTGTAATATAGGGAATAGACATTGCATCTTTGTAAAAGGCAATAGAATAGTCTTTTGAGACTTCCATGTTATATTTCATTAAATAATCTATTTTCTCTAAAGATCCATGTATTTTTTCCATCTCTCCTTCAATAAAATCACTGCTTCTTTCCATGATGGAGAACACAACAGCTATAAACAATTCTTCTTTTGATGGAAAATGCTTATAAATGGTCATTTTGCTAATCCCTGCTGCTTCAGCAATCTCATCCATAGAAACCGCCTTATACCCCAATTTGACAAAAAGCTCTTCTGCCTTTTCCATTAATCGACTGTATTTGATCTCACTTTGTTTTGCCATAAGCCATCTTCAACCTCCTGCTGCGATAAAATTCCATTTAGATAAGTTTTATACTTTTATACATATATAGTACAATATTATTATACATCCTCAGTCAGTATATATCAATGATTATTAAAATAATTTGAGCCAAAATAAAAAAATTAGTACGCTCATACAAATAGCGTACTAATTTTTATTGACCATAGAGTTGCATCATTCCATAAATGGATATTTTTTAATGCTTACAGATTTTTTGTTCTAACTTTCTCCTTTAAATAAGCCATCAATCCACCACTGCTTATCAAACCCATTATGTGAGGAGGGATTTTATCGCATTTATATACTTCATTTTTTGTTTTATTGATAATTTCTCCGTCAGTATAGTTGATTGAAATCTCATCTTCATCATGTATTTTGTCAGTTTCGGAGCACTCTATCACCAAAATTCCTAAATTCGTTGCATTTCTATAAAAAATTCTGGCAAATGATTTTGCAATAATTACATCTACACCTAAATGTTTAAGCATTAGTGGTGCTGTTTCACGACTTGAGCCAGAACCAAAGTTATGTTCCGCTACTAAAATATCTCCTTTTTTAAATTTAGCTGAAAAGGAAGGGTCAATAGGATCCATACAGTATTTGGCTGCTTCTTCTGTCTTCAACTCCATATATTTGGGCGGAGATATTATATCTGTATTTATATTGCTCCCATATTTCCATACGCGTCCTATAATTAGATTGTTCATTTCAATACCTCCCACTTTTATAAATATTTTCTTGGATCTGTAATTCTTCCCTCAATTGCAGCGGCGGCAACAGAGATTGGTGATGCCAGATAAATTTGAGAATCTGCACTTCCCATTCTTCCGATGAAGTTTCTGTTTGTTGAAGAAATACAAACCTCCCCAGGAGCAATCGTTCCAGAATGAAGTCCAAGGCAAACACCACAGGTAGGGGCTAATATTACGGCACCAGCATCGGAAAGTTTTTGTAGGATTCCATCTTTTGCACATCTATCCCAAATGTCTTTCGACGAAGGCGATACAAGAAGTCGAATTCCTTTAGCAACTTTTTTACCTTCCAATACTTTTGACGCCATTAATAAGTCATGATATCTTCCACCAGTACAGGAACCTATATAAGCCTGATCAATTTTAGTACCTTCTATATTTCTAATTTCAGTTACATTGTCCACTTCATGAGGACATGCAGCAACTGGCTCCAAATCTTCTGCATTGAATCTAAGTTCTTCACAGAACTGTGCCTCTTGATCACTTTTTAGGAAGTCAAAATTCTGTTTTACATTTCTTTCCTTTAGATATGCAAGGGTTATATTATCAACAGGTATAAGTCCCGCTTTTGCACCCATTTCAACTGCCATGTTTGTAATAGCCATTCTTTCATCCATTATCATATTCTCAATGGTATTTCCCACATACTCAATAGCCTTATAGGTAGCCCCTACATGACCAATCTTTCCAATGGTTTTCAAAATGAGATCCTTTGCCATCGTTCCCTTTGGCAGTTTCCCAGACCATTCCACCCTTATTGTTTCAGGAACTTTTAGCCAAATTTCTCCTGTAGCCAGTACTCCAAGCATTTCTGTTGAACCTATCCCTGTTGAGAAACTGCCCAGTGCACCATACATACATGTGTGAGAATCTGTACCGACAATAACTTGTCCTGGTAAAGCATGTCCTTCTTCCACCATAATCTGATGACAGGGCCCAACAAATTCATAGTAGTTATCAACACCATACTCTGTACACCAATCTCTTGTAAACTTGACAATTGCAGCCTGTGTCGCATTGGCAGGAGGCGTATAATGGTCAGATATTACAACTACCTTATCCTTGTCCCAAACGCCAACATTAAGTTCCTTCAATTTCTCTGCAATTTCCACTCTTGGTCCAAGTACATCATCCATCATAGCTTTATCCACTTTAACCCAAAGTATATCTCCCGCTTTTGCTGAATCTTTTCCTGCAGCCTTTGCTAAAATTTTTTCTGACATTGTCATTCCCATCGTATATAAAGCCTCCTTATCTGATTTTTATTAAAAGATTCTGTAAAGTCCAATTCCTGCAATAATTGTCATTGCCAAAACTCCCCCTATAGCTACAGCAAACATTTTGATAAATAGGTCTTGTTGTTCTTTTTCTGAAACATGGGCATTTTGAACATAGGACGCAAGTGCTAAAGCTCCACCTGTAGAAATAGGACTGGTGCCAGCAACATTTGCAGCATTGGTAATAGCAGAAATCAACTCAATCCCTGATAAATTGCCACCAACCTTTGCAATGAGATCCCCTACCGTAGGAATAAGTGTGGGCATGACAACTCCTGAAGCAGAGCTGAACCATGACATAATTCCGGCAGTAAGGCTTATAATCGCTGATGCTGTTTTGTCTGTCATAAAGCTCGCCAAAGTAGATGCAAGCAAATCTATTCCGCCAAGCTTTATAACAATGCTCATTAAAACATTAACACCGGTTACAAGAATGAGTGTACTCCACGGAATGTTTGCAATTGCTTTTTTCTCATTGGCTACTCTAAATAAAGATAAAATTAGTGCAATGCTAAAGGACAACAAACCAACATTATATTTAAATACAATTACACCAATAACGAGCAGGCCCATACCAATCAAAGTTATGACTTGATTTCTGTTGAATTTTGGTATTTCCGAAAGCTTCAGAGTCGTTTCTGATTTCATTTTATACCCTTTTAGCACAACATATAAAATCGCTGCATAAATGGTAAATCCAAGCATTGCATTCATAAAATAGGATTTTTCAATTCCTGTTATACCCTGTTCTGCCGCCAAGGTTATCCCTATAATTCCTGTAGGTGCAATAGAGGAAATTCCCCCAGCTGCTGCACCCATGATGGAGATAGCCGACAACAAAAGTGGAGAAACCTTTAATTCAGCTGCTAATGCCATTGTAAAAACTGCCATCAGCGACATAACAGGAATCGTTCCTGGTCCAATTCCGGAAAGAATAATGGAAAAGACATAAACAATTATGGGAATTAAATTTGTTCTCTTACCTGCAAGGGAAACAACTTTTTTTGCTAATAATTCCAAAGTTCCATTTTCTTGAGCAATACTAAAAAAGTACATTACTCCAAGAAGCATAACAAATAGTCTAGTTGGAAATCCACCCATGATATCGTTTTCTTTGATGCCGCCTATAACCCCTAAAAACAATGAGAGTCCGATGGCAACTAGACCTGTGTTGATTTTTCGTGTAAAGCCAAGTACAATGGCTCCAATAAGAAATACTAGAGATAATAACGCATAATTCATTTTGCATCCTCCTGTCCTAATTTAAAATTTTGTCTTTACATTATGAATTCATAACAGTTTCTTTTAAAAAGCAAATACTATGCCAAAATTTTTATTATATTGCAAAAAGATTACAAGTCTCCATTTTTCAGGCCTTATATGTCTGTTTTTGAAAAAAAAAGCCTCTTTATGGAGGCTTTTTTATACTTATTTAAGCAATGATTTTCATTTTTGTTTTAAATCATTTCATTCCCTTTATCAAGTGTTTCATTTCGTTTCAAATCATTTCATTTCTAGTTTTTTATATGTCTATATTATATTCCTTTATTTTTCTCCATAGGGTACTTCTACTCATCCCCAAGCTTTCTGCCGTTTTTGCCTTAGACAAATTATTATCTTGTAATGCCTTTACAATTCTATTGTATTCTATGCTTTTGGGTTTCTTTTCTTGAAATTCTTTTTTACCTGTCTTTTGAGCAAGAAGTGCTGTGTCGATCAATTCCATTTCTTCATCAATAGCAAGTACATAGAGCCTTTCTATCATATTCTGAAGTTCTCTTATATTCCCCGGCCACAAATAACCTTTTAACTCATTTAGTATGCTCATAAGGATAGATTCATATTTTTTATAGTTTTCGTTATCTAGCTCCACTAAAAAT
Source organism: Thermotaleaceae bacterium (assembly GCA_040797825.1). Taxonomy (GTDB): domain Bacteria; phylum Bacillota; class Clostridia; order Peptostreptococcales; family Thermotaleaceae; genus Geosporobacter. The sequence continues at coordinate 47,808 of JBFNEZ010000005.1, read as the reverse complement.
CTTTTAGCTATTTCGTTCACATCATCTTCCCGTTCCCTTAAGGGAGGTAAATGGAGCTTTAAAATATTAAGTCGATAAAATAGATCTTCTCTAAAGTTCCCTTTCTCCACTTCTTCCTCAAGATCCTTATTGCTTGCAGTAATTACTCGTACATCGATTGGAATCATTCTATTGCTTCCTACCCGTCTTATCTCTTTTTCTTGAAGCACTCTCAAAAGGTGTACCTGGATTTCAGGAGAAATATCTCCTATCTCATCCAAAAATATTGTACCGCCATGGGCAATTTCAAACAATCCAGCCTTTCCACCTTTCAAAGCTCCTGTAAAGGTTCCTTCTTCATATCCAAAGAACTCAGATTCTAAAAGGCTTTTTGTCATAGCTGAACAATTGATCGCCACAAAAGGACCGCTTTTCCTCGGACTATTATTGTGAATGCTTTGAGCAAAAAGCTCTTTTCCAGTTCCCGTTTCACCATAAATTAAAACTGTTGATGGAGTTTTAGCATAACTTTTTGCTATTCTTATTGCTTTATGGATCGCTTCCGAACTGCCTTTTATATCATTAAAATTGTATTTTGCTATATATCCCTTATTTATAGATTTTCTTCTTATGCTTTTTTCACTTTCTTGAATTGTTTTAACATCTTGAAAAGTAGCAACAACACCCTTAACCTTATCATCAATTATAACAGGAATGCGATTTGTTAGAATAGCAGTACCCTTTACATTCATGATCTGATTTATTTGTTTTTCAGATTTCCCTAAACTTTCCAGCATTTGTGTATTTGGAAGTATCCTATGAATATCTTTGCCGAGACATTTTTCCCTTGTAAGCTTCAGTATTTTTTCCGCTACAGGATTCATCATATTTATCCTGCCATTTTCATCAATAGCTATAATTCCATCATGGATAAAGTTCAAGACCGTTTCATAATGTTTAATTTGCAAACTAAAGCTTTCCTGTTTCTTAATTTCTACATTTTTTATTTTAACAATTTGCTCTGCCGTAACAATGGCCTGAAGAATTGCTGCCTTCGAACTCTCTAAAACGGTATATTTAAAGCCTTTTTCCGCTGCGAATTTTTCAGCAACGATTCCTCCTATTCCAAAGATAGCCCCATCGGCTATTGCCTGATTTACACATTCATCACATTCCTTGATACTACTAAAAATGTATTGTTTTGCTTCAACATTGATTAACTTGCAAAAAGACTCCATATTGTCCATGGACTGTTCATGATTAATAAAAGCCACCAGTCCTTTTATATCTTTTATCTGTTCCATAACATGTACATAGTCGGCAGTTGTTAGATCAATCCCTACGGTGGGAATTTTTACCTTCTCTTCAATATAAGCCTTTGTACCTTGACGACATAGAATGACTTTCGCTCCTAATTCTGCCAGTTGGTCACACATCAAAACAATGTTATCTAAGGCAGCTATATAAACATTTATGTTGTAGTTATATTCTGCTATAACTTCTTTTGCCTGCATGCCCATCTTTTCAGAAGGCACTATCATACAAATTTCAGTTACTTTTTGTTCCAAAGAAAACCCTCCCATATCTTAAAATACAAGTTTGTTTTTTGTGCGACCTTTATTCTTTTATTTTACATAACCTCGGCTTTTTGTTCAAGTCTCTCCTAATATTCTAGACAGGTGGCTTTAATAAGATTTTAGAAATCAGCTTTTTAATTAAAAATGCTATGAAGAAAAGTCTTCTCCACAGCATTTTAAACGAAAACATTTTAACTTAATTTTAAAGCACAATTTATTCTCTTCCAACAATCACAGCCTGCCCCATTCCTCCACCTATACAAAGGGTGGCTAAACCGTATTTGGCATCTCTTCGCTTCATTTCATGGAGTAAACTAACAAGGATTCTGGCTCCGCTGGCTCCCACAGGATGTCCTAGGGCAATGGCACCTCCGTTTACATTGACTTTATTCATATCAAAGGCCAGATCTCCAGATACAGCTATTGCCTGAGCAGCAAAGGCTTCATTTGCTTCGATTAAATCAAGATCCTTAATTTCAAGTTTGGCTTTTTCCAAAGCCTTCTTTGTAGCAGGGATTGGCCCTGCTCCCATGATTTCAGGCTCAATCCCTGCCGATGCATAGGAAATAATTGTCGCCAGTGGCGTTATTCCCAATTCTTCAGCCTTTTCCTTCGTCATAATGACTAGGGCGGCGGCCCCATCGTTGATCCCTGATGCATTGGCTGCCGTCACCGTACCTTCCTTTTTAAAGGCAGGCTTTAGCTTCTGAATACCTTCTATGGTCACACCTTCTTTGATGTACTCATCTTCTTCAAAGATCACTGTACCTTTTTTAGTTTTGATTTCTACAGGAATGATCTCATCCCTAAACCGACCTTCTTTTCTTGCCATTTCTGCCTTATTTTGACTTAAAACCGCAAATTTGTCTTGCAGCTCCCTTGTAATAGTCCATTTTTCCGCTATATTTTCAGCAGTAATTCCCATATGGTATTCATTGAAGGCATCGGTCAGTGCATCCTTGATCATGGTATCAATGATTTTCCCATGGCCCATTCGCTGTCCCCATCGAGCATTCTCTAACACATAGGCCGCCTGGCTCATATTTTCCGTTCCGCCAACAACTACAATGTCATTGTCTCCTGCTAAAATGGTCTGAACACCCAAAGATACCGTCTTTAATCCAGATCCGCATATCATATTGATAGTGGTAGCAGGGACCTCTACTGGAATCCCTGCCTTTACCGATGCTTGTCTGGCAACTCCTTGTCCATGACCAGCTTGAAGTACACAACCCATAAATACCTCATCTACATTTTCAGGTTTTACATTCGCCCTATTTAAAGCCTCTCTAATAACAATGGCTCCCATCTCACCAGGAGAAATACTTGCCAGGCTTCCATTAAAACTACCAATGGCTGTTCTCACAGCACTTGCGATAACAATTTCTCTTTTCATAGTCTTCCCTCCAAGAATCTATATTTCATTAGTTTTTCTATTTTTAAAATTTATATAGCCATTTCTTTTAAATCCTTTGCAATGATTAATTCTGCCTCTGTTAAGGCCTGTACCTCTTCTATAGTAAACTGAGGATTGATTTCCTTGAGTACCAGCCTCTGTTCGTGAACTTCCATGACACCCATTTCCGTAATGATCAGATTGACTTGCCCCTTTGCCGTTAAAGGCAATTTGCATTCCTTCAAAATCTTTATCTTCCCTTTAGCTGTATGGGTCATGGCCACAATCACTTTTTTTGCACCCACTACCAAATCCATGGCACCACCCATTCCTGGAACCATGGCACCTGGTACCATCCAATTGGCCAGATTTCCTTTTTCATCTACTTCCAAGGCTCCCAAAACCGTCACATCCACATGGCCGCCCCGAATAATAGCAAAGGAGTCAGCACTGTCAAAAAACGCCGCTCCGGGCATAAGGGTAACAGGCATGGCTCCTGCATTGACCAGATTCTTTACTTCTTTACCGGCCTCTGGAGAGGGTCCCATTCCCACAAAGCCATTTTCTGATTGGAGCACAACTTCTACTCCTTCTGGTACATAGTTGGCTACTAGAGTAGGCAGCCCAATGCCCAGATTGACTACATAACCGTCTTTAAGCTCCTGTGCTACCCTTTTTGCAATAATTTCTTTGATGAAATCACCGTTCATTTTATCTGCCTCCCTTCACAATGATATCCACAAAAATCCCTGGTGTCATCACATGATTGGGATCCAGCTCTCCCACTTCCACAATTTCATCGGCTTCAACGATAACCAAATCCGCCGCCGTTGCCATCAATGGATTAAAATTTCTCGCTGCCATGTCATAATATATATTTCCTTTTTTATCCACCTTCGCTCCCAATAAGAGGGCTGCATCAGCCCTTAAAGGCAGCTCCAGCAGATATTCTTCTTCATTTATGGTCAACTTCTGCTTTCCCTTTTCCACTAAGGTCCCTATCCCAGTAGGAGTAAGAAAACCGCCCAAGCCTGCCCCGGCACTTCTAATTCTCTCGGCCAAGGTTCCCTGGGGCACCAGTTCTACGTCCATCTCTCCGCTGTTCATCTGTCTACCTGTTTCAGGATTGGTTCCTATATGGGAAGTGATTACTTTTTTAACCATTTTATGGCTCACCAGTTTACCAATTCCTTTGTCTGGAAAGCCCGTATCATTCCCTACTATTGTAAGATTCTTGACACCTTTCTCTATCAATCCATCAATGATAGTTTCTGGTGTTCCAGTCCCTAAAAAACCCCCTATCATAATGGACATGCCATCCTCAATACAAGAAAGTACTTCATCCAATGTTTTTATTTTTGTCATTTTATATCACCTCTAATTATGAATAACAGGTGCATGAAGCATGCACCTGTCTTGGTGTGAAGTCTAAATTTCCATTTCAAGCAGTGCCAAACTCAGGCTCTTGCCGTGTTTGTCCAGGGCAAGGGAACGGGTTACGCCTCCACCCAGAGCCTTATCCATCACAAAGTTTAAGGCACCCAGTTTAGGAAGTTCATAACGTTTTACTTCTCCCTGAACAATGTCTTGAAACCAGTCTTTAACACGTTCTGCTGTAACCTTTTCTTCAAGGATTTTATAGTCTGCTTCATTGAATGCAATTAGAGAAATATTAGAAATGTTTCCCTTATCCCCAGTTCTGGAATGAGCAATTTCTTTTAATTTCATCTTTTAAACCTCCTCATAATGAATCTCTGTTTTGATGTCTTCTCTTGGAATAAAAATAGAAGCGATAGAAACAATCTCTTTTACCCCTAGGGTAGCCCCTCCGCCACCGGCAGGTCCGTTGGTATATAATGCCTCCACTTCATTCCCTATTTTTACTGCATCACTTTTATCAATGGTTCTTCCAGAAACCCTTAAACGCACTTCTTTACAAAGAGATTTATCTTCAAACATTGCATCGCTGATTTTGTCCCTATAGAGGGAGTTGATGCCAATATAGTCTATTCTCAGCTCTTCAATCTTTACCCCAGTAGCTTCTAATCGTTGTTTAACAATCTCACCGGCCAGTTTTGCCCTTTCATAGGCCCCTGTACCGCCATAGCTCATTTCTCCTTCTCCAATGAAACAATCCTTATATCCAATACTCACTTTTAAGGTATCTGTCTTAGGACGGCCCGTGGCTCCTTTAACGGCTACCCGGTCTTTTCCAACCTGCTCCATGGTAATATTGGTATAATCCGCAATTCCATCAGGGGTAATGTAGGTACTAGGATCGTGAATTTCATAAATAAGCTGTTCTTTACAAGTAGCTGTGGTCACAAGCCCACCGCTTCCTTCTACCTTAGTAATCACAACATCTCCGTCTTCATTGACTTCAGCAATTGGAAATCCAAGTTTCCACAATCCTGATACATCTTTGAATCCAGGATCTGCAAAATACCCCCCTGTTATCTGTCCCGCACACTCTAACAAGTGTCCTATCATGATCCCTTTTCCAATTTTATCAGCTTCCTCATAGGTCCACCCAAACTCATACATAAGGGGTGCAAGGGCTAAGGCAGGATCTGCCACACGACCTGTTATAATGATATCTGCCCCATTCTCTAAAGCTTCTACAATACCCTCTGAACCTGTGTAGGCATTGGCTGAAACAATCTGCTCTTTGATAGTACTCAGCTTGGTTTCTAATTCAAGGACATTATAATCCATATATCTGTCTATATTTTCAAAGATATTGTCTCCTAATACGGCAGCAATTTTCAAACCCTTAATTCCCTTTTCTTCGGCTATCTTTTTAATCACCTTTGCGCCTGCCAGAGGATTGGCAGCCCCCATATTGGTAATCACTTTCACCTTCTTCTCCGCACACAGGGGCAGTACCTTATCCATACGGTATTCTAAAAGTCCATTGTATCCTTTATTGGGATCCTTCAGTTTCTGTTCTTGGGCAATAGCGATGGTTCTTTCAGCTAGACACTCGAACATAATATAATCCAAGTTTCCCTTTTCCATAAGTTCTAATGCTGGTTCCAACCTATCTCCTGCGTATCCGGCACCAGCACCGATGCGAATTGTTTTCATTCTGCTGACCTCCTATTTTTTGTATGAAATTCTATGAAAGCTATAATTTAATTGCACCTACAAGTAAGGCTACCACTAGCATAACAATCGTTGTTGCAAAAGCATAGGGAATAGTCTTCTTTTGATGTTCTCCTAAATCCACTCCAGTAAGGCCTACCAGCAAGAATGTAGCACCTGTTAGGGGACTCACAGGAAATCCAGTAGTCATCTGTCCCATAATAGCCGCCTTTCCTACCTCAAGCCCGGATATACCGAAGCCTTTGGCTGCTTCTGAAAGCACTGGCAATACGCCAAAATAGAAGGAGTCTGGATCAAATAACAAACTGGCTGGCATAGCAATCACACCTGTAATAACTGGGATAAATCTTCCTAATGAAGTAGGGATAACAGATACTGTAAATGCAGCCATCTCCTTGATGATTCCTGAGCCCTGCATCACCCCAATAAATGCTCCTGCTGCAAATAAAATACTTGCCATCATAAGAGCCGCTTTTGCATGGGCATCAATTCTATCTCTTTGATCCTTTACATTCGGATAGTTAATGGTTAATGCAATGGCAAAGGCTAACATAAAGATTACAGTAGCAGGCAGTTTATCCATGATTAGAACAGCAATAGCTATAATGATAATTGCAACATTTACTAAGAAAAGATGCGGTCTGGCAATCTTAGCTTTTTCTTCATCTATCTTTCTATCTACATTGATATTTGTAATATCCAAACTTCCAATTCTTGCTTTTTCTTTCTTTCCTAAACGATAAGTTACAAAGAGTACAAAGAGCAATCCTGCAAAGAAAGGAATTATAATCGGGTTGAATAACTCTGTAACAGGAACTTCAAGGGCTGTACCTGCTCGAATGGTAGGTCCTCCCCAAGGCAAAATATTCATAGTCCCTGCAGATAAAGCAACGATAGTGGCCAGAGTTGTTCTTTGCATACCAAGGGCATCAAACAAAGGCATCATAGCGGGGACCGTTACTAAGAAGGTAACCGCTCCAGAACCGTCTAAATGAACAAGCATGGCCAATACAGCTGTACCCAATGCAATTTTAACAGGGTCTTTTCCAACTACTTGAAGAATCTTGTTGATGATGGGCTCAAAGGTCCCTGCATCTGTTAAAATACCGAAAAATAAAATTGCAAATATAAACATCGTCCCCGTTGGTGCAATGGATTTAATTCCATCGATAATGAATTTTCCAACATCTGCGCCAAATCCTCCAATCACAGCGGTAATGGTTGGAACAGCTACGAGTGCTACTACAGGTGAAGCTTTCTTTGTCATAATCAGTGCAAGTAAAACTACAATCGTTAAAAATCCAAGTAATGCTAACATCAATCATACCTCCTTATTTTTTTACAAGACTATATTAGCAAATCTCATGCCATTTTTTCCATTGTCATAAATTCTTCAATCTAGATCTTGCTTATTTCATCAAGGCTTGTTTGTTTGATAATTATCTATCCAAGTAATTTCAAGCTTCTTTCCTGATAGTATTTCAATAAGACAATAAATGTTTTCCAATTTATTATTTGTGTGGAAACTAGTAACGCCACAAATAATAATTCTAAAATATTAGAAATATTTTCGTGTCTCTTTGATAAAATTACTACAAATCATAGCAAACGGTTTCCCATTTCGCTCAGTTCCCATTTATTCTCTCATTGTTGATTTCCTTTGGCAACAACCCTTTTACCCTTTCTTGTTTTTCTTGATCTCAGCAATTGATTGCTTGTTGTTATGATTTCTAAAATATTAGAATAAAAGATGGTAATTTCTAATATTTTAGAAATTACCATCTTTTATTCTATTGCTATTGATTTTTCATAACATTACCCAGCTATCCTTATTCTATGGGAGGCATATGCTTCTATGGTCTCATCAATATCCTTCCAAGTAAAAACCCTTGTGACTCCAGAAATGAGAGGCCCTTGATTATAGTAGCAATCTATCAGCAGTACTTGGAAACCAGCCTGGCTTAATTCTATAGCATTTTCATAGCGATCTTCTATGAAAATATCACAGTCTAATTCCTTTGCTTTTTCAACTTTGTAGTGACTGCCTAATAAATACAATTCTCCCCTAGGTAATTCATTGTTCGCAAACCATGCTTCTGTTACCCTTTTCATCTTTTCTTCTCTAGCAGTAACATAGTAGATATTATGTTGTTTATCTAATTTCCAAAGAATTTCTTTCGCTGTTCCCCGTATTTCTGCCTTGCCATGCATTTCTTCCCCAAATCTTTCATAAAAGTCGAGGTAATCTTCCTTTGGTATATTGAATACTTCATAAACATCATAAACGGTCACTTCAAAGGGCTTGATAGTTCTTCCAAAATACTGGTTCGTCATCTCCAGCCAACAATAGGCATCGGTTATGGTACCATCAATGTCAATACAGATGTTCAAAAAATCCTCCCCTTTCTCATGTGTATTTTCATTATACATTAATTTTTTAAAATATGGATTAAGGTTATATTAACAGAAAGTAAAGCTTTAACTTGTGACAGGAAGCATTTTTTTAACATACTTTTTACATCATAATCTATCAGATTTAAAGCGATGGCTTTATGATTGAATTATGAAGATAAAGAGGAGGTTGTTTATGCCTGTCCACATACTTACTGCTTCAACGATAGGGGATAACCATTTGTTCCCCTTGGAGAGTGCTCTATGAATATACCTTTGTCCCAAAGTCAACCAGCTGAATGCCTTGTCCATTCTTTTTGCACTTCCCAAGGATTAGACATCCTAAAATCAGATCAGCATACCCCATTGGCCATTAACCTGAAATCCTATTTGAATATATTGATTAGAGGAAATTCATGGTGTGACCAGGATTTAAAAAACATCTATCATTTTTATCATCCTAAAACAGGCAAAGGCATTTTAGGATTGGCAGGGGCTGATATCCCGCTATCACTCAATCTGGAAAAAGCTCAAAAAGCTTTTAGAAAATCGGCCCTAGAGGAATGTTTCTTCTATGTAGGTTCTGCCTTACATCTTATTCAGGATCTCTGTGTTCCCCACCATGCATTGGGTTATTTATTAAAAGGACATAGAGAATATGAAAATTGGGTACTGGAAAACTACAAAACTTTCTCTGTTTCTGAGGATGGGCTCTATCATTTTAACACGCCTTTAGAACTGCTCCAGCATAATGCGCGAATGGCCCTTGAGTATGGTGAATTGATATTTCAATCTAATGAAAAAAATAAAGCAGAAGCCACTAAGGAGCTTCTTGGACTGGCTCAAAGGACTTCTGCAAGCTTTTTGTATTTGATATTCAAAAAAACCATACCCTTTGAACTGCTTTTTCAAAACCATAACCTATAAGATCAAATTCACTGCTTTAACTTGTTATAGAGGGTGGCCAAGGATATCCCTAAAACTTCCGCAGCCTTTTTCTTCCCTTCCACTGTATCTCCATAGATGTCTATGGCCTTTTTTATTTCTGCAATTTCTGTTTCCTTCATTATTTGATCCAGCTTTTTCAGCTTTACAAGGTTTCTTTTAATACCCTCCGATTGTATTATTTTAGGCAGATGTTCTACCTTAATAGTATCTTCATCGGCCATGTGCATGGCAAATTCTATGGTATTTTTTAATTCCCTGATATTCCCTGGCCAAGAATAGCAATATAAAATCTCCATGACATCTTCCGAGATATTTAACTGACGGTTTATTTTTTTGCCTATTTCATCAACAAAATTCTCTATCAGCATCTTTATATCTTCTCGTCTTTCTCTTAGAGGATAAATATTGATTGGAAATACGGCGAGCCTATAATAGAGATCCTTTCTAAAAAGATTTTCTTCTATCATTTTTTCCAAGCTCTTATTGGTAGCTGCGATTACCCGGATATCCACCTGCACTTCCTTTAACCCCCCAATACGGCGAAGGGTATTCTCTTGAAGGGTTCTGAGCAGTTTGGCCTGTAGTCCATAATTCATTTCAGATATCTCATCTAGAAATAGAGTTCCTCCATTTGCCACTTCAAACAAGCCTATTTTTCCACCCTTTTTAGCCCCCGTAAAAGCACCCTCCTCGTATCCGAAGAGTTCACTTTCCAGCAAATTGCTGTCAAAGGTGGCACAATTTACTGCAATGAAAGGACCATTCCGTCTATTGCTGGCATTGTGGATCGCATTGGCATACAATTCCTTTCCCGTTCCGCTTTCCCCAGTAATTAGTACATTGGAATCCTTTTTTGCTAGCTTTTTCGCCAAATTTTTTGTTTCTAAAGAATTTTTGTCCACACTAACAATATGATCAAAGCTATATTTTGCCTTCCCCATAGTTTTCATATATTTTTCAAGCTTTTTTATCATCATATTGGATTGATTCAATTCTTCTGTGAGCTTGTAAATATCATTGATTTCGTTCAATATGGAGATTCCTCCGATAATTTCATCCTTTTCTACAATGGGCGCCATATTAACAATATACTCTACTTCTCCCACCTTTCGTTGCGCACGGAGAAGCTTTTTACCGCTTTTTATAACCGAAGGAAGCTGGGCTCCTGGCCTAGCTTCCTCAAGAGCTCTCCCTACAATATCCTGGGCTTCTACCTTAGTTATTCTCGTATAAGAAGGATTGATATACCGTACAATCCCATCCCTATCGGCAATGAGAACTCCATCATAAAGTGCGTCAAATATTCTTCTCTCCAGATAATTGATTTGCACAGAATCACATCCTAATCTACAAATTTTTCTCAAAACCAAGACAAGGGCCAAGGGGACGGTTCTCTTGTCTACTCTTTAAGCATACTGCTTATCTTATCCTTATTTAACCCTGTAAGCTCAGCTATTCTTCGTATCGACAAATTACTCTTCTCTTTGAATGCTTGGATAAACTCCCTGGAAAGTTTTGCTCTTATGCTATCCTGTTCATCTAAATTCCATTCCAATAACATATTTTTATAAAGTCCTTTAGCTTCTTCTTCTCCCAAAGCTTCCTTTGGTTCTTCTAGATCAATAAAGACATCTTCTGATGTTTCTTTCATATACTGTTGAAATAGTTTTTTGGCAGCCTCTTGATTATTGGAAAACAATCCTAAAACCACATCCGTATCTACTATTGTAGCAAAGTAACTTCCATTATGTATATAGGCACCATAGCTGCTCCATTTGTAATCTCCTGGCTTCTTTGACAACCCAGCCTTTACCGGATTCTGATGTATATATCTTGTCAAGGAAACTACTTGACGGTCATCTTCAACGGTTTCACTGCGAAAACGATCTTGAAAGAGGTGTCCTACCCTTTTATATTTCTTATTAAAATAATACACATAACTTACTGTGATTCGTTTCATGATTGTACCAATCTCTTCCGAACCTTCACTTAGTAATAGATGTAGATGGTTGTCCATCAAACAAAAAGCATGTAGCGTATACCTTCCATCTTTCTTTTTAGATTGTAAAATTTCAATAAAGCGCTGTTTGTCTTCTTCAGCATAAAATATATTTCTTCTTTCATTTCCCCGAAGCATGATATGGTAATATCCACTCTTACTTTTTTTTCTCTTTTGCCTTGGCATATGCATCACCTGCCGTAAATTATATCCATAAAAACCCATTTTGTCAAGACGAGAGAACCGTCCCTTTGTCTGAGATTTTTAGTGCTCTTGACCTACTCTTTGTATTATTCTTTCATGCCATAAAGAAGGTCATATAATTCTTTTACAGCTATTTCCTCATCCTGACCATCTGCCTGAATGATAATTGATTCATTTTGCCCAGCTCCCATACTCAGTAATGCTACGATACTTTTAGCATTATATTCCTTACCTGCTTTGATTACTTTTATTTGTGAAAGATATTTAGACGCCTCTTTTACAAATATAGATGCTGGTCTAGCATGTAATCCTGATTCATTTTGCAATATAGCTTCTCTTCTTTGCATGTAAGTACCTCCTAATCATCGACGAATGTAACCGTCTTTTTGTGATCTGTCCGTATATCTACTATAAAATAGTTTTCATAAGCTTTTTATGCATTGATTTTTTCTAACAATGGTACAACTTCCTTCAAGGAATGAATAAAATAATCGGCTTTACTCTGATCAATTTCAAACTTTGTAGCATACTTTGCTATAACCTGCATACCTGCATCTTTTCCTGATTGTATTCCATAGGGGGAATCTTCCACAACAACGCACTCCGAAGGATGAAGTTTTAGTATTTCTGCTGACCGGAGGTAGATTTCAGGATTCGGTTTGCTTTCTGCAAACATTTCCCCACTCAAAACAGCTGTAAAGTAAGGTTTTAAATTGCATTCATTCATTGCACGATCCAGTCCTTCCATTGATGTAGAGGATGCTAATGAAATCAAATATCCCCGCTCCCGTAATCCGCCCAGCATCTCCAGGGCCCCTTCATTTAGAAGTTCTCTATAGCAAAACTTCTGTACAGAAGAATACTCTCGATATGTTTTCTTAAAGAATTCTATATCCCATGCTTTCGGACTATGGGACTTTAGTTTCTTCCAACTAACATCCAAAGTTCCACCAATAGTTGCATTTAAGATTTTTTTTGGAAGTCTTATACCATGATTTTGATAAAATCGCTCCATTCGGTTCACATATATTTCTTCTGTATCCACCAGTACACCATCAAAATCAAATATTACTGCCTTAATTTTCTTGCAAATATCCATTTTGTATACCAAAATTCTCCTCCTTTATTCTCATCCATCACTAATCAACGAAATTATAATAATTTATTTAATTCTATAAAATCAGGATTGAACAACTCAGATTTTTGCTCTGCACTATATACTTTTTCCCCCATTATATACGTAGCTACAACTTCAAACCCCTCATCAATAACAACAAAATCTGCATCTTTTCCTAGAGCAATAGAACCTTTTATATTTTCAAACCCATATTTTCGGCATGGATTGAGGGATGCCATGGGTAAAACTTCTTCCAAGGGTATATGGAGATTTTCCACTAGATTTCTTATTCCATCCAAAACAGTTTTTGAGCTTCCACTTATTTTTCCATCTTCATCTAAAATACGTCCATCTCTTTCTACATTCAAAACAGATCCTTCTGATTCCCCTGCGTATCTACCTATTGGCGCCCCTGAAAATGGGGTTCCATCAGATATCATCATGATGCGGCTAGGATCTTTTAGTTTTAAAATTATTTGCAGCATATCATTACATATATGGAAACCATCACAAATAAGCTCACAATCTATCCTGTCATCCAATAAGCAGACTCCTAAAACACCTATATCTCTATGATGAATTCCTGTCATAACATTTCCAAGGTGTGTTGCTACAGAAATTCCATCCTCAATGGCCTTCCGTGTCATCATTCCATTGCAATTGCTATGGGCAATGGCTACTGTTATATTGTGTTTTGTAAGATATTGAATTATCTTCTGTGAGTCCTGAATTTCTGGTGCCAATGCAAATAGTCTTAATTTTCCACCAGACTTGCCAATCATATCTTTTACCTTATCTAAGGATATTTTCGGATAAGGCTTAGGTCTCCCTTTTTCACCTACTCTATTCAAAAAAGGTCCTTCTGAATGAATCCCTGCAACTATTGCTCCCTGCAGCTTTTCTTCAGCCACTTGAGCAATGCTCTCATAACCAAAATCATCCATCACAGTTGGAAAAACCATCGTCACACCATGTGCTGGCAATGCTTTAAGGTATCCTCGTATTTCTTCTGTATGGTCCTTTGTTTTTCTTTTTTTCACAGAATAACCCATTGCGCCATGATTATGGGTGTCAAAAATTCCTGGGATAATGCTATAGTTGCTGTAATCAATGGATTTACTTCCCTTTGGTATTTCTGAATATATCCCAGCAAACCTTCCATTTTCCAATTTTAAGACTCCTTCTTTCATACCATCTTCACAGTAGATACGCGATGCCCGAATAAATTCACCCATGGTTTACCTCCATTAAGCTTTTATACCACAATTTTTTTAAAAGGGTTGCCTATTTCTAGACAACCCTTTCAGATCTATTTACTTCCCATTTTCTGATGAAACTTTGGATCAGCAGGAATGTCTGGATTAATTCCTAGTTCTACAGGGGCCAAGGCTGCAACAACCTGCAGCGGTTGAATGTATTCCCATACAGAGAAGAAAGGGTCATCCACAAAATCAACAATCAAATCTTTCTCTGACGGTTTGTAATTACTGTTCGGTGAACCGATAAAATAATGATACGGTGTCATGTCTTTCATAGTTTCTTTCAACAGCAAAGCTCTCTCTTTATACTGCCCCTTAGAACCGATATAGAAAATATGCGTGTCTGGATTGATAGAGTTATAAATACCGTGAATAAATTCCTCCAGCTCGTATCCACTGACTGCTTGGCGCACCGTTTCTAAAATTTTCAATGCTCCTTCTAATGCATTGGCATAATTTTCGTTGTGCCCAATCACAATGACCCTTTTCGTGGAGAGAAAATCCCCTCGAATTCGATCATACCATTCTGTGGCATGGCTCATTATATTTGGAAGATTATCAATTACCTTATACATCCTACCTAAGTATTCTTCATACTTTTGTGGTATCACCACACCTTTAGCAAGCGCAAGTTCCAAGCCTATCATCATAAGCGTGCAAATCGTACCCGAATAACCCTTTGTCTTGGCTCCGCATAATTCTTCCCCTACAGCTAAATTTACAGATACATCTGCGTGTTCAAAGATACGTGCTTGTGTATTGGCTGATATAGCAGCTGTGTTGAGCCCTACTTCTTTCGCATAATCTAAGCCATAAACCGTTGAGAAGCTTTGCCCTCCCTGTGAGATACCAATAACTAACGTATTCTTATTGAATATTTTTTCTTGGTTTTTAAAAATAATAGGGTATTGGATAAACACCTTAATATCTAATACTTCTTCTAAGAATGTCTTTGCTGCTAATCCAGAATGATAGCTCGTTCCTGAACCGACGACATATATTTGATCAATTTCAACATTTTTATACTTCTCAACAAAGTCATAAGTTATTTTTTTACTATTTAATATAATCTGTTTTAAAACTTCTGGTGTTTCTCCAATATAATCATACATTCGCGTCGTTTTTTGTCTCATAATTATAATATACCGATGACAGAACCCAGGATACCTGCTAGAATGATACCCCATAATAAGGTTGTTGTCTTTATCCCTTTCTTTAATAGTATATAAATGATAAATGTTAAGCCTAATGGGAGAATCCCTGTTAAAATACCATCAAAAATAGATTGCACTTCTATGGCTGCCTGACCAATCGTTAATACCAATGGAGTGGTTAGCTTAATTAATGTTGCTATCATGGAACCCACAACTATAATGCCTAGTACATTTGCACATTCAGTTAAAATGCTAAAGACTCCGCCTTCAGATGCTGCTGCTAGAAAGTTAACACCACTTTTGTATCCAATTTTCAATCCCTGGTATCTAACAATTAAGTGGGGAATATTGTAAATAAGGAAAAATAAAATTGCACCTAGAATGCTACCTTTCAAAGCAAGACTGGCACCAATCCCTGCACCGATTATTCGAAAAGAACCCCAGAAAAACGAATCTCCAATCCCTGCCAAAGGTCCCATTAAAGCAGTCTTTACGGCACTAATTGAGTCTACATCAAAATCTTCCCCCCGATCCTTTGCCTTTTTAAATTTTTCTTCTAAGGCAATGCATACTCCTGTAATAAACGTTACTACAGCTGGTGTTGTATTAAAAAAGGTCAAATGACGCTTCAGCGCTTCCGATGCCTCTTCTTTATCTGGATACAATTTCTTTAATACAGGTATCATTTGATAGGCAAAGCCTACATTCTGCATACGTTCGTAACAAAAACAAGCTTGAAGCGGAAAAGAACGGAAAAAGGTTTTCCTAAAATCTTCTTTTGTCAGTACAGATTCTTCTTTTATATCTGCTGCCTTATTTTCTATCATCATAGCTCCCCTCCTAAATCATCAGATTGTGTTGCTAAGTCCGTCATTGCTGATTTTGAAATTAAGCTTTGATAAAATGTGTAAGCAATTGTTGCCCCAATGACTGCTACTCCAACGGTATTTACACCCATTAGTGCAGTAAGAGCCCACCCTACAAACAAATAGGCAGCATTTTTCTTATTTAACAACAGCTGCATGAGAATAGCTATCCCTAGGGCAGGAAGCATTCCACTGGCTACTCTTAAACCAAGCAAGACCTTTTCTGGAATCCATGCAATAAAACCTGCAATCACCGCAGAGCCCAATAAGTAACCAATAAAGACAACTAAAAAAGAAGAAATGAAGAATAGACCAGCCCCAGCCCAAAGTGCCCTGCTCACCCCCTTATAATCCCCATTCTCTGCCGCCTTATCGGCCCAGTGAACAAATATACCATTGACAGTTCTGTCTAAAATGCCAACACTTTGCCCAAGGGTTGCAATGGGGAGGGCCAAAGCTACAGCAGCACTGGTGTCTAACCCTGAAGTAATTGCAAAGGCTGTGGCTAAAATACCGCCTGATACAACATCTGGGGGTGTTGCTGCACCAATCCCCGCAATTCCCATCAATACCAATTCAACGGAAGCACCCATTATAATTCCCGTCTGGACATCGCCCAGAATCAACCCAACTAGTGGGCCTGTAATCAATGGTCGATCTAGCATCCACATCCCATAGACACGACCATCCCAGATTGCAAAACCTGCAAGCAATCCTAGCAATACTGCCTGTACCAATGTCATAACCACATCACTCCTTATGTATTATATTGATTTTTAATATCTTCATAGGTAAGCTTCTTAGAGGTCGGAACTGCTTGTAATGTGATTTCAATTCCTTGTTTAGCTATTTCTTCTAAAGTTTCCATATCCTTTTCGTCTAAATAAACCGTATTTTGAATCTTCTTTCTACCCCCTTGATCTCTCTGCCCTCCAATCATGAGACTATGAATTCCCTTCGTTCGTTTGCAAAGATATTCTGCTTCAGCAATTGAAGCTACAACCACCAGTATTTTTCTGTGTTCATGTTTTGGATTATTGATTACCTCCACTGCCCCATCTAGAGATTTCATAGAGAGTATTACATCTGCCGGCTTTGCAAGTTTAAATGCAATTTGCATGGTTTGATCTGTGATCAGCTTGTTATTTCCAATCAAAATTGTGTCAATGTCTAAATAGGAACTCCAAGCTACTGCAACCTGACCATGCAACAACCGATCATCTACCCGTAAAACCTTTATCATCGGATCACCCCCTCCGCCTATAGAATATCTTCTAAGTTATTCTGACTTACATCGAATGCATCATTTACTAGTTGAATGCTATTTTTTGATGTTTCTATTGCAGTTTTTAGTTTCTTCATATTTTCTAAATGATTATCGTCTAGTTCAATCAGCATCACTTCCAGAAGTAAGCCTAAGTTTAATCCTGAAATAAGGTAAAGGAGCCTATGATTAGAAATACATTTTATTGCAGCCTGAGTGGTACTTCCCCCAAGAATGTCAGTAAAGATTACTATCGGATAGGGGTTTCTAAAATTTGCAATTTTTTCTTCTATGCTTTCCTGTACTTGTGAAATCGTTTCTTTGTTTGTTACACTGATAATAGCAACCTGCTGCATTTCCCCCATTATCAATTCTACAGAATCCTTAATACCTTCTGCAAATTTACCATGTGTCACGAGAATAATGTTTTTCATTATGTTTCTCCTTTCATCCTTATAGACAATACACTAAATGAATATACATTTATGATTTGTATATTCATTTAGTAGTATAGTATCATACTCAATATCACTTTGCAATGGATTTTCTTAATTTTCATTCTTTTATATTTTGAATATAATCTGTCGTACAGACTGAACAAAATACTCTCTATATTTAAATACTATGTCATATTTGTATATACATTACATAATATTTAAAACTAATTGACATATCTTTTGAAAATATATAATATACAATTAGGATGAATATCTTAAATGTACTCACAAGGATTGGTCATAACCCATCTATTGAGAAAATAAATTCAGCAGAATGCGTGATGTACTGTCTCATTTTGACTCCAGCCTAGAGATAGGTATACTTTTTTTCTGCAAGAAGGGATACTATGAAAAAAAAATTACCAAAATATTTAGAGATAGAAAACCAGCTTATACAGAAAATACAAAGTGGCGAACTAAAAATCGGTGATCAAATTGCCACAGAAAAAGAACTCTGTAAAATCTACGGCGTTAGCCGTATGACCGTAACCAAAGCCCTCCAGTCATTATTTACCAAGGGATATATCAAACGTATTGCTGGAAAAGGAAGCTTTGTACGTGACTCCAATGTAAAAAAAATATTTGGTCATTCTCGCAGCTTTACACAAGATATACTTTCTATTGGTCAAACGCCTGGAGCTATCTTATTAGAATACCGTATTTATAGAGGTGAAGAGATACCTGAAATAGCAGAAAAGCTTCGAGTAGATACCAAAAGCTTTATCCATTACTTTTCTAGAATTCGTACAGCTGATGGAGTAAAAGTTGCTTTAAGCTATACTTATATAAAATGTGATGTTGTTCCAGCCTTGGATATTAGTACATTAGAAGGTTCATTCTATCAATACATTGGTGATGAATTAGGCATATCTCCAAAAGTTTCTAATTACGCAGTAAATGCTACTCTTCCTACTATCGAACAAACAAAACTTCTGGAAATTGGCGATACTGCTCTTCTTAAAATTGCTCATCTTAGCTTCTTAGAAAGTGGTGAGATTTTTGAATATACGGAAACTTATTATGCTGGCAACCGATATACGTATTATTTATACTCCAATGACATTTAATTTTCTCATGGTTCATGTAAACACGCTCTTCAAATGTACAGCCTCTACATTGTTTAAGGAACAGCTGTCCACTATAATCTGATAGGGCATTGAAAAAAATCAAGTTGATTTTGTAAATAGAAAGAGGGACAGACTGGTCAGTCTGTCCCTCTTTCTATTTACAAAATTACATTTCTATTTCCCTGAAAACACCTAAAGTTTAAATAAATTCAACTTTTTTTCTAAGCTTATTGCTATATTTTTTAGATTTTCAGCCATTTGCTCTATTTCTACCATCGTCGATGTCTGTTCCTCAACGGTCGCTGATACTTCTTCGGTGGCAGCGGAGGCCTGTTGGGTAATGGCTGCAATATTATCTATCGAGAACATAACCTCATCCTTATGCTGCTTTACCAGCTCTATATCCTTGGTTAATCTCTCTATTTCTCTGATAATCGAATTCAATGAGGCTGTTGTTTCCTCAAAGGCTCCTTCTACCTCAAAGGCAGCCCTTTCTGTACCGTTTACAACCTGTTGGGCACCATCCATATTCTCTTTTACAGCTTCTATATCCTTTTGGATGTCTGAAGTAATTTCTTTTATTTTATTCGTTGAATCTGTGGTTTGCTCCGCTAGTTTTCTCACTTCCTCAGCAACTACAGCAAAGCCTTTTCCAGCTTCACCAGCCCTAGCCGCTTCGATTGCGGCATTTAATGCCAGCATATTGGTTTGTTCTGCTATGGATTGTATCACATTCACAATCTCCCCTATAGAGCTAGATTTCCCAGATAGATTATTTACATTTTCAACCGCCTTTGATGCCATTTCTTGATTGATTTTCATATTTTCTTTTAGATCTACCATCAATGCCATTGAATTTTGATTAATATCCTTTGTCTTATCCGCATGTTGTGCCATAGTATGAATATTATCAATAAGGTCATTCATTTTATGATTCAAATCTCCAAGCTTTTGATTGCTGTCGGTGGTTTGTTGGGCTTGATCTGCTGCACCACTAGCCAGTTCTTCTACTGTTTTTGCAACTTGGTCGATAGATACGACGGTCTCCCTTGTACTTTTTGATAGATTTTCAGCACTATCCAGCAAAATATTTCCCTGCTCCTTGATGTTTTCAACAATCTCTTTTAAAGATTTTCTCATATTGAATATTTCTACCGCCATTGTCCCTGTTTCATCCTTTGAGTTCGTTAGAAACTCCATGGCCCTGTCCTTAGTAAGCTCCAGTTTTGCCGTTTTATTGATTACACTGGATAACATTTCTATAGGTTGCGTAATTTTTTTCTTTGTGAACAAATAGGTACCAGCAATCATCAGCACAAAAATTAAAACAGAGATTAAGATAATCCTTAGCATCATATTTTTAGCAGCAATACCTACCTGAGCCATGGAAAGCCCTATGTTGACAGCTCCAGCAATTTCTCCATCTGGATTTTTCAGAGGGATAATTACATCGTAGATTTCAAGACCTCTTTCTTTGCTGTGATGAACTCCAGCATATTCCTTTCCCTGTTCTACAGCTCCTCGAATTCCTTCATCCTCAAAAACCATCCCAATCCTATCCGGTTCTCCATGGGCAATGGCTTTATATTCTTTATCCAATATCAGAGCATATACAACATGTTCTGATTGTGTAATTTCTTCTAGTTTCTTTTGAATATTTATATTCTTCTTCATTTCATTTACAACATTGGCTGAAATCCCAACCTGTATGGCGCCATCGGGCAGCTTCATTCCTCCATATTTATAGAGCTTATCATCTATCATACTTTTACGGATAGCTTCTACAAGCTTTTCTTTTCTTCCCTGAAAAACCTCCTGCATAGCATGCTCTTGAGGATAAACAAATCCAATATTATCTTGATAATTTGAGAGAATTATGGTCCCTGTTTCATTTATAATATTAATTTCAGACACATTTGTCCTATCCACTAATTCTTCCAAACTTTCATTGGTTAATTGAGACATATTCCCGATTATACTAGAGACATCGTATAAATAGTCATTTAGTATATTCTCTACTTCTACATCTGTTACATTTTCTGTCTCTATCTGTTGTAAAATCATTTGTGCCATTTGATTTCCGTTTTGCTCCATTTGGCTATACAGCAAGCCTGTATTGGTTTTTACCGAAACAATAGACAAGGCTGTAATTGTCACAACCAGTGAACTAATGATTAATAGAATTATTCTACTAGATATGCTTGCTTTTCCTAAGTTTCTCATCTTTTCCTCCATTTTATGTATTGTGTCCCTTTGATGATGATTTGTTTAAAGTCCTTTTAATATCTCAAGTCTGCTTATACTCACCTTCCCTTACTAATTTTTAACTATTATTTCATAAAAAAAGAACCCATGTATATGGATGTCCTATTATTAACTCTCTACGTTAAAAGATGTGGCTTATCTGGACAACGGCTTCTTCTTGATCTATCAATATATATTTTTAATGAATACATCCTTTTAGATGTACTCGTCATGCCAAATGTGCTCATGATATTATTCGCTATCAATCGACAAATTCCTCTAATTTTCTTGTTTATATTTTGCTTAGAAATATCCTATCCCCTTCATCTTATAGGATAGTAACTGTATCGAAATAGAACATCGTTCCGATTTAGAACATTGATTTCATACAAAATACGTTCTAACATGGAACACATTCTGCAAGTCATCCATATCCTATTGCACAAAAAACTAGGAAAACGTTATATTTTCTTATTCTTAGCTTTTATAGTTCTTTTTTTGCAATTTGGCATAATAATTGCTTCATATATCAGCACACAAAGATTTCAATAAAAAATAAAAATATATGGGGAGGTAATTTTGTGAACAAGTTTATAAGAGTAGATATGACTACAAAACAAGTTACAATCGATGAAGTTCCCGCTAAATATGCAGGATTGGGTGGACGGGCGCTCACCTCGAATTTTGTTGCTGATGAAGTTAAGCCTACCTGTCATGCCTTAGGCAAGAACAACAAGATCATCTTTGCTCCTGGTTTACTCAGTGGTACTACAGCACCTAACTCTGGACGTATTTCTGTGGGCGCAAAGAGTCCTCTTACTGGTACAATCAAAGAAAGTAATGCTGGTGGTTCTTTTTCGCAAAAGATGGCCAAAATGGGCATAAAAGCTTTAGTGATTGAAGGTATGCCTACTGATGATAAATTCTATGTAATAAAGATGGATATGAAGGGCGTCACAGTTGAGGAGGCTCCTGCGGAAATCCTTGGGGGATGTGGTAACTATAAGGCTATTGAAGTATTAAGTGAAAAATACGGAGCAAAAGTTGGTATTGCCTTAGCTGGACCAGCAGGTGAAAACCGTCTTCCTTCCGCAAATATTTCTTTCAAAGACCCAGAAGGCAATATTCGTAGTGCTGGCCGTGGTGGTTTAGGTGCCGTATTAGGATCTAAAAAAGTAAAGGCTCTAGTTATTGATGACACTGGCGCTGGTGCAGTTCCAATTGCGGATCCAGAAAAATTCAGAGCGGCTTCAAAAGTATTTGCTAAAGCCCTTTTAGATCATCCTGTTGCTGGTCAAGGTCTAGCAGCTTATGGTACCGACGTATTGGTTAATATCTTAAATGAAGCTGGTGGGCTTCCTGCCAACAACTTTACATCTGGGCGTATAGAGCATAACGATATCATTTCTGGCGAAACCTTAAATGCTACTATTACAGAGCGAGGGGGCGAAGGTAAAGTATCCCACGGCTGTCACCCTGGCTGTATCATCAGATGTTCTCAATGGTATCCTGATAAAGATGGAAAATATATCACCAGCGGTTTCGAGTATGAAACAATCTGGGGCCTTGGCGCAGATGCTGGAATCAAAGATTTAGATGCTATTGCTTATATTGACCGTGAGATGGATGATATTGGTATCGATAGTATTGAGACTGCCGTTGCAATAGCCACAGCTATGGAAGGTGGCTTGCTGCCTTGGGGAGATGGTAAGGCAGTATTGGATGCCGTTAAGGAAATTGCTGTTCCAACGCCCCTAGGAAGAATCCTTGGCAGCGGTACCGCTGTTGTAGGCAAAGTATGTGGTTTATTTAGAACACCTGTAGTTAAAGATCAAGGTATCCCAGCTTATGATCCACGACCAGTTAAAGGAATTGGATTAACCTATGCAACCAGTACTATGGGTGCTGACCATACTGCTGGATACTGTATCTCTGGTAATATCTTAAAGGTAGGAGGGGACATCGATCCACTCAAGAAAGACGGTCAAATCGAATATGCCCGTGCAATGCAAATTGGAACTGCGGCAGTAGATAGCACAGGAATGTGTTTATTCGTTTACTTCGGTATTGCTGACAATCCAGGAGGATATCAAGCTCTCATCGATATGATCAACGCTCAGTACGGTATAGAATTAACTGCCACTGATGTTGACAAACTTGGTGAATCTGTTCTTAAAGTTGAACGTGCCTTCAACAAAGCAGCCGGTTTCACCAACGCTCACGACCGTCTTCCTGAATTCTTTGAGTATGAACCATGTCCTCCACACAATGTAGTTTGGGACTTCACACCTGAAGAAATAGACGAAGTTTACAACTTCTAATTGAATTTCTTCTCTTAGCCACCTTGGCTTTAGGAAACTATACCATCCTTGTAAAATAAAAAGCCGGACTTAGTTCCGGCTTCAATTTTTAATACTGATACAATTTTTTTTATTCCTTGTTCTAAAAGAGGGATTCATACTATAGGAAATAGAATAGTAGTATGAAATCAAAGAATTTGGAGGGATAGATGATATGTCAGAACAAAATAAAAAGACGATTGAGGTGAGAGGTTTTCTTCATTTAGATGCTGCTTTTCGAAAAAAACACGGCAAAATTCCTTTGATCATAGAGCTTGAAGAACCTATAACAGGTGCTGAACTGGCTGAAAAACTGGAGATTTCTTGGGATGAAATCGAAGTAATTTTTGTAAATGGTTTCGTACAGGCTCTGGATTATGTCATCCATCCAGGTGATCGAGTAGCTTTTCTGCCCCCTGGCTGTCCTGGTCCCTATCGGATTGCCTTAGGTTTTTATGGTAAAAACCAAGATAATGAAGCGAACTTTAAAATTAAAAAGAAATAAAAGAATACATTGATGGAGGAGCATAAATGAGAAAACCACACAAGGAATTGGGAACAGAACTCTTTGCAGTTGGTGAAAAAGTCCAGATTGCTAAAGATGGGCATATCCAACTCCCCTTGTCTTTGCATTCGGAACAAGAAGCCCTATTTGTTTCAACAGAAGGCGGATACCGACTGATCCCTTTGCTGCCTGATGTAAAACGAGTATATATCGAAGTCACTACAGAATGCAATTTTTCATGTATAACCTGTATTCGCAGTTCATGGGAAGATAAGTTAATCCATATGGACTGGGAAACTTTTGAGAATATAATAAAAAACCTTAAAGAATTACCAAATTTGGAATCTGTTCATTTTGGCGGTTTTGGTGAACCTATGACCCATCCAAGAATTTTTGATATGCTGAGTGCTGTAAAAAATCTTGGTCTAAGGGTGGAAATGATTACTAATGGTTCTTATCTTATTGAAAAAAACATTCAAAAACTAATTGATTTACAACTGGATATTCTCTTTACCTCTCTAGATAGCCCAGACGAAGATGAATACAACGAAATCCGACAAGGTGCTGACTTTCAAAGTGTCACACAAAATGTAATGAATTTGCAAGCAATGAAACAAGAAAGAAAATCCAAAAAGCCTGAGTTAGGGATAGAGTTTGTAGCCATGAAAAAGAATTATTCCAAGCTTCCGAAGTTGATTCGTATGGCTTGCGATTTAAAGGTCAACCAGATTATTATCAGTAATCTGCTTCCCTATCACGAATCCATGAAGGACGAAATTGTTTATGATATAGACGATACGGGCCGCATGTTTGGCAAAGAATCTCTAAGAACTACCCTTTGGGCTCAAATGTCCAATATGAAACTACGGACAGAGCGTAGTTGTAAATTTGTAAAGGATAAATCTCTATGTATTAATTACCAGGGAAATATTAGTCCCTGTTATGCTCTCATGCATACCTACCAATGCTATATCTATGGTAGAAAAAAGGAAATGTATCCCTGTTATCTTGGAAATGTCAATGAAAAAACTCTTAGAGATATTTGGATGGATCCTGGGTATGTTAACTTTAGGCGTGTTGTTGATGAAAATCTTTTTCCTTCATGTACTGATTGCAAGTCCCAAGATGGCTGCAATTATACAGAAAGCAATGAAATGGATTGCTGGGGTAATAGTCCGTCCTGCGCTGAGTGTCTTTGGGCCCGAAGAATGATTGCCTGTCCATAGAATTTTGAGAAACTGATTTTAGAATTCTCCCTATGGACTGGGAGTATCACTGGTTCTTTAGAATACTCACTTGCTGATTACTCCTGCTTATACTATAATGGCGAAGGGAGGTGAGGATGGTGCAAGTTAAGGTAAAACTTTTTGCGACCCTTAGAAATAATCGCCAGAAAGAAATGATGATGGATTTAACACAAGGAGCTACACCGAAAGATATCATTGACCGTCTGGATATCTCTGCGGAAGAAGCGACCATCATCATGATTAACGGTAGAGGTGCTAACCTTGACACGGTTTTGGAAGATAATGATACAGTAGCTATCTTTCCCCCCATAGGAGGCGGTTAAATAGTTTTATCATGTCCTCCATTATGATTGTTCTGGGATAATTCAATAAGTAGAAGCTGATAGGCATAGAAACCCTATCAGCTTTTTTCATATTTTTGCCCAATACCCCGATCCCCTCCAAAAATTCCATCAGAAAACTCCCCTTTTACAAGGCAGATTTCTACTATTCTATTATTTTATTCTCATAAAGTGGATTCCAAACTCTACACTAATACATATGATGGTATAAAGGTGTTTTTGGAGGTGATATAATAATGTTTCCTTTTACAAGAGCATTGCAGTTAGGTTCTAGAGGACAGGATGTGCTGCAGCTTCAGGAGCGTTTAAATACATTGGGTTTTGATGCAGGTCTGGAAGATGGTATTTTCGGCCCAAGCACGCAGCAGGCAGTGATGCAGTTTCAAGTCAGCAGGGCACTTGAGGCTGATGGCATCGTTGGATTAATGACCTATAGAGCCTTGTTTGATGTTGAAGGTCGTGCTAAGATTTTAGTAGATTTATCACAAAGGAGCCTCTACCTATACTTGGATGATGTGCTTCAAAATTCTTATCCTGTTGCAATCGGTAAGCCTAGCACACCTACCCCAACAGGATTCTTCGCCATAACAGAAAAGGCCATGAATCCCGGAGGAGTTTTCGGTACACGATGGATTCGCTTCTTCCGAGATTATGGCATCCATGGTACCAACAATCCTGATTCCATTGGACATAACGTTTCCAATGGCTGTGTCCGAATGTTTAACGAGGATGTAAACTTCATCTACAGCGTTGTAACCATCGGCACAGAGGTTACTATCATTAGTTCAGGAAAAAATCTCCGTTACTATGTGGTTCAACCTGGTGACACCCTTTATGATATTGCTGTACGTTTCAGTGTAGATTTCTATGCCCTTATTCGGGAAAACAGTTTGGAAGATTTGGATGCTATCTATGTAGGTCAAAGATTGATTATTCCTTAAAGATAATAGTCTGACAAAGAGTTTTAAGTCTCTTTGTCAGACTATATATCCTTACTTGCCTTCAAACTATTTTTTCATTCCAGTGTATATTAGAATAGCCTCCCTTAAAAATTCCGCCATTCCAGGTTTTTCCTTATCATAGTATGCAGTAAACCTTTCATCATCCACATACATCTGGGACACTGCTGCATGGGCTTCTTTAGAATATTCACTCCAATAGAAGCATAACCATTGTCGATGCAAATCTGCTGATTTTTGAGCTAACTCACCTGCTGGATTTCCTGTTTCAAATGCTGCATGAAGTGTTTCAATCACCTCATCTGCAAGCCTGCTAACCTCATCATATTCTTCCTGGGTCATATTCTTCAGTTTTTTATTAGATGTATTCATAACTATATGACCATACTTTGTGCGAATTTCTTGTCCGTATTTTTCCTCATTATCCTCAATTAACTTTTTCTTAAAGCCTTCAAATTTCTCTTTATCACCCATCATAATACCCCTTTCCCTTGACGCAATTGTCTTATTTACATTGACAATTAACTGGTTTAATTGTTCTCTTTTATCAAGAAGTTTCTCACGATGTTCTCGCAGTGCTATTACCTCGTCAAAAGCAGGTGCTTTTAATATTTGATTAATGTTTTCCAGATTTACCCCCAACTCTTTATAAAAAAGAATTTGTTGCAGTAGGTCCACCTCTTTTCTGCCATAAATCCGATATCCTGATGAACTGATTCTTGCCGGCTTAAGAATTCCAATTTCATCTTAGTATCTCAATGTTCGTGCACTTACACCTGCCATCTGAGCTAACTTTTGTACTGTATATTCCATGAATTCACCTCCTGATATACTTATGGTACACCTTTACCCTGCATCAATGTCAATGGGTATTAATAAATATTTTAAATGTTCACTGCTTCTCGTTCTCTAATCGAAATTTTACAAAAGAAGGGCAATTTTATAGGAGCTGCCCTTCTTTTGTATCATACTATCCTATCTGTTTAAAAGTTAATCCCTCATAAATTCTTATAGGATTACCACGCACCAATAGCTCATGCTGAATCCACATAGTTTGTTTGGCCAGTATCTCCGCATCTAAATTCTGTTTACTAATAATCTGACTAAGTCGATTTAAAGCAAGCTTCTTATTCAAATATTGAGTCCGGGCTTCTGTGCTGACAACTGCAAGTCCTGTGGGTAAATGAATTGCCCGAACCCCGGTTTCAACCTTATTGACATTTTGGCCTCCATTTCCTCCGCATCGAAAAGTTTCAAAGCGAACAAATTTTTCAGAAAAATCAATCTTTTCCTGTTCATTGAATATTCTGATGTCAATAAACCAGTTTTTCCGTTTATGTTTAGGTCTAAACGGACTTTGGACAATCCATTTTATAGTACCTTCCAGATGACTAACGTCCTCATCAACGGATAGTAAGACTGATTTATAGCAGTCTACATATTGTCCTTTTACTTCTTGTATTATTTTTGCTTTTTTTACTTCTTTCATGAAAATTTTTAAAAATTTTCCTACTGCTAATTCACATTCATGTGGACCTTTTCCTGAACTAATTTGTATTAACATGCAATCACCCCTTATATGTCAGCACCGGCTTAAGAGTTGCCACTATTTTAATTAAATCGTATTCTAAAAGACTTGATATAACCGTTTGGATATTTTTATAAGCTTCCGGAGCTTCTTGAAAAAGCAAATCGGTATCATGGCAAACAATATGACTTTTGAGCTTTGTTTCTCTTATGGTATCTCTGTCATACTT
Source organism: Thermotaleaceae bacterium (assembly GCA_040797825.1). Lineage (GTDB taxonomy): Bacteria > Bacillota > Clostridia > Peptostreptococcales > Thermotaleaceae > Geosporobacter. The sequence goes on along the minus strand of JBFNEZ010000005.1, from coordinate 19,593 downwards.
GTCACCAATACGGGATTTACATAAACTTCTTGCCCACTTTCTGCCAGCCCCATGGGATAAAGAATATGCCGATTGTTCCACCTTATCTGTGGGCATAACAACATAGGTAAGTGTTCCTCTGGATCCAGGTATAACCACGGGTCCTACTTCAGCTGAGACTGCTCCTTTACGATGGAGCAACAAATTGTTTTTTTGTTCTAAAAAATTATGCTTACAGTCAATTATCCTTTCAGCTTGAGAAGCGTATCCTAAGTAATTGATCAACTTGTTTGCCACTACTATACGGTTGCGCTCTGCCCATAATAGTGCATCTTCATGCTTATCAATATAGCCCTTTGCCTCTATACTATTTACAGGATATCCATCAACGCTGTTAAACTCTCCTAATATGCTTTGGCCATACCCTCTCGATCCGCTATGGACTAGCAATAACAGATCCTCCTTATCCATTTTCAGTTTTTCAAATTCAACCACATCAAACACTTCCTCTAGAATCTGAAATTCTGCAAAGTGATTACCAGAACCAATGGTACCTAAATCATAGATGGGACTTGGCTCTTCATAAGGGTTGGTTGTTTCAATATCAGCTAATTCTCGAATATGGTTTAGTTTTGTTACCCAACGATCCTTTTTAAACTTCTTTCTTTTAATCCCTGTTTTAAATAAAGCCATACCGCAGCCAATATCACTTCCTATGATATGGGGATAAATAATTCCTTCTGTTACTGCTGCAAGCCCTACTGGTGATTTTCCAGCATGCAGATCCGGCAGTCCTACGACCTTAATCACACCCTTTAGGTCTGACAATGCCTCTAATTGTTTTATTGCAGTATGTTCTATCCAATTTTTTTCACTTGATATTAAAGATGTTTTGTTCATTCAATTCTCCTTTTCATTTAAAAAAGTGCATAAAAATACCGTGGATCAACAACCCACGGTTCATTCTCTTGCCTAAAAAATGGCAACAAAAAAACACGATAACCAAAATCGTGCCCCGAAATATATTAGGCTTGTGGTTGTCTCAAAATCAAAAAATTTAGTTGTCCTTCACCCCGTATTTAGCTGCCAACATATGAAACACTCCTTTCACCTAATATACTTATACTATTCAGCTTTATTTTACGATGTTTCCAAATATTTGTCAATAGTCTCTTGATGAATATAATTCTATTGTAATATTTCTATAAGCGTGACAAGGGGACGGCAGACTGTGTGGTTATTCCCCTAGATACCTGAGCTAACAACCCTATTCATCGCTTAATTTTATGAAATAGTATATTCTCAGTAAACCAGCACGCTACCCCAGTGCTGGTTTACTTCTTTCTCTGAGCCTTCTTAACACTTCATTAACTCCAAGAATGTTCAGTACTCTTTTTAAGTTGTATGAAAGGAACGCCAAGGAAATCTCTGCAGATACAGAGATTTTTCTTCTGGTTAAGAAATAATAAGCTCCCCAACTTCGTTTTATGGTCCCAAAGGGATGTTCAACGAGCATTTGACGTAGTTTATATTTGTCCATATTTAGTTCTGTTTGTAAATCGATGGTATGTTGAAGGATAAGAAAGTAATGATAGCTTTTGATAGGGGATATATTTCAGCTGAGTCAATGTTAATTTTATTAAATGAGATGGATGCTTTCTTTTTAGAGTACAAAATGTAACACACCCTTTTTACGCTTGAGAAAACCTGTTTTCATAGCAATTTCCATAATTTTATGGTTATCAAACAACCGAATAAATGTATAATAAGTGATGAAGATATCTTCATGGGAATCTCTCATTTGTGATTGCTAGTCCCTTTGAGATTCCCCTTTTTTACGCTTTTTTGCAAATGCAATTTTTACCTTGGAATAACATGGGTTAAGTTAACGCCTATGATATACATATACATTTATAATTTTCCAGGTCTTTGACACTTGTTGAAATTTCATAAATGAATTTATTGTACTACCTCTAATCACAATATTTATCAACCTTTTCTTCATTTTCCGCTTTTAAAGCTTTATATATAGAGAAACACATACCTACCATAATGAAGGTAAAGGGAAAAGCTATGATGATTGCTGCAGTCTGCAGTGCCTTCAGCCCGCCGCTTAAAAGCAGTACGATTGCGATAGAGGATTGAAGGATTCCCCATAGAAGCTTCACTCTGCTGCATGGATTCAAATTCCCCTCCGATGAAAGCATGCCTAAAACAAAGGTAGCGGAATCTGCGGATGTAACGAAGAAAGTAAGGATTAAAAGAATGGCTAAAAAAGATATAATTTTTCCCAAGGGCAAGAAAGACAGCGTAGTAAATAAGGCAGTGGTGACATCCTGCTGTACCGCTTCAGCAATGTTATATCCCTGAAAAATTTCTAAGTTTAAGGCGGTGCCTCCAAATACTGAGAACCAGATAAATCCAAAGATGCTTGGCACAAGTAAAACACCCCATATAAACTCTCGGATTGTTCTTCCTTTAGATATCCTGGCAATGAATACACCCACAAAAGGTGCCCAGCTTATCCACCAAGCCCAATAAAAGAGGGTCCAATCTGCAATCCAAGTATTTTCAATAAATGGATCCAGGCTTAAGCTCATCTCAATGATATTTCGTGCGTATCCCCCCAATGTATCTACTAAGAGGTTTACAATAAAGGTTGTTGGACCTAAAAACAGTACACAAATAAGTAACAATACAGCTACGCCAATATTTACATTGCTCAGAATCTTAATCCCTCTATCGACTCCTGTCATCGCCGACAGCATGTAAAATAAAGTGATCACAACAATAATCATTAGCTGGGTCTTCAGATTGCTGGACAGGTTAAAAAGATGAGAAATTCCTCCATTTATCTGAAGTGCTCCCAATCCTAATGAAGTAGCTACACCGAAGACTGTAGCAAGAATTGCCAAAATATCAATAGTTTTACCCGCTGCTCCCTTTGCTTTTTGCCCCAGTAATGGATAAAAGACTGAACTCATCAAGGTTGGCAGTTCTTTTCGAAAGGTACAGTAGGCCAGTGCTAATCCCACGATGGCATATACTCCCCATGGATGCAGTCCCCAGTGAAAAAAAACATAACGCATTGCCGCTTTAGCGGCTTCCGGCGTTTCTGGGACTAATCCCCCAGGAGGGTTTGCATAGTGGGATATTGGTTCAGCCACTCCCCAAAACACCAGGCCAACGCCCATACCAGCGCTAAACAACATGGCAAACCACGTCATAAAAGAATATTCTGGCCTGTCTTCCTCTTTTCCCAATCGAATGTCTCCATACTTGCTGAAAGCAATATAAATAGAAAAAATTAAGAAGCCAATTGTGGCAATAAGATAAAACCATCCAAATTTTTCAATGACACAGGCCAGTCCGTAGTTTGTAAGCTGGGTCAAGCTTTCTGGAAAAAGAAACCCTCCAATCACAAACAATGTTACAATCAGTATAGAAATATAAAAAACCATAACACCTACCTCTTTCTTGATATTTTATAATGGCAAAAAACCCAGAGGAATCTGAGTCTTTCACCATTAAAAGTAAGGGATTTACAAACTTCTTTCGTTCTATAAAGCTTAACCTATCAACTGCTTGCAAAGGTTTACTGCCTCATCAGCTGTTTCTGCCCATCCATCTGCATTAATTTCATTGGCCCATTTCTGGCTGGTAGGGCCTCCGCCGATGATCACCTTATACTTGTCTCTTGCATTTTTTTCCTTAAGATATTCAAGTAATTGTTTTTGAGCACTCATTGTCGTCGTCAACAATGCGCTGGCTGCAATAATATTTGCACCAACTTCCTCCGCCTTTGCCAAAAATTCTTCCGGTTTTTTATCTATGCCGATATCATAAACCTTCAAACCTGCAGCTGTTAGCAATGCCCCTACGATGTTTTTACCAATATCATGGATATCTCCTTCTACGGTTCCTAATACAATTTTACCTACTTCATCGGCATCGGTGGAGCCAACTGCTGCAATGGCCTCTTCAAGGGCTGCCAATCCGGCTTTCATTGCATCTGCAGCCATCATTACATCGGGCAAAAAAGCTTCTCCTGCTTTCCACTGATTTCCCATTTCTTCAATACCTTTGATATATCCATTTTGAACAGCGTCTACAGGATTAAGTCCCTCAGACAATACCTGTTCAGCCAATTCAACGGCTAAATCTTCATCTCCTTCAATCACTGCTTCTCTGATTTCATCAAAAATCTTACTCATTTTATTTTACCTCCTAATGATAAAAGTTTATTTTTTCTCTCTCACTACTTAAGAAGCTCCTTTGATCTGTTTTCAATAAAGGCCTGAATTGATTGACTAATATCTGAATCTAACTCCGGTGCTACATAATCTGCAATAACTTGCTGCCATTTTCTATATGCACGCTGGTTAGCGTCTAGGCCTTCTTTAGCCCATCCATCATAGGATTGTCTGTCACTTAATTCTGGGCGGCGAAGCTCCACCTTATGATTTTTACTGGTATGCTTCTGGGTTAAGAAATGCCCCCCTGGCCCTACCTGTTTAATTACATCAAAAGCAAATTTCGTTTCACTGAAATCGATGCCTTGCAGATATCTTAAAAGCATTCCGGCAATCTCATCATCTACCATAAACTTTTCTAGAGACATAGCCATATAATATTGAAGGATTCCTGCTGTATGAAGTACAAAATGAATTCCTGTTGTGCTGGCTGCCATAAGGGTCATCATAGACTCGTAACCTGCTTGGGCATCGGCAATTTTGGAATCACTTAATCCTCCGCCGCCACGACAGGGTACACCATAAAATCTAGCCAACTGGGCACTGGCTGATGTAAACAAAGCACATTCAGGATTTCCAATTGCCAGTGCGCCCGTTGCCATATCCGTAATAGCAGAAGTAGAGCCATAGACTACAGGTGTCCCTGGATTAATACATTGAGCCAGGGTAATTCCAGCCAGCACTTCTGCATTTTGTACAGATAATGCCCCTGCCAAAGATGCAGGTCCTGTTGAGCCTGCCATGACCAATGCAGCAATGACCACAGCCTGCCCAGCTTCCGCATAGGCCATTAATGCGCCAAGCATTCGATCATCAAACTTCAGAGGCGTTACGGAGTTCACTAAGCATATTAACGCTGGTTTCTCCTTGATCACCTCTCTACCGCCAAATAATAGGGCAGTAAGATCAATAGAATCCTTCGCTTTCTCATAGCCAGAAGCACTGCCCATGAAGCATTTATCCGAGTTTATAATGTGGCTCTCCATCATCTTTAAATGCCGAATAGGATCCTCTATATCCGTAGGCTCTACCACATTTCCGCCAGTCATATGCATATTTTTGCTTGCTCCCGCTAATTTAACAATGTTATGATAATCTGCCATCGTGGCATTACGCTTCGTACCATCTACTTCATGAATAAAAGGTGCACCGTAACCGGGCATAAAGATAACGTTTTCCCCTCCACAAATAAGATTATGTTTTGGATTTCGAGCGTGCAGCATAAATTGTTCCGGAGCTTTTTTTACCATTCTTTCTACAAGTTCTCTTTTAAAATACACACGATGACCTTCTACTCGTTGCCCATGGGCTTTAAAAACCTCTATCGCAGGTTCATAGGAAAACTCCACACCTATTTCTTCAAGAATTTGCATAGTATGATCGTGAATTGCCTGTAACTCTTCTTCCGTTAAAATATCGAATTTAGGTAACACAACAAACACCTCTCTTTTATTTAATTGAATTTAGCCTTCTGTGTTATTCAACATCGGCGGATTCTTCAGCTTTTTGATCCTGTTTAAGCGCTTTATATATACTATAACACATAACTAACATAATAAGCATGAATGGGAAAGCTGCTGCGATAGATGCTGTCTGCAATGCCTTTAATGCTTCGGTACCACCTACTAAAATCAGCATGATGGTCATTGCCCCTTGAGCAATCCCCCAGAATCCCCTTAGCTTTTGACTGGGATTCATATCTCCATCGGATGTTAACATAGCCAAGACAAAGGTTGCAGAATTTGCTGCGCCAATAAAAGAAGCAACAATCAATACAATCGCTAAAGGAGCTGTAATTTCATACAAAGGCATTTGCCTCAAGGTTACAAACAATGCTGTTGTATAATCTGCATTTACCGCAGCTTGAATGGCACCATTAGAAATCTGATCCAGGTTGAAAGCCGCACCACCATAAATAGCCAGCCAGATAAAGGAGAAGCCTACGGGCAGCAATGTTACAGCAAAAACAAACTCACGGATGGTACGACCCTTAGATACTCGGGCTACAAACTGTCCGACAAAAGGTGCCCAAGCAATCCACCATGCCCAGTAAAATACCGTCCAGCCATTTATAAACCCGATATTTCCCATCCATAGACTCTGACCTACAAAGTTCTGCAAGTAAGCCCCCAGGGTATGGGTAAAATTATTTAATATAAAGACTGTACCTCCAAATAGAAAGATAAATACCATAAAGCCAACGGAAAGCCAGACCTTAATATTTGCTGCAGCCTGCATTGCTTTATGCAATCCGGAGATGGTAGCCAAAGTAAAAATTACCGTCATTACCGCAATAATTATGGAGATCGTACCTGTTGTAGCCTTAATCCCCCATATGTATTCCATTCCAGTAGCAATCTGGCTAGATCCAAGACCAAGACTGGTAGCAACCCCGAATATCGTAGCAAATACAGAGAGAATGTCGATTGTTTTTCCGATGGGACCATATATCCTATCTCCTATCAGCGGATAGAATGCAGAGCTAATCAAGAAAGGTAATCCTTTTCGGAATTGAAAATATGCAAGAGCCAGACCACCTATGGCAAAGATAACCCATGCATGAATGCCCCAGTGGAAAAACACGATCTCCATAGCTTTTCGCATGGACTCAACGGTTCCCCCTTCACCAACGGGAGGAGATAGGTAATGCATAATAGGTTCTGCCACAGACCAAAACACAAGCCCAATTCCCATGCCGCCGCCAAAGAGCATCGCAAACCACTGAAAATTGGTGAATTCTGGGATATCCTTTTCTTTTCCTAATTTAATGCGACCAAAAGAACTGATGGCAATTCCAAAAGCTGCTACAATAAAAATGGCTACCGACAATAGATATAACCAACCAAATTTTTCTGTCAAGAATGCGAATACCTTATTCACAACTTCACTCATCTGTGTGGGGAAGAACATGCCAAAGGCCACAAATAGCAGGGCTATAGCAGCAGAAACATATAGTACTGTAGGATTTTTCGAATTTCTTACGTCTGTCATACTATGGAGTCCCCCTTTCCAATCATCCTATTCTTTTTTGATTACTTCTTAATTACTAGCAATCTTTATTAAAATATCTTTAACAAAGGATGTTCTGTCGTCCCTAATTTGGTACCTGTTATTTTATTCATATAAGCATTCATTGCATCAGTAGTTGCAACTGCTCTATATACCCAAGGAGCATTGGCCATCGGTCCATACAAAACAAAGTTTGCACCCTGTGTAATTGGGTAGGTGAAAACCGATCCACCGGCTACTTCAAAATATGGGCTGCCTTTAGAACGCATTTTTTTCCATAAATAGAGTGCATTGGAGGATGCACAGCCTCCCGGATAACCAAATTTTTCCTTTACATCATAAATCGCCTTTGTTGTCCAGCTGCTGCTAGCTACATCCAGCACTCCGGGATCTACTAAAAGCTGTTCAATGCCAGCTCTTTTTGCTGCATTGATAAGACCTTCATGTTTATCATCTCCCGTAAGCAAATCTACCCTCTTGGATGGCTTCAAATGCTTCTTGCTAAAGGCTAAAACTACTGCGGTCTTAACTCCACAATCCTTTATCGCTGCAAGCTCTTCTTCGGTATAATTTTCTTCAAGTGAATTATAAATAATTCGATCCATTGCATTAGGGTCATTGGCAAAATACTTTAATGCCCCTGTACGAACCTCTGCACTGACGCTGTCAAACAAAATAGGTGTATCCGTGTGTTTTAAAACAAATTCTGCATGCTTTGTCAATGCTTCAACAGTATCACCAATAACATCTACAATTCTTGGATTCCCTGTTTCCGCAGAGAGCTCAGCTTCCATATCCAACAAAGCCTTCGCTGCATCCTCGTCAAATATCCCTTTTTCAGTGTTTTTTACAATTTTATGTCCCCGATAAAACATACTTCCCATTAAAACCGTTGGATACTCTCCAGGATGCCCCCCTATCTTGACACCATGAATGTCATATACCAATTGCTCTGTTGTAAATCTAAACATTTACCTTCACCCCTTATGCTTATAATGATTATTTTCTACAAGTAGAGCCTTTTTCTCCTATATCCCCCCCCTTTAAAGCTTTCATATAAAATTCACTGCAAGAATGTACCTGTTAACAGAATCATTGAGCAAATCTTCACTTTAATCATACTAAATAAGTCTATACAATGTCTCTGGATGAATTTCATACTTTTAGGTACTATCTTGCCCTCTCGGATTTTTAGTTTCTTTCAATAAAAAAAATCAAGCTTCTAGAGTCTATCCCTGAACATATGCTAAATCCTTCAGGGTACATATCTAAAAAACTTGACCGATTCTTATTTTTTAGTATAGCTTTTCTTCCACTTATTTTAAACTAATCCTGAAAATGCTCTGTAACAGAAAAAAATCCAACTCTCCCTTTCATTAAATCTTCAACCGCTTCAATGGCACAAAAGGAGCTTGCCGCATAGGCATCTGCATCTATGTCCATTGCAAATTCTGGTGTGACAGGGCCTCCTCCAATTATTACCTTTACTTGATTTCTTAACCCTCTTTCCTTCAGAAATTCAACAACTTCTCTGATTTCTCTTAGGGTGGTGGTCAGTAAGGCAGAGATTGCCAATACATCGGGATTATGCTTCTCTACGGCTGTAATAAAGTCTGAAACCGGTACATCTATACCTAAATCGATGACGGTATATCCTGCTCCTTCCAACATCATACTCACCATGTTTTTTCCGATATCATGCAAGTCCCCGGCAACGGTACCTATAACAACACAGCCTTTAGAAGCTTGCCTGTAATTCGTAAGGATAGGCCGCAGAATATATAAACTGGCATGCATAGCCCGCGAGGACATTAATACATCCGGAATAAAGATTTCTCCTGCACGAAATTTTTGACCTATGGATTTCATAATAGGCAGCAGTCCCTGCTCAATGATATCCTTTGCCTTAATTCCATAGGCTAAGGCCATCTCCGTTTTCTCTTTAACCAGCTGGGCATCCCCATCAACTAGTCCTTCTTGTATTTCCATAATTATTTTTCTCATATATTCATCACCCCTACCCTTTATGCTTTCTGCCTGAATTGTGTAGGTGACATCCCTTCATTGCGACGAAATACCTTAGAAAAATAGCTGGCATCACTATAGCCCAGCTTTTGTGCAATTTGGTCAATCTGATATCGAGGATTCCGCAATAATTTTTTTGCCTCTTCTAATTTAACTTTCGTCACATAGTCCATCACGGTGATACTTTGACTCTCCTTAAAAATTCGACTCACATAATAGGGGCTTAGATAGACAGAGGCAGAGATTTCTTCTAAAGTTAGGTTTTTATAGTGATTATTTCTAATGAATCCCTTAATCCCCTGGATGACTGATTGGTTTTTTCCCTTGTTGTTTCGCCGGACAGCCTCCAGATTTCGTTCCAGCGCTCTCACCGCAGCTAAGTCGATTTCTTCAATCGTATTCAATGTATGAATATCTTGTAGAAATGCACTATTAATCTCTAAGGCTTCATTGGAATCTGCTCCCCCATCCACGGAGGCCCGAGATAATATAATTCCTAGTTCAAGAACTCGGGTCTTAATCACTGGAAGCTTTGCTGCACCTATAATAAAAATTTCTGCCAATAACTCCTGAAAGTTTTTTTTTGCTTTATCTAAATCTCCCAATCTGACCTTACTAATCAGTTCCCGTTCTTTTTCAAGGGAATAATCTAAGTTTAAATTCTGGATACTCAGCTTTGCCTCTAGAGACTTTCGGTTTTGGATCTCTTCATGCAACAAAGATTGCTGCAAAGCCAATTCCTGCTGATGACGAAGACTTTCCCAACCTGCTTTCATAAAATAATTGGCTGTTACGAAAAGTAAGTCCGCCGCCCCCTGCACTTTTTTTCCCGACACAACCTTAAGTTCTTTTGCAGCATCAAATAATGACTCAAAATCCTCAGTTAATACCTTGTTCATTTCTCTAAGCTCTATCCAAAAAAACTCTTCAGGCTCCCACATTAAGACCTGCCCGCATATAATCGACCCCAAATGCTCTCCATCAATAATAATGGGTGCCGCCCATTCGATCAATCCCGATGGACACCGGAAGATATAGGGTTCCCCAAAGATGGCAGCCTGCTTTCCTGCCCTGGCATAAGCGCCTATGCATCGCTGCATGCCCTTTTTCCTTTGTAGCCGCCAAATTAATTGACAAAACTTACAATTTTTTTGTGCGTCTTCCTTTGTAAAAATGGATCTTCCTTCGATATCAACAATATTCGCTGTTAGACCGGTAGCTTTGGTAAAAGCATCTAAAATATTTTTCAATACATTTTTATCAACTAACTGCAACAGATGTTTTCTGCTCGTAGCATGGTTAGATTCTTTTTCTTCACAGCAAATCATAGCTCTCCCCTACCTCTATCAACCCATATTTTCTGAATAAAATATGCCCTATACTATTTATATACTAAATAGTATTTTTATTACAGGTATAATATTGACTTTTTTTGTAAAATATTGCTTTTTTAGGAGGGAGTTTACCAAAATCGTACCTTTACCCTATGCAGCCACTTAGGTTTCAAAGAAAATCTAAATCCTATATCTTGAACCGATCTACCTGCCTATTTAACTCCTCTGCAATACTTGAAAGTGCTTCACTTGAGCGGGCTATTTCTTCCATAGCTGCTGTTTGCTCTTCGATAGATGCCGAAGCTTCCTGAGTTCCAGCCGCATTCTCTTCGGATATAGCCGATAGATTTTCCATCACGCTGATAATGTTCTCCTTTTTATGGATCAGTACTTCACTTGAATGGTTCACCTGATGGAGCATTTTCTTCATTTCTTCTAAAGCTTCTGCAATTCCATCAAATCGATTATTGGTTCTATTTACGCTTTCCGTCTGAGACACAACTATTTTTTCCAATTCATCCATCGTCTTCACAGCATTGGACGTCATAGCGGTCAGCCCATTAATGGCAACACTTATTTCTTCTGTAAAAGCATTGGATTGCTCTGCTAATTTTCTTATTTCCGCTGATACAACCGCAAATCCTCTTCCTGCATCTCCCGCTCTAGCTGCTTCAATTGCAGCATTTAGTGCCAACAGATTCGTTTGATCTGCTATACTTTTGATCATCTCACTGGCACTGGCAATCCTTCCTGCACTTTCATTGGTACTGATAATGACGCCTTGCACCTGTGCTGATGCATGCCTGTTGATTTCTGATTTTGCAACAAGATCCTTCAATATTTCAATGCCCTGGTTTTTAAGAGTATTTACTCGCTCTGCTGACATGTTTAAGCTCTGAATATATTCCTTGTTTTGAGTAACAATATCTCCAAGCTCTGAAATAGACACTACACCATGGGCGATATCCTCAGCTTGATTGGATGCTCCCTTTGCTATCTCTTCAATGGTTTTTGCTACCTCTTCAGCTGCCATGGCAGACTGTTGACTAGTTGCAGTAAGCTCTTCCGAGGAAGCAGCCAATTGTTGAGATGTATCCAATACATTTTTAATAATAAGACCCATAGAATGCTGCATAAGGGTTATTGCTTGAGATATTTCTCCAAACTCATCCTTCCTGCTTGTTACAGTCTGGGACAGTTCTTTGGAAAAGTCGCCTGAGGCCATAAAGCCTATTTGCTCTTTTAACCGATTTATTATTCTGATGACACCATCAGTAGTTTTGAATAAAATCAATCCTAAGATCCCAAAGGCAATAATTCCGGAAACAAGAATCAACCAAATATTTTTATTTATGGCCGACCGAAGGGAGTCCATAGAATATCCGATAGAAAGAGCGCCTATATGTTCTCCTCTCACTACAAGAGGATATAGGACATCGAGAACCACAAGATCTTGCTGAGGATAATACCATTCATGGGCATAGGGAATTCCATCAATTGCAGCCGTTCTACTGGATATACTATTAAACACGATCCCTATTTCCTCTTTATTGTTATGGGCAACCGTACGCAAATTTTTATCTATAATTAAAGCATAGGCCATCTTTTCGCTGGCGACCAGCTCTTCCAGAAGATTTTGAACACTAAAGGCTTCCATTAATTCATGCACTCTATTGGCGATCATCCCTACCTGCACAAATTTTCCATCTGCACCCTTTAAATAACCATACTTAAAATACTCCTTTGATTCGGTATCCTGCCTAATCTCCTCCAATAGCTCCTGATTATTCCCTATCATAAAGTTATGTACTGCATGTCCTTCCGTCGCAGTCCAACCTACATACTCTGGAATATTTGAATAAATAATCTCTCCATCGGCATTATACCAGTGTATCTGTTCAATGCCATGGGCTTCTACTAGATTTTTCAAAAAATCATTGCTTAAATCCCCTTCATTTCTGATAACCATTTTTCCTACAACCATAAGCTTATCATCCAACATATTGCTGATCGTTTCCAATGCTCTGTCATTATCTTCTATATTTTCTATAATCTTTTCCGATAAGTAGTACCCATTTTGTGTCATTTCATCAAGTAGGCTTTCTCTCATCAAATAAGATGAGACAACCCCTATTCCCGCCACAGCAACTAGCAGTATCATCAGGGGTAAGACAATCAAGCTTCTCTTAATTGAGGTTTTTTTATTTTTTTTCTTAAAATAACCCATTATTCTTCTCCTCCCTACTCTCTTGTTTTATGTTATTTGTGCCCCTATCAAATATAATCCCCTTACTATCCCAGTCTGGACTATAACTACAGCTGTCCCTTCAATTTTATGATTCATTCCTCCATTGACCTATTTCTATCTTTTTCGACAATTTTTTTAAAATTCCTATCTATCCTTCTATCTTTTCAAACCAATATCCTTGGTATTATTTTGTAATTTCTGGTGTTTCTTTAACATTCTATAGTTTTGAACAAATAAAGCCTTCATAATCCTTGGGATAGAACTAACAGGAAGGCCCCCTCGGAAAGCCTATATCGGCAGAAGATAAGACCCTTATTCCAGTTATTTCAGTTTCTATCGGGTACGGTGGCGGCAACTCATCTGGCAAGCTTAGTCAAGGTAGTGCAGCTGCATCTCAAGGCTCTGCAAATACTGATATGGGTCTAAATGTTCATCAGCAGGTCCAACAATAAAATCATAGCTCTGGCGTTTTAGCAATCAGTGCTAGGTACTAAAGTTATTCTGTCCTTAGTCTGTATATAATCTTAGTGCCTGGCACTAAAATTTATACAGTTTGTGTTTATTTATCATACATCCTACTAAGTCTACCTAACCCTTTTTATCTCAATCCAAAATGCTTACGGAACATTTTAGATAATATAAGCAAATACACACTTCCTAATACAAACAATGTTGCTAATGCAATATAGAATTTAGTTGATGCACCTTCCGATAGAAATATGTGTTGTAGTGAATAAAATGTCCAATAATTCGGTAATGGGTACAATAGCACTTGAAATGCCTTTGGTATAAATAGCGAAGCAAGGGGCAGTGTTAGATAAACAGGCATTATCACCTTAATAGCTGCAATTGAGTTAATTTGGTTATCTGCCATTCTTCCGATTAGCAATGCAATTATTACAACTAGTGGACTTGATGAAATAAGCGTTAAGACAAGCTTGACATAATTGATGGATGTTCCGGATAGAATCATAGCACTTAAAATTCCTATTATTATGCTTGTAATGATTGCTACAAGTCCTCTTGAAAACATATAGGTACTCATCTTTAGTGGTGTTACCGCCATGGATTTAATCACTTTAGTATCCTTTTCAGTTACTATGTTAAATCCTGCAACGGTTCCGCCTAGAAACAAAGCAGTCATAATAATAATTATTGTCGTTAAACCATAAAACATTGGTGTTCTATCACTTATGGTTTTTAGTGATAGAGCATATTCCGTATTTTGATTAAGAACCTTTTCAAAGATAGTAATGTAATTATCAATAACACCTTGTGGTTCGTTGCCTTCAAAAATAATTTTGGGTTGATTATCTTCTAAAATGATCCCAGGAACAGCATCCGTTTTATTCACTCGATTAATGACACCTTCCTTACTTTGAATCACTTCTACTGTACCATAAGCCTCTAACTGAGAAATATACTTCAAAGGAATAGAATCCTCAACGATAAAATTGAGAGTTGGATTTTCAACGGTAGGAATAAATAATCTTACAGCCAGGGCAAGTAGTAAAGGGCCAATGATAATGTATAAGACAATGCTATCTCTTAAGGCTAATGCATAATCTTTTTTAATAATGCTAATAATTCTTTTCATTATATGGCCTCCTTCATTAGCTTTTTATCTACCAGTATATAGCAAATAATATAGGCTGCTATGGTGAGTAGGGTAAGCAATCCAAAGGTTGCAGCCAAACTCTTTCCGTTGAAAAACAAAATATGATCATAACCAAAAATAACATGATACGATGGTATATAGCGCATAAAAGCAGGTGCAAAGCTTGGCATTTGATGTGACATTCCTGGAGCCATGTTGATTGTTAGTAAAACGATACCAACGGTAAACCATCCAGAGATATCTTCGAAGAATAGTGCTGTGATTAAACCAATAAGTGTATAAAGTATGAAGCCTATAATGGTTAATATAGTAAAATGAATCAAATTAAAGCCAAACCCATAAGTGAAAGCTACAATACCAAATGCATAAATCAACCCAATAATCAAAAATGCAATTATTTTTGATAGAATGTAGAGATGTGTTCCGCCTGGTGATATTCTATAAGCTCGAATAACCTTATCTCCTTTTTCTTGGAATATAAAAACAGCTATCATAAGGAAACCCAGAATTAACACTTCAAACACCAGTAAAACAGGAACTAGAGATAAATTTCGAGGAATTGGTTTGGTTTGAGGGCGTATAAACTCAATATCTACACCACTATTCCAAGTACCATTCAGTGTACTGATTAGTTTACTTAATTTGGTTTGAATCATTTTCAACAGTTCCTTGTTTATTGCTGTTGACTGTATCAGCTCTATTTGTGGATTATCAAGACTTCCGTTGAAAATAATACCAATGGCTGATTTATTATCCAGAACTAAATTCTCCAAGCTTTCATAATTGGTCACGAACCTCAGTTCATCTATACCCAGTTGAATCAACGCTGATTCAATAGCTTTTCCTTGACTATTATCTAAATAGTATTGTTCCAGATTTGGAGAAATTTCCTCTGGAACTGCAAACTTTACTACAAATATAATCATAACCATCGATAATAAAATCACCCATATTAGAGAATTGCGTAAGCTCAGGACCAAATTTTGCTTAATTAGTGTTAATAGTTTTTTTGACATCATTCGAGCCCCCTTCCTGTAAGTTTAATGAAGATTTGCTCTAATGTTGCTTCCTGAGAGTGTATTGTTTCAAAATTCTTGCTATTGACAATTCTATTAAATGCATCAAGTTCATCCCTATTATCTAAGAAAAATACTTTTGATTTCAGTTGGTGTCTTTCTAGATATTCAACCTTAAGGGCTTTTTGTCCGTATTGAATTTTCAAATTTCTTGGTGCGTCCATTGCAACGATGCCACCGTTATACAAGAAAGCAACTCGATCACACAATTCCTCTGCGGCAGCCATATTGTGTGTTGTTAGAAAAATAGTACACCCTTCCTTTTTCTTCTGATAGATAACCTCTTTAATTTTATTTGCAGTTGTTGGATCAAGACCAGATGTAGGCTCGTCTAAAAAAAGAATTTTAGGGTTATTAATCAGAGCTCTGGCAAATACAAGTCTTTGTTTCATCCCTTTTGAAAAATTAGAAGCTTTCTTATCTGCAGATTCTCGCAAATCAACCATAGCGAGCAATTTCATAGGGTCTTCTGTAGGAACATCGAAGAGATTCCCATGATAAATCAAATTTTCTAGTGCTGTTAGCTTGCTATAAAGATTTGGATGTTCAAATGAAACTCCTATTTGATTATAAAAATCAGCTTTAACATTTTTAATTGAGTGCCCTTCATATAAAACGTCGCCAGTTTGAAGACTAAGCAACCCAATCATAATATTTTGGACAGTGCTTTTCCCAGCACCACTAGGTCCTAGAAATCCAAAGATTTCTCCTTTAGAAATTTCAAAATTAATGTCTTTAACTGCATATTCGTCATTATTAGTATAAGAGTGGTATAAGCCTTTAACCTCTATCATATTCTTTGACATATGTTTTTCCCTCTTCATCCTTGTTGTTTGATTTTCCAAACATTTTTTTCATTACTTTTACTTTAATTGGGATAATAACTGTTGCTGCAACAATTTCCAAAATAATCCCCTAAACCTATAGGGTCTAGGGGAAGATGGATTACGCTTCAATTTTTATATAAACCCTTACATAGCATTGGCTATAATCTATTTTTCTCCAACCTAACACATTGCACATAAGTAGTTTTTATTAATATCTCTGTGCCCCAATATAAAATAACAATAGTGCTCTTGTTGATACAAATTCAGGCAATTCATCTAAAATACTTAAGTTTATACTATAATTGATCCAATGCCTTTTTTAAGTCCCCTATAATGTCTTCTGGATTTTCCAGACCTACGGATATTCTGACTAATCCTTCTGAGATATTACATTCAGCCCTTTCCTCTAGTGTATAGGGTGAATGGGTCATAGAAGCAGGATGTTGAATTAGGGTTTCAGTGTCTCCTAAGCTAACTGCTAAAGTACACAATTCAACTGTATTCATCAGCTTTTTGCCAGCTTCTAGACCACCCTTCACTTCAAAGGCAATCATGGCTCCTGGCAATTTCATCTGTTTTTTAGCCAGTTCATATTGGGGAAAGCTTTTTAATCCTGGATATGCAATGCTTTTTACTGCAGGGTGTGCTTCTAAGAATTCAGCAATCCTTTGCGCATTTCCACAATGCCTTTCCATTCTAAGATCTAAGGTCTTCATTCCTCTGTTTATTAGGTATGCATCAAAAGGACTGAGGGATGCACCTGTCATGTCCTTTATGCCTACCAGTCTTACTTGATCAATAAACGCCTGCTTTCCTACTGCAAATCCGGCTATTACATCTCCGTGTCCGTTTAAATATTTCGTAGCTGAGTGAACTACCACATCTGCACCCAAGTCAAGAGGTCTTTGAAGATAGGGAGTACAGTAGGTATTATCTACTACAACAATACACCCTTCTACTTCATGAGCAATTCTTGAAATCACTTCTATATCTGACATAACCATATTGGGGTTTGCAGGGCTTTCAAGGTATACAACCTTTGTGTTTCCTCTCATTGCCTTTCTAACATTTTCAGGATCTGTTGTATCTACAAATGTGACTTCAACGCCAAATCTTGTTAATCCATGACTTAAAAATGCAAAGGTACATCCATATAGGGTTTTAGCTGCTACAATGTGGTCTCCTGCCTTTACAGCAGTCCATAAAACAGAGGTGATGGCTCCTATTCCTGAAGCTACTGATACAGCGGCTTCAGCATTTTCCAAACTGGCAAGTTTATCTTCAACCTGTGTATTGGTTGGATTTCCCAATCTGGAATAAATATAGCCCCCTTCTTCTAATGCAAACCTCCTTCCCCCCTGCTCTGCTGACTCAAATACAAATGTAGAGGTTTGATATATTGGCGTCGTCAATGCACCAAATTCATTTTTTTGATATCCAGCATGGACCGCTCTTGTGGAAAAACCCATTTTACTTAAGCTTTCTTTTTTCATCCTCAATCCCCCAATTTTTATAATGTTTGATCCTAATAGTAATTTTGTATTTAAATGATTTTTTCAGCACATTTTTTCATTTTATAAAGGAGGTATATTCATATTGAATATATTGATCCTAAATAACAAATCTAATGTAATAGGGTTAGCATAACGACTGAATACACTTGCTTTATCTATTTTGTCTCTTAAAGACCATTCAAATTAGCATTAGTATTATAAATAAGAGTTCACCTTGTTTACTTTCAAAGCATACATTATAATTACCACATTTATATTATTGGAGGTTTTAGGGTATGTGTACTGCTATTGTATTACAATCTATGCAAAAGGAAAACTTTTTTGGAAGAACCATGGATTTTTCCTATCCCATTGACCCTGGTATTTATATAATACCCCAAAATTACCAGTGGTATAGCCTTGCAACAAAGAAAAAATACATTGACAATTATAGCTTTATCTCTATCGGTCAACAAACCGATGATATGTTAGGTTTTTTCGATGGTGTAAATGAAAAAGGATTTGCTGCTGCAGCCTTATACTTTGCAGGCTATGCCTATTATGATTTACCCATAAAGGATAAAGAGCAGATTGCTTCCCTAGATTTTCTACATTATATTTTAGGACGTTGTGGTTCTGTAGATGATCTAAAGGCTCTGGTAGAAAACATCAGTATCGTGGGTATACAAGATCCAGTCACTCAAACAGCTGCTCCTTTACATTGGATTGCTGCCGATAAAAGTGGCAAATGTGCTGTTATTGAACAAACTAGGTCCGGTCTTGAGATAATTGATAATCCCATAGGTGTCATGGCCAATAGTCCTGATTTTAACTGGCATATGACCAATCTAAGAAATTATATGAATGTATCAACGCATCAACGAGAGGAAGTTTATTGGGGAAATGTATCATTAACTCCTTTTAGTCAGGGTGCAGGAACCATACCTCTCCCAGGAGGCTTCACCTCTCCTGAGCGCTTCGTTCGCACTGCATTCTTAAAAACACATGTACCAGTTCCGCAAAACCGTTCCGAAGCACTTATGACATGCTTTCATATTATGAATAGTGTTTTTATTCCTAAGGGTATTGTATTAACGGATAAAGGAACCGATGATTATACCAAATATATTGCTTTTATGAACACCAATACATGTGAATATTTCTTTAAAACCTATGAGAATAATCAAATCATAAGGGCAAGTCTTTGGGATCATTATATGCATAGTACGCAACCAATCTTTCTTGGAAGCATTGTATTCCCTGCATAATTTGAATGCGGGATATGGGAACGGGGTTACTGTCACCCCATATTCTTTGTACTACCCCCGCTGGTAACCATCGGTACATAGGTTCGGATCCTCCTTTCTGAAAGAAGTTTCCATACCTATAGGGTGTAGCCTGGAGATATATTGTATTCCATTACTTTGAGATTTGGCGTATCCTTAGAGAATCTTCCTGATGCTCTGATCATGTAAAGTCAGGAAAAATATATGCATCTTTTTTAAGATTACACATCTATTTCAACATCGAGAATGCTTTCAACACCAGATTGCTATTTAACCATAAAAATAAAGGAAAGATCTCTACAGTCTTTAACTATTCATATTATGTCAAAAGAATCGTCCAAAACCACTTAAAAAGTGTTTAAGCAGGTTAAGCATCAAATAAAGGCAAACGGGGACGGCAGACTGTGTAATAAATCCACAAAATGGATAACATAAGATATAAAGA